>JBJESR010000107.1:0-16100 GCA_051882895.1 Lentihominibacter sp.
TAATATGAAGCGTTATTATATTGTTAGCACTCAAAAAGAATGAGTGCTAACACATTTGAAGAATGGAACACTAAATCATAAATGTTCCACAATTACAGGGGTATCAACATATATCAAAATAATTACATAAGAGAATAAAGGAGACGATAACGTGGCTAAGAAACAATTCAAAGCAGAATCAAAGAGACTTCTGGACCTGATGATCAATTCGATCTACACACATAAAGAGATTTTTCTCAGAGAAATCATTTCAAATGCGAGCGATGCCATAGACAAGCTCTATTATCAGAGTCTTACTGAGGAAGGAAACACAGGTATTTCCAGAGATGATTTCAGCATCATGATTGAAGCCGACAAGGATGCCCGTACTCTGACAATAACGGATAACGGTATCGGAATGACAAAGGAAGAGCTTGAGAATAACCTGGGAACTATTGCCAAGAGTGGTTCTCTTGACTTCAAGGAAGAAATCGAGAAGAAAGATGAAATCGATATTATCGGCCAGTTCGGTGTAGGCTTCTATTCAGCCTTCATGGTAAGTGATAAAGTTACTGTAATAAGTAAAGCATATGGACAGGAACACGCATATAAGTGGGAATCAGCAGGAGCTGACGGCTATACAATTACAGAAGCTGAGAAGGACGGTTACGGCACAGAGATAACTCTCACCCTTAAAGAAGATACTGATGATGAGAAATACAGTGATTATCTTGACTCATACAGAATCAAGAACCTTATCAAGACATATTCTGATTACATCAGATACCCGATCAAAATGATGGTTGAGAAATCAAGAATCAAAGAAGGCACAGATAACGAATTCGAATCTTATTCAGAGCTGGAAACCCTTAACAGCATGGTACCTCTCTGGAAGAAGAACAAGAGTGAGATCACAGAAGAGGAATACAATAAATTCTACAAGGATAAATTCTATGACTACACAGATCCTGCTAAAGTTATCCATACCAACGTTGAAGGCGTAGTAAGCTATACTTCACTGCTTTTCATACCGGGAAAAGCACCATACAACTATTATTCAAGAGAGTACGAGAAGGGACTGCAGCTCTATTCATCAGGCGTTCTGATCATGGACAGATGCGAAGACCTGCTGCCGGATTATTTCAGCTTTGTAAAAGGCCTCGTGGATTCACAGGATCTTTCACTGAATATTTCCAGAGAAATGCTGCAGCATGATATACAGCTCAGAGCAATCGCTCAGAGAATCGAGAAAAAAATCAAGAGTGAACTTGAAAACATGCTTAAGAACGACAGGGACAAATATGTGGAGTTCTTCAAGAATTTCGGCTTGCAGCTCAAGTTCGGCATATATGATCAGATGGGAATGAACAAGGATAAGCTTCAGGATCTGGTAATGTTCTATTCATCCAGAGAAAAAGCACTTGTGACCCTTGCTGAATACGTTTCAAGAATGAAGGAAGATCAGAAATACATCTATTATGCCAGCGGCGAAAACGTAGAAAAAATAGACAAGCTGCCTCAGACTGAAATGCTGAAGGACAAGGATTATGAAATCCTTTATCTGACTGACGAAGTGGACGAGTTCGCTTTGCAGATGCTGAGAACCTATCAGGAAAAGGAATTCAAGTCGGTTTCTGCAGATGATCTGGGAATTGAAGAAACTCAGGAAGAGAAGGAAGCTGCAGAAAAACAGGCTGAAGAGAGCAAGGACATGCTTGAGTTCATGGCAAATTCTCTTGATGGCAAGGTTTCAGAAATCAAACTTTCACAGCGACTTAAGAGCCATCCTGTATGCCTGACGGCCAAAGGCGGGCTTTCCCTTGAGATGGAAAAGGTATTTAATGCAATGCCAATGGAAGAAAAAATCCAGGCTGAAAGAGTACTTGAAATCAATGCCAAGCATCCTATCCTTGAAACCCTTACCAAGGCCTTTGAAGAAGATAAGGAGTCAGTTAAAAAGTATGCTGAGATACTGTACGATCAGGCTCTTCTTATCGAAGGTCTGCCGATCGAGGATCCTGTGGCATTCTCAAATGCTGTATGCGACCTGATGACAAAATAAGCATAATATGATATAATTTAAGCCTGCATGACTTAACGTCTGCAGGCTATTATTTTTTGGGAAAAGGAGAACTGACAATTGAAAGCATTAACATCAAAAGAAATTCTCGACAAGGTATCTGATTCGGCAGTTCCTAAAGCCGGCGGCAATATGTGGAAGCTTTTTCTGCTGGCTGTTCTTGCAGGAGCGTACATAGCATTCGGAGGAGAAGCATCGGCCATGGCTTCGTTCAATCTGGTGTCATCACCGGAAACCTTCGGTATAGGAAAACTGGTTTCCGCATGTGTGTTCCCGGTAGGACTCATGATGGTTGTGCTGTGCGGTGCAGAGCTGTTTACCGGTAACTGTCTGATGTTTATAGGAATTCTGGACAGAAAAATAAAAGTATCAGGCATGCTGAGAAACTGGGCGATCGTATACATAGGAAACTTTGTCGGATCTATGATTATCGCGCTTTTTATAAACTATTCTGGCCTTCTGGAAAGCGGCGGAGGACTGCTGGGCGCTGTCACCGTGAAGACAGCAATATCAAAGGTCAGCCTTGATTTCGGCAAGGCGTTCGTACTGGGCATAATGTGCAACTGGCTTGTATGTCTTGCGGTCTGGATGGCTACAGGCGCTCAGGCAACGGTGAGCAAAATATTCGCCATATTTTTCTGCATCATGCTGTTTGTTCTTTCAGGATTTGAACACAGCGTAGCCAATATGTATTTCATACCTGCAGGGATGATTGCGGCAGGTAACGATGCGTTTGTGCAGCTTCTTGATCTTGATCCGTCATGTCTGACCGTAGGCAATATGATAATAAATAATCTCATTCCGGTCACACTTGGTAATATAGTGGGAGGCGGCATCTTCGTGGGAATAATATACTGGATCGCAGGCAGGAAACTTGGATAAAGGATGGATGAAATGAAGAGAATCGCTATAATAGACGGCAACAGCCTGATAAACAGAGCGTATTATGCGATGCGCAATGCAATGATAACGAAGGACGGTATTTTCACTCAGGGTATCTTCGGATTCATAAATATGCTTGAAAAAATAAAGCGTGATTATGAACCTGAATACATGGCAATAGCTTTTGATATGAAAGCACCGACTTTCAGACATAAGGAATATCAGGAGTACAAAGCCGGACGAAAGAAAATGCCTCCTGAGCTTGCTATGCAGATACCTCTTTTAAAGGATGTTCTGACTGCCATGAACATCAGACAGATAGAGATAGAAGGCTTCGAGGCGGATGATATTATCGGGACAATAGCAAGGGAAGCCGAAGCGGCAGGTCTTGAACCATATATTATTACAGGAGACAAGGACGAGCTGCAGCTGGCGACAGACATTACCAGAATAATCTTCACCAAAAAAGGCGTTTCGGAATTTGATCTCTATGACAGACAGGCGATGATAGACAAATACGGCTTCACCCCGCAGCAGTTCATAGATTTCAAAGGTCTGATGGGTGATAAATCCGACAACATTCCGGGAATTCCGGGAGTAGGTGAGAAAACTGCAACAAAGCTGATTCTTGAATACGGTTCTGTAGAAAACATAATACAGAATACGGACAGTATCAGACCCGCAGGACTCAAGGCAAAAGTTGAGGAACATGCACAGCTGGCGATGATGAGCAAAAGACTTGCTACAATAAACACAAATGTTCCCATTGATATCGATTTTGACGAATACCTGCTGACAGAGCCGGATTACGATTCACTGGTAGAAATATACACTAAGCTTGAATTCAATAAATTCCTGAAAAAACTGAATATCACCGGCAGTACAGATGCTGAAAGGCACAAAGAAGCTCCTCAGCTGTCTGTTAACACCGAAGGCATGCAGAGAATAATCATCAGAAATGACGATGAACTTAGAAAAATCAGTATGTCCGGTGAAACGGTAATAAAGATTTTCGGTGACTGCAGCCATCTGGCAGAGCCAGCTGTTGACGGTGCTGCAGCGATAAGTAACGGCATATACTACTATTTTGACTGCAGTCAGCTGACGGACTTTTTCGGATGGCTGGCAGATCAGGATATATCCTTCGCAGGACATGACCTTAAACGTGATTATTACATGATGATGTGCAGAGGAATGTCAGCTTTTAATACATCCTTTGACACGGCGGTAGCTCAGTACGTGCTGGACTCGGGAAGGAGCAATTACAGTCTGTCCGCTCTTTCCAACGAATATCTTCACATGACTGTCGAAGAGGAAAAGGACTTTCTCGCGGAGACCGGTCAGCTTGATATGTTCAGTGATCCGACTGAAATCTATATGGATTACGGATTCAAGGTGTGTTCTGCTGTTCTGAATCTCATGGCGGTTCAGAAGGCTTCAATTGAGGAAGAAGCTCTCGAAAAGGTCCTCTATGAGGTGGAGCTTCCGCTGGTGGCTGTGATGGCTGCTATGGAATTCGAAGGCTTCAGAGTGGACAGAAATGAACTTGAGGTCTTCGGCAAAGTTCTGACGGAGGAAATTGACAGCCTCACTGCCAGGATACATGAGATGGCAGGAGAGTCATTCAATATCAATTCACCTGTACAGCTTGGTGAGATCCTGTTTGATAAAATGGGACTTCCGGCCGGTAAAAAAACGAAACGAGGCTATTCCACCAGCGCCGATATTCTGGAAAAGATCGCAGACAAGCATCCTATCGTTCCTGCAGTGCTGGAATACAGAACACTGACCAAGCTGAAGAGTACCTATATAGACGGGCTGATACCGCTTATCAGAAAGGACGATGGTAAAGTACATGCCCATTTCAATCAGACTGTGACTACTACAGGAAGGATAAGCTGCACGGAGCCGAACCTTCAGAATATACCTGTCAGACAGGAGCTTGGAAGGAAACTGAGGAAGGCATTTATTCCTGACACTGACAGCTGTGTGCTGGTAGGCGCAGATTATTCCCAGATTGAGCTCAGAGTGCTGGCACATATGTCCCGGGACGAAGTGCTTATTGAAGCTTTCAACAATGGCGAGGACATACATCGCGCAACAGCTGCCAATGTACTTGGAGTACCGGAAGAAGAAATCACCATCGAGGAAAGAAGCCGCGCCAAGGCGGTAAATTTCGGCGTCATCTACGGCATGAGTGCTTTCGGTCTTTCTTCAGAGCTTCATATCACCAGGAAAGAAGCCGATGATTATATCAGAACTTATTTCAGCAAGCATGCTGCTGTCAAAACATATATGGACGGGCAGGTGGAATTCTGCAAAGAGAACGGCTATGTGACCACCCTCATGGGAAGGAAACGTTATATCAAGGAAATCATGGCTACAAATTATATGGTCAGACAGGTGGGAGAGAGGCTTGCCATGAACACCCCTATCCAGGGCAGTGCTGCGGATATTATCAAGATAGCGATGATAAAGGTATATAATGCCATCAGAGAGCAGGGGCTCAGATCGAGACTTATCCTGCAGGTACACGATGAACTGATTATAAATACCTATGAAGATGAGAAAGAGACAGTCGAGAAGCTGCTGGTTGAGAATATGGAAAGAGCATATGAACTGGCAGTAAGACTTAAAGCTGATCTTAATGAAGGAATAAACTGGTATGATCTGAAATAACGGTGAATCGCAATGAATAAGAAAGTGAAGATAATAGGGCTTACCGGCGGTATCGGCACCGGCAAGTCAACTGCAGCTGAATATCTCAGAGGGAAGGGAATGGCGCATGTTGATGCTGATGAGATAAGCCGGAGTCTTACAGCGGACGGCAGCCCAATGCTAAAGGTGCTTGATGACACCTTCGGTCCAGAGGCTGCGATGGGTAAACATGGAGTGGATATACTGAAATCTGACGGATCCCTTGACCGCAAAGCACTGGCATCACTGGTCTTTACAGATCCTCAGAGAAAGAGGAAGCTGGACGAGCTGATGTTCGGTGCTATTATCAGTGAAATAGATAGAAGTATAGATGAGCTTCAGAGCAGAGGAGGGGTTCCTGCTATACTGCTGGATGCCCCGCTGCTCTTTGAAGGAGGCCTCGAATCGCGATGTGATGTGGTGGTGCTGCTGGTGGCAGATATGGATATAAGAATCGCCAGAGTATGCGCACGTGATGGAGCTGCACCGGAAGAGGTCGGTGACAGAATAAGAAATCAGATGAGTGATGAAGAGAAAATAGCCAGAGCAGATATAATTATTGACAATTCAGGAACGCAGGAGATGCTGTTCGAAAAAATAGAGAATTGTATGAAAAATATTTTATAGAATTTTCGAATAATTCTTGCATTATATGTGATGCGGTGCTATAATAATATCAACAGAAGGGAAGAGTTAAAGCCAAAGCTCAATCCTTCAAGGTGAAGTTTCTAATACGAGTAGTCAGCATTAAGAAAGAAGGTGATTCCGCCAGAAGTTTATATCGAAGTACAAAGATAATACCAATTGCTTGAAATTCAAATCCTCATCGGACAGAGAGGTTCGGGAGGAGCGAAGCAGAAACTTTAAGAGAGCCGATGAATACAGACAGAAGAGCAGTCGATAAACTGCAGAAGATAAAGTGTTGAGAAGTAATGTAAGGAGTCTGGAGAATCAGAGGTCAGAAGATGGAAGCTTTGCAGAACAGGAAATTTGGAGGAAAGCAATTGGTATTATTATTTTTTGACAAAAAACATGATAAAAAAACACAGAAAAAATAAAAAAACCCTTGCATTATTTCTAATATATAGTATAATAAAAAAGTCGCTTGACGAAAAACAAATTTTTATGCGGCCTTGGCGGAATAGGCAGACGCGCACGTTTGAGGGGCGTGTGGGAGACCGTACCGGTTCAAGTCCGGTAGGCCGCACCATGAGAAACGTTGGAATTTCAATCAGTTCCAGCGTTTTTCTTTATTATGTAGGAAATATCGTTTCGATATTTCCGGAATATCAACAAAGTCCACTTCTCCGATAGAATCGGCGAAGCCGACTTTGTTTTATAGGTAAGAAATGGAGAAACCGTCAGAGCAGAACAGAAGGCTTAACAAGCGAAGAATATAGCTGTGGGAAAAGGTACAGTTTTTCAGATAGTGTATTTCTGGTGACAGGTTAATAAACAGTGCAGTTCCAATCAAGTCAGTTGAATATATTTTAACATACATGTACAGAATCGTCTTAAGGAGGATTTTGACATGTACTTATGGGAAGATAATGTGATAATGCCGGAGTTTCCACGGCTCAAGGGAGATACTGAAACTGAAGTTCTGGTAATCGGCGGCGGTATTGCGGGGCTTCTGTGCGCATACATGCTTCGGGAGCGAGGTGTGGAGCACCTGCTGGTGGAAGGCAGGAGAATCTGCAGTGGAACCACCAGGGGGACTACTGCTGTAATAACGGCGCAGCATGGGAGCATATATACCAAACTTATAAAGAAATTCGGAAAAGAGAAGGCGAAGGCTTATCTTGAAGCAAATATGGCGGCTGCAGGAATATTTGAAAAACTGGCTGATAATATCGACTGTGATTTTGTAAAGAAGCCGTCGTATGTGTATTCCCGCACTGATAACAGGTGTCTTAAGGTGGAGGCGGCTGTGGCACGTGAACTGGGAGCAGAAGCCGGTTTCACGGAAGATACCGGACTTCCTTTCGAAACTGCCGGAGCTGTCCGTTTTGACAATATGGCGCAGTTTCACCCTTTGAAGTTCCTGTCAGAAATTTCGCGTGAGCTTAATATCAGGGAAAATACGTTTGTTGAAGATGTAAAGGGTAATACAGCGTACACAAAAGGCGGGAAAATCAAAGCAGATAAAATAGTTTTCGCCTCTCATTATCCTTTTATAAAAATCCACGGACTGTATCCACTGAAGCTTTACCAGAAGCGTTCCTTTGCAATAGCACTTGAAAATGCTCCGGTGCTTGCAGGCACCTATGCGGAGGATAGCGACAGAGGTATTTATCTGAGGAATTACAGAGATCTGCTGATTGTCGGAGGAGGGGATCACAGAACGGGAGCATCTGATGACGGTTTCAGAATTGTACGTAAGTTTGTGGCCGAACACTTCCCGCAGTCACGTGAAAAATATGCATGGGCTGCTCAGGACTGCATGAGTCTTGACGATGTCCCTTATGTAGGCAGATACTGTCTTAGCGAAGATAACTGGTATGTTATAACAGGCTTTAACGAGTGGGGTATGACATCTGCTATGAACGCGGCGATTGTGATTGCGGATATGGTTACAGGCAGGAAAAATGAATTTGCGGAAGCGTTTCATACAGACAGGAGCATTGCCTCAAAGCAGCTGCTGAGCAATATCGGTACAACTTTGAAGAACTTCTGCGTACCAGGAGGAAAGCGATGCACCCATCTGGGATGCAGACTCAGTGAAAATCCGGCAGAAAATTCATGGGACTGTCAGTGCCACGGATCACGCTTTGATCACGATGGCCATGTGACTGACAATCCCGCGACAAAGAATCTGCATCTATAGTATATCTTCATCTGTCTGACGGCACATATTGTCTCGACAGATGATTTTTTTTGCAGGAAACAGTGAAAAGAGATGGAAACAGTGGCCTTGCGGCTGAGCCGATGCTGCTGCGTCCATGAAGCTGCGATGTCTGTTTAGACTTACGGCAATCTCCGGGCTGTCATTTCTGCCGGCAAAGTAGAGAAGATTGTAGGTCATTACTGAGTTCCCTGACGGGATGGCTCCATCGTAGGTTTCTTTGACAGGAGCTATCATAGTTTCGTTTTCAGTCCCTGAGAAGAAGAAGCCACCATTCTTTTTATCCTCAAAGCCCCGGATTGTTATTTTCAGGAGTTTATAAGCCCGGTCATAGTATTTTTCATCGCCGGTTGTTTTGTATATCTGAATCAGAGCAAAAATATAAAAGGCATAATCGTCGAGAAATCCGGGGCTGATTATTCTGCAGGCCGTAATACCGGAGAAAAGTGTATCTCCTCTGTGAAGTTCTTTTTCTATGAAATCTGAAATACTCACTGCCGTGCTGATATATTCATTATTTTCAAATGTTCTGCCGGCAAAAGCCAGAGCCGCTGCAGTCAGAGCATTCCAGCCGGTAAGGATTTTTTTGTCCGTGTGCAGAAATGTTCGCTGTTTCCTGTATTCCAGAAGTCGGGATCTGGTGATATCAGACAACGGCTCTGGTATTGTATCATGCTTCAGGAGATTTGGTATGCTTTTTCCCTCCCAGTTTCCCTGCAGTGTGATATCGTACCGGCTGCAGAACTTCCCGGCTTCATCATTGCCGAGGACCGATGTTATTTCATCAGGTGTAAAGAGATAATATCTGCCTTCCACTCCTTCGCTGTCGGCATCCTGAGCAGCATAGAAACAGCCCTCCGGGGATATCATTTCACGGCGGAGATAAGAAAAAATTCCTGATACAACAGATTCGTAAACAGGTCTGTCCGTGCAGGCGTATGCCATTGTGTACGCAATGGCCAGCAGCGCATTGTCGTAGAGCATTTTCTCAAAGTGCGGCACCAGCCATCTGTGATCTGCGGAATACCGGGAAAAGCCGCCTCCTATATGGTCGTATATTCCGCCTTTGTACATCTGAAGCAGTGTTTTTTCGGCCATGTCAGGAGCTGCGCCCAGGAGAAAGAGCAGATTGTGAGGTGACGGGAATTTAGGGGCACTTCCGAAACCTCCATACTCCCTGTCAAAGGTCTGGCGGAAGCTTCTGACAGCATCGCGTGCCAGCTGGTGCTCACCTTTTCCAGAAAGCACGTAAGCCGGCCTGTCCGGGAACATACGGTTTACGATATCTTTGATCTGTTCAGCACTTTCATCAATCAGACCGGAATCGGACTGCCAGCTGGAGTGAAGGGCCTGAAGAATCTGAAGAAACTGCTGAGGCGGGAAGTAGGTTCCTGCGAAAAACGGACGTCTGTCAGGCAGCATGAATATGCTCATGGGCCAACCGCCACTGCCGGTGACAGCCTGGCAGGCACGCATGTATACCTGGTCGATATCGGGACGTTCCTCCCGGTCCACCTTGACGGATACGTAGTTTTTATTGAGATATTCAGCAACTGCAGGGTTTTCAAAAGATTCGTGAGCCATGACATGGCACCAGTGGCATGTGGAGTATCCGATACTTACGAATACTGGTTTGTTTTCAAGCTGTGCCTTTGTGAAAGCCTCTTCGCCCCATGGATACCAGTCTACAGGGTTATCTGCATGCTGCAGCAGATACGGGCTTGTTTCATTTATAAGTTTATTTGACATTGATATCATCCTTTCTGAAGGAAGTAAATACGGTTATCTGATTAATTTTAGTATTTGCGTCAGAAAATTCTTTAAACATTGCTATTGCCTGAAAGAGAAAAATATTTTATACTTATACCCGAATTTATATAATTATAATTGATTTACGGTGGAGCAGACAATGGATGACAGAATATCTTTAAAAGAATTTTATGATGGGCTTGATATCATGTTTCAGAAGAAGGACAGCGCAGATACCATGAGATACATGGAGAGCTGGCTGAGAGAAGCAGAAAACAGAGATGATAAATACGGTATTATAGCAGTGTGCAATGAGCTGGGAGGGCTTTGCAGGGCTATGGGACAGACTGACAGAGCGAAAATGCTTTATCAGAGGGTGCTGTACATTCTGCAGAATCTCGGTATGGAAAACACAGAAAATTACGCTACTGCTCTCCTCAATGCCGGTGATGTGCATCTGAGTGCCGGTGAGAATCAGGAAGCACTGGAATATTTCATAAGAAGTCGCGATATGCTGATAAAACTGGGGCTTTCCGGAGACTACAGAATGGCAGCTCTGTGCAATAACATCAGCATGATATATCGCCAGACAGGTGAGTTTGCGGAAGCGGAAAAAGCACTTGATACAGCATTCAATATAATCAGAGGCCTGCCTCAGTGCAGGGGTGAACTGGCAACGACCTATGTGAATCTGGGTGAGCTGCAGGTGCGTCAGAACAAGCTGGAAATGGCAAAAGAAAGTTTCCTGTCTGCAGAGGATATATTTCTCAGAGATACAGGAGGAAGTGATGTACATTACTCTTCTGCCTGTGCAGGACTGGGACAGGTGTTCTATCTGACAGGCAGATACATTGAAGCTGAAAAATATTATCAGAAAGCGCTGGAGCTTATAGAGCGTGATTTCGGCAGAGTGCCGTATTATGATCTCGTCGCATCAAATCTGGAGAAAGTAAAGGAGAAACGCAGACAGGAGGCCGGAATATGAAAGGAATGGAGCTTAGCAGAGCTTATTTTGAAGAATTCGGCAGACCGATGATCGAGAAGCAGTTTGCCGGTTACATGGATTCGATCGCAGCAGGTCTTGTAGGTGAAGGATCCGAGTGTTTCGGATTTGACGATGAATTTTCCCGTGACCATGATTTCGGACCGGGATTCTGCATCTGGCTGCCTCAGGAGGTGTATGAGAAAACAGGTGCAGCGATGCAGCAGGCGTATGAGGCACTTCCTGCAGAATGGCAGGGTGTGAGAAGAATACAGTCACCTCAGGGCGGCGGCAGAGTTGGTGTTTTTACCATAGAAGAGTTTTATCAGAGATATACAGGCCTTACACATGCACCGAAGGATAATATGGAGTGGCTGCGCATACCCCAGAGCTTTCTGGCGAAGGCGGTAAACGGGCAGGTGTTCTGTGACTATCGGGGAACTTTCACTGAGATAAGAAATGCTCTGGAAGGGTTTTATCCTTTAGATGTGGTCAGGAAAAAGCTTGCTGCCAAAACTGCTGTTATGGCTCAGTCAGGTCAGTACAATTATCCGAGATGTATGAAACGCGGTGACTGCTATGCAGCATATATGTCATGCTGTGAGTTTGTGAATACAGCGCTTTCTGCAGTTTTTCTCCTCAATGAGCGCTACATGCCGTTTTACAAATGGGCTTTCAGAGCTGCACAGGAGCTTACAGTGCTCAAAGGTGTGACAGCTCAGCTCAGAGAGCTTGTTATGCTGCCTGACAGCATGGAGAACAGAAGCCGCAAGGAGTGGCTTATCGAAGATATCTGTATTGAAACAGGACGTGAACTCAACAGAAGAGGGCTTACTCTGACTACGGACAGTTTTCTTCAGAGCCATGGCGAGGAGCTTATGCGCAGTATCAGTGACTCGCGGCTTAAGAATATGCATATCATGGTGGATCAGGATTAGCGGAGACAGAAATATGAGAGAAGAAATAAAACGAAAGAACAATGCGAAGGATGAACTGATAAACAGAATCATTGAAGCAGAATGGTCAATGTTCGATGAGGTTAACAATGAAGGCGGCAGGGCAGCCTGTCAGGATGATGAATGGACTTTTTATGCTATGAGATACAGCCAGCATAACGCTTTCAGCGTCGAAATGCTGGAAAGCTATGAACAGGACATTATGGATGCGCTGCAGAAAGGACGGAATCTGCTTACCGAAAAGTATGCATATATGATGGAGTATACAGATCCGGCGTATTTTGAAAAAAATCTGCGTAAGCGTCTGCCTCAGGTAAGTGCCGGCAAGGAAGAACTTGCAGCCAGAGCAGCAAACCTCTCGATAAAATTCCAGCAGGATTTTGAAAAGAAGTATCCGGCCTTTGCGAAGGCGGGAAGACCTCTGACGGGAACGGATGGGCCGGATGTTTCACTGCATGTGTATACACTTGGTGAGCTGAAGACTTACTCTGTGCGTACACTGGAGCTGTACATAAGGGATATGCGCGAGTCAGAAACAAACGGTGAAAACATCGCTTTCAGGATACACCGTTCAACGGCACTGTTTTATGGATATGACAGTCTGGATGAAGCAGAACGGCGTCTGCAGAACAGATGATTTCAACAGAAAATATTTAAATTTCTGTTAATAAAAAGATTGACATTCCTCCATAGGGGAAACCTTATAATATACAGTGAGATCGAATATATCAGTTGATTGAACTCATGTCGACGGACTTAATATTGGCGGAGGTAATGCATATGGACAAACAGGAGCTCTATTCAATTGGCGAAGTAAGTAAAATCTGTAATATTTCCAAGAAGGCTTTACGGTTTTATGATAAGATCGGGATTATCTGTCCTGATAAAATCTCCGAGGAGAACAATTACCGGTTTTACAGCAGAGAAACATTGCTGTCTGTGCCGGTGGTGAAATATTTCAAACAGATGGGATTCAAGCTTGAGGAAATGAAGGAGTTCCTGGACGGGAACACTTATGAGGCTCATGAACGTGGATTCCGTCGTAAAATTGATGAGCTCAGACAGCTGGAGGAAGAAATCCATATGTCCTATACTTCTGTCAAAGACTGGTACGATCTGATACTTGAGGCCGAAAGTGTGATAACAAACAATGTTACTGAGGTTTCAGTCAAGTATATGGATTCTCTGACGACATGTTTTCTGGAACAGGATTTCAGACACAATTACAAAGAATCCGTGATTAATATCGAATGGACCAATTACCTCGAAGATAACGATCAGGCAATAACAGGTCCTGTTATTCTGTGGTTTGAGAATTATCATGAGAAAATGAGAGGCGAAATCACCAGAGCACGTATACTGCAGAAAATGGTCACAAACTACGGTGATCTTCCTGTCATGACCATAGGTAATGAAATGATGGCAGCGTGTTATCATATCGGACCTCATGATACGATCAACAGCACATATGAGAAAATATTCAGATGGGCGGAAACTCACGGCTATAAATGCAGTGATGAATCCATTGAAAGATATGTCACGGATTACTGGACTATCAGGAACAATGAGGAGTTTGTCACAGAGGTTCTCATTAAAGTGACCAGAGAGGATTGATGATGAATCATGGATATCAAGGATTTGCTGCCTAAGGATACAGAAGGCAGACTGAGGATAATACAGGAGCTTGTTCCAGGCAAGCAGATCACACTGGCACATATCATAGGGGGTCCTAGACCGGTGGTTTATAAGAAGCTTGGACTGAATCCCGATATAGATTATGACAGCTCGGCAATAGGCATCATCAACATGAGTCCGCCGGAATCTGCCGTTATAGCCGGTGATATAGCAATCAAAGAGGGAGATGTGTATCTGGGATTTGTGGACAGGTTCAGCGGTACTCTGATAATTACAGGCATGATTTCAGAGGTGGAGACAGCAGTGCATGAGATAGTCAGATATTTTCGCGATGATCTTGGCTATGCATGCTGCGACATTTCAAGAAGGTAGCATAATGCGCAAGATTATTTTCATCGGCAGGAGCGAAGCCGGCAAGACGACATTGACTCAGGCGCTAAAGGGTGAGACTATCACATATCACAAAACACAGTATGTGAATAATTATGATATGATCATCGATACTCCTGGTGAATACGCGGAAACTAAAACTCTGGGAGGAGCGCTGGCCGTATACTCATACGAGGCTGATGTAGTCGGACTTCTGCTGAGTGCTATTGAACCTTATTCTCTATATCCGCCATGTGTGTGCTCCATCTGCAACAGAGAAGTCATAGGTATAGTGACAAAGATAGATCATCGCCTTGCAGAACCGCAGCAGGCGGCAGAGTGGCTGAGAATAGCAGGATGTGATAAAGTGTTTTTTGTAAGCGCTTATACAGGTGAAGGTCTGGCTGAGCTGATGGAGTATCTCAAGGAAGAAGGGGACATTATGCCATGGGAGGAAGCACGCAGTATAGATAACAGCATGTGAGTAAAAAACGGAATTAAAACGTTCCCTTAAGGGGAATGTTTGCGAAGGGGTTCATGACTGAAAATGTAAATTTATGAAAACTGAGATTATGGAGCATGACGATGTCATGTTCTTTTTATTTTTTGAAAAATCAATATTCTGGGAGCATGAAACCGGTTTTACATAAAAATGCTTATGTCAGACCGACAATGTACTGTTTTGCTGAAACTACATTATTTTTTTGTATTAAAGTGCTTCAAAAAAGTCAGAAATTTATTTATTGACATTCCTCTATACTGTACCCCCTATACTTTAGGCAAGTGGGAAAGGGCATACTGTGCCGTTTTCCAGGTCTTATACGTATCGTTCAATAAATTAAAACAAGGAGAGGAGCAATTTATGACTGAAAGAGCTATTAGTGCACCTGCAGGTGCATTGGAAGCAAAGAAAAAAATGGAAAAGTCATTCAGGATCAAGGGTATCTTTATCGCACTGATGTCCGGTTTCCTGTATGGCGGCTACACAGCATTTATGACACAAGGTATGTCAACAGGCGTATGGGGTGAATGGTACGGCGTTGCCAGCGGTTTATCAGCATTCGCAGTTGTGTACACTCTCAGTGCGGTCGGAGCAGCAGTAAACGATATCTGCTCAGCAGTATGGTCAATTATTTATGCTGCTATTATCGGCAGACTTGGTGATTTCGGAAGATCACTCAAATCAAAACCAGGTGTTATTCTGATTATCGCTGCAATTATCGGCGGTCCGCTGGCTTCAACAGCGTATGTTGTAGGTCTTCAGATGGCTGGCTCCATCATTATCCCGATCGCAGCTCTTAATGCAGCAATCGGTGCAATCATCGGCAGAGCAGTTTACAAACAGAAACTGTCAGGAGGAATGATTCTCGGTATCGTGATCTGTTTCGGTGCGGCAGTACTTATCGGAAGCACCGGTTTTTCAGGAGGAACCGGATTCAACGTAACTACTATTATCGGCATAATTGCCGGCTTCTGTGCAGCCCTCGGCTGGGGTATTGAAGGTGCGGTAGGCGGATATGCATGCTGCATGGTTGATTACGAAGTAGCTATCGTTATCCGTCAGTGTACATCAGGAATTGCAAACGGCGTTATTCTCGTTTCAATTCTGTCACTTATCGGCGGAGACGGCATCGGCTCAGGCATTGCGCTTGTAGGACAGGCACTGACAGATACACCATCAGTATGGATGTTCTTCATCGGAGGTGTATTCGCATCCTTCTCATTCAAGTTCTGGTACAAAGGAGCTTCAATGTGCGGTGCAGCACTGGGTATGGGCTGCAATGGTACATATGCATTCTGGGGTCCGGTATGGTGCCTCGTTGTATGCGGTCTGATCTTTGGTGTTGATGGATATGCTATCCCATGGCCGGGATGGGGTGGAGCCGTAATCATGGCAATCGGTCTCGTTATTCTGGCTATCTCCCA
>JBJESR010000108.1:0-3309 GCA_051882895.1 Lentihominibacter sp.
GCGCTTTTTCAACAGCTTCCTCAGCAGTATCTGCTTCGACAAATTCAACTGAATTGCCGTCATATTTTATTGCTGCGGTTTCACTGCCGGACAGCCTGCCTTCCATTATCACACCGTCAAGTTCTTCTGAAGCTTCAGTATTTTCTCTGGCAAAAACAGCTCCGTCCACCTGAAACAGCGGCGCTGTATAATCCACCTCAGTGCTTTTCTCTCTCAGCTCATCATTGATCACCATCAGGCTGCAGTCTGCCGTATCCATATCATCGGTCAGGTCAAAGGTTATTCCTGCAGGTTTAAGGATGCTGTTCATATAATCCCAAAGATAGCCTGTACCATCTTCATTCATCAGATACCTGAGATTCGGATCTACATATATTGAAATAATACTTTTTTCTTTAATATACTGCTTCTGCTGACGATTGAATTCACTGTAAACATTTCTGGCTTCACTATGCTTGCCGTAGTCTGTTGTACTGTTGGTTACAATACCGTACACGCATATTGTACCTATCATTATTATCAGCAGGATAGGGAAAAAGGCCTGCGGAATTCTATTTTTCATTTCTCGCTCCTTTTCTGGCGAATCTTTCACCGAAAATCAGAAGCTCCTGCTTCTCAGAATCAAAAGTCTCACCAAAGTGTTTTGCCATTATCAGCAGTACCGCTCCGCACAGAATCCATATTATGGTGATAATGAATTCAGGACTTACTGAATATATGCTTACATTGTCCCTTATATACAGCATGAAATATATTATTGTCACCGCCAGTATCAGCACGCCGAACACAATACCGCCCTTGATTTTCAGTGGTCTTGCCAGTTCAGGCTCATTTTTCTTGAGCAGAATAAACGACAGAACAACGAAAATATACGAGAACAGTGCACACAGGGAGCTTGTGTCCATAAACCAGACAAGGGCATTCCTGCCAAGAAGCGGGGAAAAGATGCAGACCGCCCCCACAAGAAGTATCGCAACCCATGGAGTCTTGTACTTTTTATGAACTCTTCCGAACACTTCAGGTATCACCTTGGCCCTCCCCATGGAGAAGATCAGCCTTGTCGCTCCTATGAAAAACCCGTTCCATGATGTCAGTATGCCGAAGATTCCTCCTACAATAACCATTACAGAAAAAACATTCCCGTTAAACATATACGCGGTCACATCAGCTGCCGGGATTATACCTGAATCCCTGATTTCCAGAGGTGCGGCAATTGAAATTCCTATAATTAGCATAACATACCACATCAGGCTTACAAGTATGCAGACAATAACCATTTTGCCGATATTCTTCGGTGAAATATTCATTTCTTCTGCAGACTGGGGTATTACATCAAATCCAATAAGCATTGCAGGAACCATAAGAAAAACATATGAGAACCCGTCAAATGATGTGTACAGCGGTCTGATATTATCAATATCGCCAAAAACAATACTGCCGAAAAAAATAATCAGAACTACAACAATAAGCACAGCTGTGGACATCACCTGGAATATCACAGCCGGTCTTACTCCGAAGAAATTCAATGCTGTAATTACAAGCGCACCTGCCATCCCTATAAGAGACCATGACAGATAAACCTGATAACCTGCCACCTCCCATAATGGTCCCATGGATTCAACCGGAAAAATATAATCAATGGCAGTTGCCAGAGCTATTCCTTCCCAGGCTGCCACTCCCAGATATGCCAGTGCCATTATCCAGCCCACCATCCAGGCAGAATACTTGCCCATTGCCCGGTATGCGAACACAAATTCCCCTCCTGCCAGAGGCAGTGCTGCTGTAAGCTCTCCATAGGTGAGCCCTACCCCCAGTATGATCACACTGCCTATCATGAATGCTGCCAGTGTTCCCAGTAATCCGGCTTCATTAACCCAGGTTGTTACCATCATTATCCAGCTCCATCCCACCATGGTGCCGAAGCCTATTGCAAGTATATCGGTTCTTCCAAGAACCTTGCTCAATGTATTTCTGCTGTTCCTCATAACAAATCGTAATACTCTCCAAAAAATATAACGGAGTGGTTGCCACCACTCCATTATACATAGGATTTATTTTTTTGAAAAGGATTATATGTTAAAATCTCTTGTATTCATCACCGAACATCTGGTATTCGATCTCAGCCTTGGTCATCTTGCCGTTCTTACCTGCCTTATTGGCAATGAACAGGATAATACCAAGAACGATCCATCCTCCTACGAGAGCCCATTCGATTCCGAGCAGCGGTGCAGGGCTGTAGATAGGCAGATAGAGTGTTGCCATGAACAGAGCTACGCCGACTGCGACGATACCTACTACTATACCTGCATTTACCTTGAAAGGTCTTGCGAGATCCGGCTCTTTCTTTCTCAGTACGAGGAATGAAAGTGATACCATGAAGTATGCTACAACTGTTCCGAATGCTGCTGCATCTACGAACCATACCAGTGCGCTCTTTCCAAGCAGTGGTGACAGTACTGTTATGATACCAACCAGCAGAATAGCTGCTACAGGAACACCTTTTTTATTAACCTTTGCGAAGATTCCAGGAAGCATGTGAGCTCTTGCCATTGAGAAGATAACTCTTGATGCGCCTACTATGAATCCGTTCCATGATGTCAGGATACCGCACATTGCTGCACATATCATCAGCTTGCCCCATACCGGGCTTCCCAGTGCGTATGCGAAGCAGTTTGCAACAGGTACGCAGTCAGGGTCATTAACATATCCGGCCAGAACATCACCAGGTGTTGACATTGCAGTTCCCAGAATCATGATGATGTACCATGTTGCTGCCATAACGATAGCAATAATCATTACTTTACCGATCTTTCCAAGCGGAATGTTCATTTCTTCAGCAGCCTGCGGAATTACGTCAAATCCTACGAACATTGCAGGCACTGCCAGAATTACTGCTACAAGACCCTGTCCGTCAGTGAACATCGGCTTGAGGTTTTCAACATCACCTGTTGCAACGCCTGATACGAAGAATGCGATACCGCCGATAGCCATAGCTACTGTTGCTGTTGTCTGGAAAATAGCTGATGATTTAGCACCTGCCAGATTAAGTACTGTCATTACGATAGCACCAACTATACCGATCAGCAGGAACATTCCTGTTACCTGTGAACCCTGAAGCTCATAAAGAACACCTAAATCAGGAAGTGCGTCTCCGAATAAGAATCCTAATGCATTTGAAAGTGCCGGACCTTCCCATGCTGCTACACCCAGGTAAGCCAGAGTGATCATCCAGCCTGTAAACCATGATGCGTTATATCCCATAGCTCTGTATGAGAATACCAGCTCGCCACCTGCCAGCGGCAGTGCAGG
>JBJESR010000109.1:0-3298 GCA_051882895.1 Lentihominibacter sp.
CCATATGCGGACGAATTATGTGCCAGAGAGGTGCCTGAGTTCAAAGAAGTGGCAACGGGCCATTATGCTGCCTGCCACCATCTTGACAAATGTAACTAAAAGGTGCATATTTATAGTGATAAGCAATTGTGCGAAAAGCATAATGTTTATAGAGATTTAAAGGAGGAAAGTAACATGAAAAGAAAAATTTTGCCTTTTCTGCTGACAGTAGCCATGGTTGCTGGTCTTGTTGCCTGCGGCGGCAATTCCGCACCGAAGGAAACTACCGGCAAAGAAGCCGGCGGAGATGAAACTGCAGCAGAATCAACAGAAGCAGGTTCTTCAACAGGGGAGAAGGAATTGAAGGTTCAGGTTGGTCCTGACCCGGAGACAGTGGATCCTGCACTGAACAGTGCAGTAGACGGCGGTAATATGCTGCTGCACGCATTTGAGTGCCTTCTGACAGTTGACCAGGATTGCAATTTACAGCCTGGCCAGGCAGAGTCCTGGGAGACATCTGAGGATGGTCTTACATGGACATTCCACTTAAGAGAAGGACTGAAATGGTCCGATGGCACAGATCTGACAGCTAACGATTTCGTATACAGCTGGAAGAGAGTATGTAATCCGGATGTTGCAGCTCCATACGCACAGACAGTTCTCGGTATGGTAAAGGGCTTTGATGAAGCTGTAACAGGCAATCTTGACGCGTTGGCAGTGACAGCACCGGATGATCTGACGCTGGTAGTTGAACTGAATACACCATGTACTTATTTCGGAAGCCTTGCAGCTTTCGCAACATTAAGCCCTGTTCAGGAGGCTACTGTTGAAGCTAATGGTGATGCATGGGCTACAAGCGCAGAGACATATATCTCCAACGGACCTTTCTACATGACTGAGTGGGTACCTGGTTCTCATATCACATTCAGCAAGAACCCATACTACTGGGATGCAGACGCTATCAAGCTTGACAAACTGACATTCGCTCTGATTGAAGATTCCAATGCAGCTTACAGTGCATATCAGACAGGCGAAGTTATGATGATCAAGGATGTTCCTACAGAGGAGATTCCAAGTCTGACAGGAACAGATGAGTTCTATGTAGATACTATTATGGGTACATACTATGTTTCCCTGAATCTGAACAGAGAGTGTTTCCAGGATGCAAGAGTTCGTCAGGCATTGAGCCTTGCCATCGATCGTAACTATGTTGCAGGAACATTGATGCAGGGTACTTATACAGCAGCAGGCAACTTCATGGGACCTGGCTGGGTAGATGCAGACGGTTCACAGTTTATTGACAATGCTAATGGCGGTCAGCCATACATCAACAATGATGATTTTGAAGGCAATCTTGCCAAGGCTAAAGAGTTAATGGCAGAAGCAGGTTATCCGAACGGTGAGGGATTCCCACAGATCGAGTATACAACCAATGAAGCTGGTTACCACAAGGTTGTTGCTGAGTACTTACAGCAGGCATGGGCTGAATTGGGTATCGATCTGAAGGTCAATATCGTAGAGTGGGGAAGCTTCACACCAATGCGTCGTAACGGTGATTATGATGTTGCACGTAACGGCTGGGTAGCTGACTACAGTGACCCTACTAACCAGCTTGAATTGCTGTACTCAACTAACGGCAACAACGATGGTAAGTACAACAATCCTGAATTTGATGCAGCTCTCGATGCAGCAGCTGCAACTGTAGATCCGACAGAACGTTCCGCAGCTCTTCATCAGGCTGAGGATATCTTAATGGAAGATGCAGCTTGTATTCCAATCGCATACTACAATGACTTCTGGATGCAGAGCAGCAAGATCACAGGATCCTGGCATTCACCATATGGATACTGGTACTTCATGTACGCTGATATCACAGAATAATCTTAAATAATTATGTAAACAAAATAAGACAGCCTGTCATATGACAGGCTGTCTTTCTGTTAGCAGGCATCAAACAGCAGAAGAAGCTATGCGCCTGCTTTGTATTCTTTAATACGGCCATTGATATATGGTTCCATTACATCAAAAAATTCATTCCTGCGAATCCACCATTCATCCGGGGTGCTTTCTTTCAGAAAAACATCATCCAGAGAGTAAATATTGATAGTATCAATCTCTCCGTGAACAAAGCGGCAGAAATCTTTATAGCGGACTTTGATGATTTCTTCTGTATCCGGCATGATGAATAAGGCCTTGGAAACAAAAATTGCAAAAACCTGAACCAGTGCATTGTCGTGATAATTGCCTTCATCAATCCGCTGAGGTGTACTTCCCACATGGATAATGTCCTGCTGAGACATTTTGGAGCCAAGATAGTAGTCCATACTGTGAACAATGGCTTCCTCATAGGTCTCTTCCGGATCGCAGTGAGTTGTCTGGATCAGGTCGTATTTGCCCGGGTACAGCTCACGGTTCCTGGAGCGCTGCTGGAGAAGAAGGTAGGAATCTTTCTCCGTCGTTTGGAACATCCACACATGGGCAACCTGGTGGAGAAGTCCTTCTGTGTGCACCTGTTCTCTTGTAGCTCTTCCTATATTGTTCAAATCTTCATCGTAAATTTTTAGAATGTCGTCTCCTCTAAACATAATGTCTCCCCCGATAAAAAACATGATAAAACAAGTACGCCAGGGCATACTACTCCACTGATATTATAGTCTTCAGACAAAAATTTACAAGACACTTTATTAACAAAATACAAGAAAATTTTTGGCAAATTTAACGGTATCAGCGGCCGACAGAAAAAAATTTTCTGTTGACAGATTTTTGTGTTTGTACTATGATAACAAAGTGAATAATAACGAAGACGAAGACAGTAGCCCTGTGCGAAAGTTTCAGAGAACCGGCGGGTGGTGTGAGCCGGTATGAGTAGGACAGATGTGAAGATCACTTCCGAGTTGCAGGCTGAGCAGCGTTGGCTTAGTAGGCTGTGCCGGTTTTCCGCCGTTACAGGGAACGCATATGTCAGTATGTCGAAATAGGTGGTAATTTGTGAGAGTACGCTCTTATCCTGTTTCAGGATGAGGGCTTCTTTTTTTGCAAACTGACAATGAGCTTCAGGAAAACTAAAATCGAAATACATGGCTCATTGTGTAATTATCATTCAAAACAGGAGGAAATTCAATGTACGACAAAGTGAGTGCAAATCAGAATTTTGTTGAAAGAGAACAGAAAATTGAGAAATTCTGGGCTGATAATATGATTTTTGAAAAGAGTATTGAATTAAGGAAGCACAGTCCTGAATTTACATTTTATGACGGACCGCCGACAGCTAACGGCAAGCCTCATATCGGTCATGTTCTGACCCGTGTAATCAAGGATA
>JBJESR010000110.1:0-15988 GCA_051882895.1 Lentihominibacter sp.
CAGGACATATCTGCATACATATTTGAATGTGATTGGAAGGAGTTTTCTTGTGCATAAACTTACAAAGGTTAAAAAGGAGAAAAAATGAAATTAAGAGATTATAGTAGACTGAATCTTGATTCAGTGGATACCAGATATATATGTAATGAGGTTCAAATTGGAAATATGACAGCATTGCTTCTTGGCGTGCAGACTTTCGAAGAAATGGCCGAAAGTTGTGCTGAAAATGATTGGGATGATTTGACAGAAGCTGTCAGGACAAGAATGTACATATTGTACGAGGATGATCCCGAATGTGGTGATTGTGATGATTTTGAAAGTTATTCAAACCGTCAAATGTTAATGAGGGCGATAAATGAAAAACCTGAGCCGGATGTTGTTAACATTGAGGAGATTAAGATAAATAACAGAATAATATCTCATTCTGAGATGAATAACGGGTGTATTGAATGGGTGGAATTTAGAACTAAGAAATTTCTGCTTGATGCTATGAAGCAGGGCCTGATTCCTGAACGATGGAGCGATATAGACAGCGAAAGGATATGGATTGCAGAATACATATTTGATAATACCTGGGATTTTGACGAATTGCTAAGGGAACCGTGTGAATTTGAATTTGCCATAAGGGAGAAAGCTCAGATTTATTTAATATGCAAAAGTCTGATATGCAGGATTGGCGACGACAAATATGATGTATTTAATATTGAAATAGACGGGGAAGAAATCCCTGTAACAGTGCGTGGGCTTGAAAATATCGATGGCTTTAATAAAAAAATTCTCGCGGTTGCATATAAAACCAGGGAGAATGTGCAACTGGATTTTTATAGTAAAAAGCATCTTGAGGAGATAAGCAATAATAGCGCAATTGGCATAGCTCTTTTAGCAGACGAAAGTGAATGGAGGTATTCGGTTATAGAGGCAGCAGAAGAAGACTGGACAAAAGAAATTGAAATTGAACTTTTCTCTGCGCACATTATGAGTAGATAGCGCGAACACAACACTCTGTATCTTTTTTAAATGGGAAAACAATATTAGAAAGGCGTGAATGCAATTACTTAATATGTATTAAATTATCTAAGGAGAATGTATTAATTTGGATAGAGTATCAAAAATCAGGAGGGGGATCTTAAATGGAATTAGTATGGTTTTTGGGCGTAATATGGACAATATATGGTGTCGCAGGGCTTTTGGGACATCAGAATATCAGACCTGAATACAAGAATAGAGAATGGACATTGGAATATAAAAAAGAATGCGGGCGTTGCTGGACTGCCGTGGGTGTACCGTGGCTGGCTGCAGGAATATTCTTCAAAATAATAGGTCTTAGTGGCTGGAGAATATGTCTCATTATTTTTCTGATAAGTATCCCAGGGGTTGTTTATTCTGTGACTGTGGAGAAAAAATACAAGCACCTTTTAAATACGCGGGAACAGAATTAGAATAAAACCGAACGAAAGTAAAGTAATAACCAGACTGATCAGTTTAATAGCAATTGTAATGAATAGAAGAAAAACGTATAATTAAGTTGATAGGGGACGTAGGGGAGGAATGTTATGGGAAAGAAATACTATTATGTAGCTGTGATCTCATTACTAGCATTATTGACATCCATTGTATTTTCAAGTTGCAGCGAAAAGTTGGAAGAACCTGTATTTGTTAAAAAACTGGTGTGCAGTGTGGACATGGATGCCGATATTGAATTTATTACAAATAGTAATTCTAAACTTAAAGCCGTTGATGTAGAAATACCTGATATGCCCGAAGATCTCAAATTAGATTTTTATGATGAGAGTGTGGACAAGAATAACGGATATGATTTACATTGTTTGAATTTTGGGATAAGCACAGATAATTTGAGTGAAAGTGGAGGCTTATCAGTACCTTTTATATTTCACGAAGTGATTGTAAAGTGGGACGATGGAAGTGAGACTAGGGCAGATATTGGAACGATTCACATAGCAGAGAGTTATGAGCAATCATTTTCTTTTGATTGGAGAAGCAGAGATGAGACATATCCAACAGACGACACTATTGCAGTAGTGGAAGAACATCAGGCTGATGAAGACTTACTTATCACCAAAATTGATATTCCATATTATGATAAGCTGTCTAAATACATAAAAGATGTGAATATCGCAGGAAGAGATGCTTCAGAAATATCAAAGGAGAATCCTCTTGCTATAGAAAAGGGGAAAACATACATTTTAGGCTATATGGTTGATACTGCAGTACCTATAAAATACGGAACAATTTTTATCGAGTGTAAAATTATTGGAACTGATAAGCAAGGGGAAGAGCATATAAATATGTTTTATATTCAAGGAAATGAAAACAGAAATATGCCGAAATGGATAATGGAGCAAATTGAGAGGAGTAGTCTATGAAGGATAAAGATAAAAGAATCGTTTCCAGCGCAGAATTGCAAAAAGAACTTAATGAAGAGAGAAAAGCGAAAGGGCTTAAGGAAATGCCGGCAGTTAACCCTTCTAAAGGCGGTAGTACAAATACATACTGTCGCATGGATAATTCATGGAAAAATGCACCTGACTTTTTTAAGCAGATGATTAAGGGGAGGAAAGAATAAGTATTTCGTATATCGTAACACTGCGGTCTCAAAAGGGTAACTTCCCATTTAAGGAGAAGTTACCCTTTTTCGAGATCAGATATTTCTAATAAGCTTCATCAGCAGCTGAAGTTTCATCTGAATAGCTGCCGGTATCAGCTGAGGTATCTGAAGAACTGTCAGCATCAGTTGCCTTTATTGTATCAAGAACAGGTCTGATGTCATCCTTTGACATTTCCTTATTGCTGAACAGATTGAAACAGTATGATTTATCATTATATTTGAATAAAACAATGATATGATTGTATCCGGCAGCATCTTTGCCGGTAATGTATGTGTACGTGCCGAGAGGACCATCTTCTGAAGTCTGTTCGTAATCCTGAAGCTCCGTAGTAAGCAGGTATGCGATGCCATTCACATCATAGCCGTTTTCCCAGTCTGTGAAATATAATGAACCTAATTCTGTATATGAGTCACCTGCCGTAGCAAACCACTGTTCATCATATGACGTTTCCACTGTTTCAGAATCAAGCAGTGCATATTTCTGGGAAATGCTGTATTCAAGATCACCGCATGTAACTGAGTATTCGCCGATAAGTGACGGATCATATTTTACAGTTGAAGCAATCTGCTGCAGCGCTTCCCTGACCGTCTGTTCATTTGTATTGTATGCAGCTTCAAATGAGTAAAAGAACCCGTTATGAAGAGTATACATTACACATACTGTTTTGTCATCTGCTGTCGATGTACCTATCTTGCCATTGCTTTCGCCTAATCTGATGTCTTCCAGAGTGCTGGTATCAGGCTGTATTTCAGCAACCTCATCCACGTACCTGTCAAGTGAAGAGTTATCATATGCTGCGAGATATGCTCTGACTTCCAGAGAATAGCTGTTCCCTGTGAATGTTTTATAAGCATATAACGTGTTCTCTTTACACATCGTATCAGCTGTTCCGGATTCTTTGTCGATTGAAAGTCCGCTTTCAACTGTGAAAAGCATTTCACCGATACTGTATTCAGCAGGTTCGGCTGCATCGTTTCCTTCGCAGGCACATAGTGCCGTGAGTATAAAAACTACTGATAAAATGCTAATTAATTTTTTCATCTGTCAATTCCCCCTTTGTGTGTTTCTTTTTCCTGTCAGGCAGATTTGTGAGCAGTACGGCCGTAACAACGAGCAGACCGCCGATAATCATGCTCCACGTTATTATATCGCCGACAAGCAGGTAACCGAAAATGCAGGCGCATACAGGTTCGAATGTATTGATAATCGACGCATTTGTCGGTCCTATCATTTTGACTCCGACACAGAAAAGCAGTATTGCTGCGAATGCACAGACTACAGCCAGCAGCAGCATATAGCCCAGCTGTGAAATATTTTCTGTGAAAAGCGGCTGGCCGCTTACTGAACAGCGTATAAAATTGAATACGGCAGAAGCCAGCAGTACATATCCCGGAGTTACAAGCGGATGGAGCCCGTCAAGACTCTTTGATGAAAGTGCGATTGTATAGACTGTGTAGCATACAGCGCATGCCAGTGCGAAAACAACTCCCAGGATTTTTATTTCCATATCGGGCGACCATACTATCAGACTGAGGCCGATAAGAGAAAGGATAACAGCAGCTATCTTCACAGCTCTGACCGGTTCTCTGCCGCTGATCATTTCAACAGCGATAACCATTGCGGGGAAGGTGAAGGAGATGATCGTTGCCAGTGATCCGCTTATATAGTCAAATGCGAAATAAAGCGTAGTGGCTATGCCGATATAGGACAGCATGATGGCGATCATCGGTTTCAGTGCCTGTCTGCTGAGTCTGAAAGGGATTTTTTTGATAAGTATATAAGCCCACATTAATATTGAGGCATAAAAAAATTTGTTGAACAGAAGGGTTTCTGTAACAACACCGGTCCTGTATGCCAGGAATGAGAAAGAAGGCACAAGGCCGTAACATATAGTGGTTCCAATAATGCAGAGACTTCCAATCAGTTTTTTGTCTTTCATGATATCACCTTGTCAGTTATTAAAGCTTTGCGTTAATGTGTCTTATAATTTTATCATGAAAATCTGACAGAGTATACCCAAATTTGCAAAAGTATAGTATTATAAAAGACATAAAAATATCGTTGAATTATTATATATGGAGATATCGACATGGAAATAAACAAGCTTATAAATAACGATCCGACAGTCAGAAGGATAGCGGAATGCAGAGAGGTTTTCTGGGTAAACGACAATGTGTCATCGGAGCGTGATGATAATATTGTTGATATTGATGAAGCCGAAGCAAGGCTGCTGAGATTCGTTCCTTTTATAAAAAGAAAATTTGATGAACCGGAAAATGGCATCATTGAGTCTGAGCTGAGAGAAATCAGTTCGATGAAAAATACCCTGGATAACGGCATTGCCGGAAGGCTTTTTCTTAAATGTGACAGTCATCTTCCCATTTCAGGATCCATCAAAGCCCGAGGCGGAATATATGAAGTACTTAAGCTGGCCGAGACGATAGCCATAGAAAGGGGCATGCTGGCCAGGACAGATGATTACGGCAGACTCGCTGATGAAGAATTCAGACAGCTGTTTTCGGAATACAAGGTTGCTGTAGGATCCACAGGCAATCTCGGACTCAGCATAGGAATTATCAGTGCAGCATTAGGATTTCAGGTGACCGTACATATGTCTGCCGACGCCAGACAATGGAAAAAGGACATGCTGCGTTCCAAAGGTGTAACAGTGATAGAGTACCCTGATGACTATGAAGCGGCAGTCGCTCAGGGAAGATCTGAAGCAGAAAAAGATCCGATGTGCCACTTTGTGGATGATGAGAATTCTCTGGATCTGTTTGCAGGATATTCTGTGGCGGGCAAGAGACTCAGACAGCAGCTGGATGAGGCAGGCATCACTGTTGATGAAAATCACAGACTGTATGTCTATCTGCCTTGCGGAGTGGGAGGTGCACCGGGAGGTGTAACATATGGTATCAAACATTATTTCGGAGAAAACGCATACTGCTTTTTTGCAGAGCCGACACATGCTCCATGTATGACTCTGGGACTTGCTACAGGATTGCATAATGGGATTTCCGTCGGAGACATCGGTATAGATGGCAGGACTGAAGCAGATGGACTGGCGGTAGGAAGACCGTCAGGGCTTGTTTCAGATGCAATGGAGAGCAGAGTATCAGGCTGTTTTACAGTAAGCGATGAAAAGCTGTATCCGTATCTTGCACAGCTTAAAGATAGTGAGGGGATTTTTATAGAGCCATCTGCGTGCGCAGGTTTCGAGGGACTCAGATATGTGGCCGGTTACGATGGAGAAAACTTCAAAGCGCCGGATGAAAATTCCGTCCATATCGTATGGGCGACAGGAGGTGCTATGGTTCCGCAGGAAGAAAAAGATGCCTATTATTCAAAAGGGCGGGAACTGATGAAGAAGTAGAGATGGAGGAAAAAGTATATGATGGAAACAGATGTACGTAACGGGCAGAAGAGGCTTGAAGAGCATGTTGCCAAAACTCTCCGTGAGAACAATATTGAGCAGAGGGATACCTTAAACGGCATGATGAAGAGCAGTGAAGGCAGGTGCTCTTTTGAAGATAAAACGCTGACTTTTGAATTTCCTGTGCAGCCTTGGCAGGCAAACAGAGTGGGTAATATGCATGGAGGAATGATCTGTACTGCATTTGATCTCACTATTGCTGCACTGGCAAGGTTTTATGCCGGGGAGAATTTCGCGCCTACCGTAAGCCTGGATGTGAAATATATAAGACCTGTCAAGGTCGGAGATACCCTGACAGTGACAGCCAGAGCAACGGCAACAGGAAAGCGGATAACACAGCTGA
Source organism: Lentihominibacter sp. (assembly GCA_051882895.1). Taxonomy (GTDB): domain Bacteria; phylum Bacillota; class Clostridia; order Peptostreptococcales; family Anaerovoracaceae; genus Lentihominibacter. Next base: position 6,404 of record JBJESR010000110.1, read on the forward strand.
CGGGGGAAGCGTATATCAAAGAAACCGGCAGGCTTGCAGCGACGGCAGCATCTGTTTATATGAATGTGGATACAGTAAAGGAACGTGAGCAGAATAAAAAATCTGAAAAAGTTAACGTATAGTATTGAATAAAAATGTAATGTGACGTATAATTATTTATAAGCGGCAGCAATGCCGCTTATTGAATGCATAAGGAGATTAGATGTAATATTATGATTAAGACGATTGAGAAAATGGAAGGTTTGATTTATCTGGAGGATGGAACCGTTTTTAAAGGTAAAGGTTTCGGCTTCAAAGGAACTGCAGTGGGAGAACTGGTATTCAATACATCTATGACCGGATATCAGGAAATCCTGACAGATCCGTCGTACAAAGGTCAGATCATCACTATGACCTATCCTCTGATAGGTAATTACGGAATAAGTGAACACGATAACGAATCCGAAGGAATTCATGCATTCGGACTGGTAATCAAGGATTTATGCGATGCTCCATCCAACAGCAACTGTATAATGACGCTGGATCAATGGCTCGCAGATCAGGAAATTCCGGGTGTGTACGGAGTGGATACGAGACAGATAACCAAAAAAATAAGAAAGAATGGAACCGTCAAGTGCCTGATAAGCACAGAAGGCATTTCCATAAGCGAAGCCAGAGAAAAATGTATGGCAGGAACTCTCAGAGGGGACTGGATGAAAGAGGTGTCAGTAAAAGAGAAGAAGCTTCTTGCCTCAACTGCTGAAACTGATGAGAAACCATACAAGGTGGCAGTACTGGACTATGGTGTCAAAAGACATATTCTCAAATATCTGAGAGAGAGAAACTGTGATCTTACAGTATATCCGTACGGGACAGCAGCGGAGGACATACTGGCGGATTCACCGGACGGCATTTTTCTTACCAACGGACCGGGAGATCCGGAGGAAGCAGTGGAAGCAATTGAAGAGATAAGGAAACTGATAAGCAGGAGTGAGATCCCGATGTTCGGAATATGTATGGGACATCAGCTGCTGGCTCTAGCTCTCGGCGGCAGAACCTATAAGCTTAAGTATGGTCACCGAGGAGGCAATCACGGCGTATATGACAAAGATACCAAACGGTCATGCATTACCTCTCAGAACCATGGATATGCAGTCAAGCATGAAAGCATCATACTTAAAGGAATGGAAGTGACGCATCTGAATCTTAATGACGGAACTGTAGAAGGCATGGAGCACAGAGATCTTCCGATTTTTTCTGTACAGTTCCATCCTGAAGCATCACCGGGACCAAATGACAGCGGATACCTGTTTGATAAATTTATTGGAATGATGAAGGAGGACTCAAATAATGCCTAAGAAAAGCTCACTGAATAAAATACTTATTATAGGCTCCGGTCCTATCATCATCGGACAGGCAGCAGAATTTGACTATGCAGGAACACAGGCCTGCAAAGCAATCAAAGAAGAGGGAATAGAAACCATACTTGTGAACAGCAATCCCGCAACCATCATGACAGATAAAGGGATAGCAGATAAAGTATACATGGAGCCTCTGACAGAAGAAGCCCTTGAACAGATCCTTGCCAAAGAACGGCCTGATGGAATGCTGGCAGGCTTTGGCGGTCAGACAGGTCTTAATCTTGCAATGGAGATGGAAGAAAAGGGTATTCTCGCAAAATACGGGACTGCACTTCTCGGTGTAAACAAAGAGAGCATCAAGAAGGCAGAGGACAGGGAAGCTTTCAAGGAACTGATGCAGGAAATAGACGAACCTATACCTAACAGTGTGATTGCCACAAATATTCAGGAATGTTATGACTTCGTGGAAAAGGAAGGATACCCTGTAATTATCAGACCGGCATATACTCTTGGCGGTACAGGAGGCGGATTTGCAGATAATAAGGAGCAGCTGGAGGAACTCTGCTATAAAGGAATGGAAAGCAGTGCCATCGGGCAGATACTTCTGGAAAAATCAGTAGCAGGCTGGAAAGAGATCGAGCTGGAGGTAATGAGGGACAGGCGTGACAACTGTATCATCATCTGCAGCATGGAAAACCTGGATCCTGTGGGAGTGCATACAGGAGACAGCATTGTAGTTGCGCCTACCCAGACTTTGAGAGATGAAGAATATCAGATGCTGAGAGATGCATCGGTTAAGATTATCAGAAACCTTCAGATAGAGGGAGGGTGCAATATTCAGTTTGCTTTGAATCCTGACAACGGACAGTATATAGTAATCGAAGTAAATCCTAGAGTAAGCCGTTCGTCGGCACTGGCATCAAAGGCAGCGGGCTATCCTATCGCCAAGATTGCAGCAAAGATAGCAATCGGATATACACTGGATGAGCTTTATAATTACGTGACGCAGACTACAAGCGCATGCTTTGAACCTACACTTGACTATATCGTGGTGAAATTCCCTAAATGGCCTTTTGACAAATTCAGGACAGCATCAAGGAAACTGGGTACTCAGATGAAGGCAACAGGAGAGGTAATGTCAATAGACAGAACCTTCGAGAGTGCTCTGCTCAAGGCACTGACTTCAATCGAGATCAAGTGTGATGGTCTTCATATCCCGTTTGTTTCAGGTCTTGATGACAGGAAGCTTATAGAGAAACTCAAAGCCTGCGATGATGAGAGGATTTTCTGTATTGCTGAAGTAATGAGAAGAAATCTGATGGATGTGGAAGAACTGTATGCCCTCACCAGAATCGACAGATGGTTCCTTAACAAGATCAGATCGATTATAGATCTTGAAAATACTCTGAAAACCGAACCTCTTACCAAAGAGCTGGTATACGAAGCGGAATCAAGAGGATTTACAGACACTGACATCATAGCACTTTCAGGTGTATCCAGGGATGTTCTCCAGGACATTCGAGTTTACAACGATATATATCCTGTATACAAAATGGTTGATACCTGCGGCGGAGAATTTGACGCATTGACACCGTATTATTATTCCTGCTATGACGGAGAGGATGAGAGTGAAAGAAGCCCGGAAGAAAAGATTCTCGTTATAGGTTCAGGACCGATAAGAATAGGTCAGGGAATAGAATTTGACTACTGCTGTGTGCAGGGTGTATGGGCAATCAAAGAACTGGGGTACGAAGCTATTATAATGAACAACAACCCTGAAACCGTAAGTACGGATTTTGATACATCGGACAAACTCTATTTTGAATCTCTTCATATTGATAATGTAATGAATGTAATCAAGAGAGAACGTCCTTATGGGGTAATACTGCAGTTTGGAGGGCAGACCTCCCTGAATCTGGCAGAGAAACTCAACAGCAGAAGCATCAATATTCTCGGGACTTCATATGAGAACATAGATCTGGCTGAAGACAGGGAAAAATTCTGTGAACTTCTGGATGAGCTTGAAATCGCAGTGCCTAAGGGGGTTGCAGTAACCAATGAGAAGGAAGCATTCGATGCTATTGAAGAGCTTGGATATCCTGTTGTGGTAAGGCCTTCATATGTAATAGGCGGGCGTGCTATGCAGGTGGTTTATAATGACGTGGAGCTCAAGAGATATATCAAGGAAGCGGTATCTCTTTCTACCGAGCATCCGATACTGATAGATCAGTATATTACAGGCAAGGAAATTGAAGTTGATGCTATTGCTGATGGTGAAGATATCCTTATTCCGGGAATTATGGAGCATGTGGAAAGAGCAGGTGTGCATTCAGGTGACAGCATCTCGGTATATCCTGACTATTCGCTTTCAAAAGAGGTTGAGGATACGCTGGTGGATTATACCAAGAGAATTGCCAGAGCTCTCGAGGTAGTAGGTCTTGTAAATATCCAGTACGCCTATGACGGCAGGAAGATATATGTTATCGAAGTAAATCCAAGAGCGTCACGAACTGTTCCGATCCTGAGCAAGGTTACAAGGGTTCCTATGGTTAAGCTGGCAGTTGCAGCGATGCTGGGGCATAAGCTCAGAGACAGTGAATACGGCACAGGCCTTTACAGCAGAAGTCAGGAATATGCGGTCAAGGTTCCTGTATTCTCCAGTGCCAAGCTGACAGATATGGATATTGCTCTCGGACCTGAAATGAAATCAACAGGAGAAGTTCTGGGTATAGATGCAGATCTGGACAAGGCACTTTACAAAGGCTTCCTGGGTGCCGGAATGAATATTCCGACCGGAGGAAATGTGTTTGTTACAATGAGGGAATCGGATCAGAACGAGTATTCTGCAGAAATACTGAAGGATTATGTTGAGGCGGGATTCAGTATGTATGCTACTGATGATACAATTGAATTCATGAAGAAAAATGACATTGATGCAGAACTTATGGATTACGATACAGCTCAGGAATGGATCACAAATCATGAAGATGGTGAAGAAAATATTTCTCTGGTAATTAATATTCCGATAGTGACAAACAGGAAGGAGAACGACAGCTTCCCGGTAAGGCGTAAGGCTATAGAAAGAGGAATATCTGTAATGACATGCATGGATACTGCCAGAGTATTCCTTAAAGCGATCAGGCTGAAGCAGCAGAATGCAAAATTGGAATATAAAGAACTTGATTAACACATGATAGTCTGATAATATTTAATAGTCAGGGACATGTTTCTTGACTATTAATATTATCGAGAGGACAAAAACATGATACTTATCATTTTAGCATTATTATTCGGTATAGTGGTACTCGCGTTTCTCATCAGAAGCAATGTCAGGAAAAAACCTGTGCGTGACAGCATTATTTACAAAATCCTGAAAATACTGATTATGGTTGAAGCGGTTGCTTTTGTTGCCATATTTGTCATTGTTCTGATAAAGACTATTATGTCGTGAAGCTCAGAATACATAAGTGGTTTATTTGAAGAAAACAAAAAGGTCTGCTCTATGAGCCGGCCTTTTTATAATTAAAAAATCACGGTATATCAGAATCTGTCGCTGTAGTTGAGAATACTGCGCAGAAAACCTGAATTTGATGTTTTCCTGTTTGTGCCCATTATTGTAGAGTAGTACACGATGGATGCATCGAAGCTGTCCGCTGAAGTGCGTATGACAGCATAGGAACCGTCGCTTCCGTCCCGCGGCCGTGTAAGGCTTCCCGGGTTTACAAAGTGGATGCCGCTGCTTTCGTCTACAAGTGCGCAGTGTGTATGACCGAACAGAGCAGCCTTGCAATCGTTTTCCATAGCCTTGTACATGAGGGTTGTCAGCTGATAGCCGACGTTTTCAGTATGTCCATGGGTAAGCAGAAGATTGCCGTATTCTGTTCTGATGATCTCAAAATCGCTGCTGGAGCTGCTGCCGTCACAGTTGCCTCTGACTGCAACAACAGGAATATTGAATTCTTTGCTCAGAGCCTCCCCGTCTCTGAAATAGTCACCTGTATGTGCAATGAGATCTACATTTTTGAGTTTCGGGAATATTTCACGCACTTTGTTCAGCTTCCCATGGGTATCGCCTATTAGTAGAATTTTCATAATTCAAGTTTACCACAAGGAAGTGGCATTGACTAGATGTGAATTTTACAGTAAAATGAAAGTTACAGATAAAAAGAAAGAGTTGGTTTAATTATGACAGAAGACAAGAAAATATTTGTTACAGATGGCCAGGATCTGGCTGAAAAAGCAGAAAAACTTAAAGCAGATGGTATCACAGATGTGACAGTAGTTGTGAATACATTTAACTTTACTAGATACAAAGAGTCAAACGATGGTAAGGAACTGCAGCCTGTGATTGACGGTATAAACAAAGCCGTAGGTCAGAAGCTTAATATAACGCTTCATGTGGGAATCAAGGAAGGTTTTAATGATGATGAGATCCTTGATTTTCTGCAGCTTACGTTCCAGCATAAGTATGATATCGTTTTCCTGCCTACAATCAGTTTCGATCTGATCAAGAGCAAAATGCCTGCCCTCAGGAAAGTCAGCGGGAATTTCGGAAGTGTGGATATGTACAAATACCCAGGTTCAGTCGGCAGGATCGGTTTTTTGATGAACTAGGAGCAGATATATGCACGAAAAACTGTACAGTATGAAAAATGAACTTGCCGGCATGCTTAAAAATGACAGGTTGCTGAAGTCGGCAGTCAGAGAAGTGAATAAGATCGATATGATCAAGGGGTCTCTCATAGTCAGAAATCCCAATCATGAAAGCATACCGATAGATAAGATCCTTGAGGGGGATCTGCCAAAGGATGTGCCGGTAAAGGATTATGTTTTTATAGAGAATTTCTGTAACCTTATAAGGGTGGCATATAATTGCCTGGAAATGGGAAATTATCTGGATAAACATTTTCTGATAAGCGGGTACAGGATTTTATCTGAGGATGAAGACGGCTACTTCAGGAAGTCAAATCCTGTGGTTTATTCGTTTAATCATGTTCCGGTTTATTCGGCAGATATAGAAGAGAAGCTGGATGATGCCATGCGGCGTGTATACAGCCCGGAGGCAGGAAACAATATCGTGCTCAAAGCAATGTACATACATAATAAACTGATCGATATATATCCGTTTCAGGAATACAGTGCTGAACTTGCTATTTTTGCTATGAACTATTATCTGATGGAGAATGGTATTACTCCTATCAATCTGCCGATAGACAGAAGAGATTATTTCTCGATAGTGGCAGATTGTCTCAAGGGACAGCGGCAGGAAGATTTTTACAATTTCCTCTGCAAGGCTGTGTACGATAAGATGGAGGGCACAATAGATGCCTGCAGAGAATATATAAAAAACAATAATTAAGAGTTCTGATCGTATGAAAAAGGCCCCGGAGTTATCCGAGGCCTTTTTCGGTTGATTTTGTGATTTTTGAGGAATTTATTTGGTATTTACTTGTTTGATTTAATTTCTTCAAGCTGAGCCTTCACACTTTCAAATGACGTGGAACCCTTTGATTTTTTAGCGGATATACAGCTTCTTATCGAAATTTTTTCATAAATATCATTATCAAATTCAGGTGAGAAGGATTTGAATTCTTCCATTGTCATTTCTTCAATAGCTATACCCTTGTTTATACAGTAGAGTACTATTTTACCTATGATTTCATGACAGTCCCTGAACGGAATTCCTTTTGATACGAGGTAATCTGCCGCATCGGTTGCATTCATATAGCCGTATTTGGCGGCGTGTTCCATGTTATCTTCCTTAACTTTCATGGTAAGGATCATTTCAGTGAAAATACCTACAGATGCCTTTAATGTATCTGCGGCATCGAACACAGGAATCTTATCTTCCTGAAGATCCTTGTTGTATGCCAGCGGGAGACCTTTGCATATTGTCAGAAGACTCATCAGATCTCCATACACTCTGCCGGTTTTACCGCGGATAAGCTCTGCCATGTCAGGGTTCTTTTTCTGCGGCATTATACTGCTTCCGGTCGAGAAAGAATCATCTATTTCGACAAAGCTGAATTCAACAGAACTCCAGAGTATAAGCTCTTCACAGAATCGAGAGAGGTGCATCATTGTAACTGCACAGCAGTTTATGAATTCAACAGCGAAATCTCTGTCGGCCACAGCGTCCATGCCGTTAGGAAGGACACTGGCGAAACCAAGCTCTTCTGCGAGGAAATCTCTGTCGGTATTGTATGTTGTACCTGCCAGAGCACCGCTTCCCAACGGAAGTCTGTCGATTCTCTTCAGGCAGTCGGCGAATCTTTCGCGATCACGGGAGAACATCTGATAGTAAGCCAGAAGGTGATAAGCCAGAGTTACCGGCTGTGCCCTCTGCAGATGGGTATATCCGGGCATTACGGTATCCACATGTTCTTCTGCAAGTTTTTCCAGAGCATCCATAAGCTCTTTGATAAGCTTGTCTATGGATGCGGTCTCTTTCTTGAGATACAGTCTTATGTCAACTGCAACCTGATCGTTACGGCTCCTTGCGGTATGGAGTTTTTTGCCGGTTGCACCTATTCTTTCTGTGAGTATAGTTTCGATATTCATATGGATATCTTCTGACTCAATGGTGAATTCGATTTTCCCGGCTTCGATATCATCAAGTATCTCCTGCAAAGTTTTTATGATAAGCTGAGACTCTTCGAGAGTGATTATTCCCTGTTTACCCAGCATTTTAGCATGGGCTATGCTTCCGGTGATATCCTCTCTGTACAATCTCTGGTCAAATTCAATTGATGCATTGAATTCATCAGCAGACGAAGTCGCCGCCTTTGAGAACCTTCCTTTCCAAAGCTTCATGTTCTTTAGCTCCTCCTTCAACAGTCTGTTTCTGAATTGCACGGATCTTGAGCGGCAGTGAGAAGAGGTTTATGAAACCTTCTGCATCGCTCTGGTTGTATACTTCGTCCTTACTGAATGTAGCGAATTCTTCGTTGTAAAGTGAGTAAGGTGATTTCCTGCACGCTACAGTTGCACTTCCTTTGTAGAGCTTCATCTTAACTGTTCCGGTAACTTCTTTCTGTGTTGCATCAACAAAAGCGCTGATTGCTTCGCGTACAGGTGTGAACCAGAGTCCGTCATAAACGAGCTGAGCGAATTTCTGTGCAACGATATTCTTGTACTGTGTTGTATCTCTGTCGAGAATCAGCTGTTCAAGCCCTGTGTGTGCTGCGAACAGAATGGTTCCTCCCGGTGTTTCATATACACCTCTGGACTTCATTCCCACGAGACGGTTTTCGATGATGTCTGCAGTACCGATACCGTTCTTGCTTCCAAGTTCATTAAGCTTTGTCAGCAGTGAAATAGGATCCATTTTTTCGCCGTTTATTCCTACAGGGATACCCTGTTCAAAATCGATATCAACATATGTGATTTCATCCGGAGCATCTTCAGGAGGAACACTGAGTACATGGATTGTCTTCAGATGTTCGTTCCAAGGATTTTCAAGTTCGCCGCCTTCGTGGCTGATATGCCAGATGTTTTCATCGCGGCTGTAAATTTTAGCTTCAGTCTGGTTGATAGGAATATTATGCGCCTTGGCATAAGCGATCAGCTCTTCTCTTGACTGGAAATCCCAGAATCTCCATGGAGCGATAATCTTGATGGCAGGGTTGAGAGCCTTGATAGTTGTTTCGAAACGTACCTGGTCATTGCCCTTTCCTGTGCAGCCGTGTGCGATGTAGAATGCTTCTTCTTTCTCAGCGATTTCAACAAGCTTCTTTGCCATAAGAGGTCTTGCCATAGAAGTACCGAGCATATATTGTCCTTCATATATTGCGCCTGCTTTAAGTGTAGGCCATATATAATCTGTGATGAATTCTTCTCTGATATCTACAGTATAAGCTTTAACTGCTCCTGTAGCGATTGCTTTCTTTTCGATTGCTTCAAAATCTTCCTTCTGCCCTGCATTGCAGCATACAGCGATTACGTCATAGTTATAGTTTTCCTTGAGCCATGTCATGATGATGGATGTATCTAATCCACCCGAATAGGCTAATACCACTTTTTCTTTAGCCATTACTAAAATCCTCCTGAATCTATTGTGCGTAAATTTTTCTTCGCAATGAATAAAAATTTATTTTATGTTATTATTATACATTGCTTTATGATAAATTCAACCCCTATTTAAATAAAAAATAAAAATTTATTTATTAATGAAAAATATGAAGACTTTACATATAAATTATTGTAAAATATAGCTGTAGAGGTGTTTAAATGAAGATAAACTTTG
>JBJESR010000111.1:0-3292 GCA_051882895.1 Lentihominibacter sp.
TTATAATAAAGACACTAAAGCCCGTGGCGTTGTTGCTGCGGGCTAATTTTATATCTGATTTTCGGGTTTATGATGGTATAATACATACAGAGCAAAAATATATTGAGGTTAGATATGAAGAAATGTATTATAATCCCGGACTCGTTCAAGGGAACTATGAGTTCTCAGGAAGTGTGCAGCATCATAGAGAAATCAGTTAAAGAGCATTATCCGCAGTGTGATGTTACAAGTATTCCTGTAGCCGATGGAGGTGAAGGAACAGTAGATTGTTTTCTGGCTTCTATGCAGGGAGAAAAGGTGTATGTTACAGTGGAAAATGCTTTCGGTGAAAACACCGGATGCTTCTATGGAAGATTTGATGATATGGATGTAATTGAAATGGCTGCATCAGCAGGCATGGTATCGAATGTTAAACGTGACCCGATGACGGCATCTACATATGGTGTGGGGCAGTTAATAAAGCATGCCATTACAGGAGGATGCACGAAAATCATTCTGGGTCTGGGCGGCAGCTGTACAAATGATGCCGGAGCCGGAATGGCGGCGGCTCTCGGGACTGTATTCTGTGATAGTGAAGGCAGGAGCTTTATACCTTCGGGAGGAACACTTGCTGATGTGTGTACAATAGATAATTCCAGAACAGAAAAATTATTATCAGGTATTGAAGTGTGCTGTATGTGTGATATCAGTAATACTATGTATGGCAGGGAAGGAGCAGCATATGTGTTTGCACCTCAGAAGGGTGCAGATCGAGAGCAGGTGAAGCTTCTTGATTATAACCTTAGAAGATTTGCTGAGACAATAAACAATTGCATGAATATAGATGTATCTGAACTTGTTTCAGGTGGAGCTGCAGGGGGCATGGGAGCAGGAGCCTATGTATTTTTAGGAGCGAAGCTTGAAAGCGGCATAGAACTGATGCTTGATGTAGTGGGATTTGACAGCAGGCTCGAAAATTGTGATTGTGTGTTCACCGGAGAAGGACGGTTTGATTCACAGAGTCTGGGCGGCAAGGTGGTAGTAGGTGTTGCCGGACGTGCAAAGGCGTACGGGGTACCGGTAATTGCGGTTGCAGGAGCAGCTGATGATAATATAGACAGCAGGCTGCTGCAGGATATCGGCATTGTGAGATTATATACCACATCGAAAGAAAAAGAGTCCATGGAAGAAATCAGGAGAAACTGCCGCGGCAATCTGTCGGCGGCAATGGATAAGATAATGTGCGAAATTGACATCATAGAGAAACCCGTATAAAAAGAGTAACAGCTGTTATAAAGCCCCGGTAATTATGCAAGGTCATAGATTAATGGCTTTGAGTATTGCCGGGGCTTTCGTTTTATTTCCTGAATGTGATTGAATCGCTTCCCAGAAGTTCCTGGGTGCTTTTATCGTAGAGATTGAATGTAAGCTGTCCCTCTTTGCCAAAGAGAGGAATCGGATACTGGAATCCGGCAGTGATTTTGGAACCGTCCTTCCATGTGGAATCCAGGTCATATATCTGACTCTGACCGTTAGGCCATGATATCTCGTAATAAAGCTGTATTTCTTCAGAAGGCTCTCCTCCGGAAAGAAGAACATGGAAGAAAACAGTGTCTTTACGGCTTACAGTATCCAGATCAGTGGAATAATCCTCTTCGGCAGTGTTTGCAATAATGCTTATATGCCACTCGTAATATTCATCGTAGATTTCCTGTATGCCGGGATAACTGATATCCATAAGCTCATTCATGTAATTCAATGCTGTGGAACTGCCATCGTCGAGATTCACCTTGACATATCCGAATTTGGCGGCATTTATTTTGTCCTGCAGAGAATCTGATTCTTTCATTTCAGCAGCAGATGCATATGCTGCAAGAGCTTTTTTGTATTTCTTGTTTTTATAATACTTATCACCTATGGCAATATGGCACTTACGTATCTTATCATACAGCTTGTCACTTTCCTTAAGCTCCATAGCTGTGTTATAGGTATCTATCGCATCTTCGAATCTGCCATCATCATAGTATTCATCACCTATTGAAACGTAGCACTCCCATATGTGTTCATCACAGTCCTGATAATCGCCGAGTGCTTTGAATTTTTTTATCGCTTCAGAGTATTTGCCGTCATTCTGGAGTTCAATAGCTTCTTCATATTTTATGGCAGGTGCAGCCAGATATACATAAATCGCTGCTCCGGCAGCTGTAACCATGGCAATGAGGACAAGGATAGTTACTATGATTATTGCTCGTCTATGAGGCTTATGAGGCTTTACAGGTACATTCTGAACTTTGGCAGGAACCTGAGGCTCAGGAGTAATTTCTGTAACAGATGCAGGCAGTTTATTATCAGTGTCATCTTCAATAGGTATGACTTCAAGTGCATTCCCGCCATCAGCCTCACGTTTTCTGCGGCGTTCAGCTTTATCAGCATGCAGCTTTTCTTCCTCGTCAACTTTATCCTTTTCAGACCTGAGTTTTTTGTTGAGCTTACCTGGCTCTCCGGCAGGTTTGTGCAGAATGAAAAGTGAACGCAGCAGATCTCTTTCGAGGCCGCAGTTTTTGCAGCTGGTTCCTTTATTTATATGACCGCAGCTGCATGACCAGTAATCACCAAACTCTTCAAACCAGTATTTAGGCTTGGTCGGAGCTGTAGCAAACTGTTCAATGATTTCATCGTATATATCGTCTTCAGGTGTAAGAGGACGAGGTTCATACAGCAGGGTTTCTTTACCATCCGCATCTGCTGCACGGCTCTGTGCAAGCTCCTTCAGGGTAACTGCTTTTTTTGTATCGGTATCAGCAGGTTCGGTGTCGCGGAGTGCTTCAATTGTATCAGTTATAAGGGTTTTCGTGTCAAATTCTTTATCATGTTTCAAATTTTTCAGATTTTTCAACGTTTTTTCTCCCTCTGGTTTTACAAAATACGTAAAGTTATTATAGCAGTAATCACGAAGTATAACAAGAAGCAGAATACTGCAATTTTGAGGTCAGGGGGCTGCAAATTCAGGGACCTAAGTATTTTTGTGTATTTTGTATAATTTTTCGAACATAGTTGACAAATTAGCTTTGATACGGTAAAGTATGGAGTAATATGCAGTCACTATACAGGTTGCATATGGCACAAAAATTGCTACTAATATATATAGTAATATAGAAATACTTGGGAGGGTAACTATGACACACAGAAGAATGAAAACAATGGATGGTAATACGGCTGCGGCTCACGTATCCTATGCCTTTACCGATGTTGCTTCCATTTATCCTATTACGCCGTCATCGACAATGGCAGAGGTTGTTGATGAATGGGCAGC
>JBJESR010000112.1:0-3270 GCA_051882895.1 Lentihominibacter sp.
GGAAGGAAACATGACCATCGATCAGATGAAGGTGATGTTCTCCAATGCGATTGCTTTAGGATGTGACGGTGCAACAACGATTACTAAAAACTCGACAGAAGGAATAGGCAGCGCAAGTTCACCGACTGTATGTAAATTCGTTGCGCAGAAGCTGCCTACGGTTGAGAAGACGATTACGTCAATTACCCATGATGGAATTGAAAAAGCCTATACCGATGGCATGAAAGTCGAAATTGGAGACATCATTAAATACAGTGTGGTTGTTACACGTTATGCAACCAATGAAACCTATGGTACCATTACATATGACAATGAAAAACTGACGGATGAATTGACCAATAATAACGGTATCAGCAATCCTGATATGGGAACGTCTACAACTTCCAATAAGACATATCCTTATACGACATCGCTTACGCTAACCATGAGCAATTATGCAGATGTTGTAAAGGATGGCAAGATCACCAATACGGCAGAGCTCTCCTACAGCTATTCATCCCAGTACAGTGCAGGCAGTCTGACTTCTGATGCATCTGCAGTTGCAGATATCATAGTTAATATGCCGGAATACGTAATTGATTTCGGTTTGCCCGTGAAAATAGATTTAACTGATGAATTGGGGACAGGTGCAGATATTTCATCCGGTACAGCTGCATATGGTGGCATTACACCAGACGGAACTTCGTTTACGTACACACCCAATACAACTTTGAAAAACAATGATCATGTAACTCTGACACTGGCAAACGGTCAGAGCTATGGTGTTCGTATTATTCCTGCCACAACCGTTTACTACGAAGAAGGATTTGCAGCTTTAACTGGTTTCACTGGGGGTAATAGCAGTAAAGGAACTGGAACGCAGACAACATCAGAAGTCGGCTCTATGAAGCATTACGGCTATGATACAAAATACGCTGTAGAGTCTGAAGGACCTTCTAACAATTCAGAGGCAGTATCTAGTAAAAAAGGAGAAACCGCAGAGTTCTCATTCACCGGTACGGGTATTGATATTTTTGTAAACTGTGCAAAAAATACGGGCAATGTGCTGGCTCAGCTGTTCAAAGCGGATGGTACACCGGTAAAAGCTATGTCTATAAAAACAGCAGCAACAGGTGCTTATGGTGATCTGGTTTCAGGTGGCGCATACAACTCTGTTATTGCATCTGTAAAAGGAATGCAGTATGGAGAGTATCGTCTGAAGATTACTACTACTAACGATTCTCCTGTCAGACTGGATGGTTTCCGGGTTTACGGTACATTAAAAGATGAAGCAACCAATGCAGCGTATAAGAGTGATTTTGAAGAGAATCCGACTTTCTTCAACCTGAGAGATGCTGTTTTAACTGCATTGAATGCAAATAATGGGAAGAGTAGTGCTGATATTTACGCACAGGTATTTGAGAATATTGGAGATACCAATGGAGTGGTTATTATAAATAGCGAAGCGCTTAATCCTGCTGAGAATACAGAAGAGCTTTTGGCCGATGGACCGAAGAAGGAAATTTATCTAAAGAACGGTCAGTCACTTGTATTCAAGGTAGATACTACTCGTAAACTGGAACTTGGTCTGAAAGCGGTAAATGATCCCGTTACATTTACTATAAATAATAGCTCTAAGACGATTCAATCTGATACGGATATGTTTTATGATCTTTCTGACATTACTGGAAATATGACAAGTAGTACAGCAACAACAGTAACAGTTACCAATACAGGTGATGGCATTCTTTCAGTGACCAATTTGAAGATCTGTGATGATCCGAATGCTGCTTTTGCTGAACTGAATGAAGATGATTTCAATGATGCACTGGTTGATCTTGGAATTATTGAACCCGAACCCACCATCGCCGATGCCACCCTCAACATCTCTGTTGCCGATTACACTGGTACAGAGCTGGCTTCTACTGTTTTAACTGCCAACGGCACAGAAGGCGAAGAAAATGTATTTGCTGCAGCTGATATTGCAGAAGCAGCGAAATCTGTTTTACCTGAAGGTTATGCACTGGCAGATGAAACAGCTGTTACAGATCAGACTGTTATATATGGTGAGGACGGTACTGTTACAGTTCAGGCCGGTAAGGTTGCAACACTGAATATCACATACAAGAAGCTGTTTGGCAAGAGTGTTGGTAGTGCTGTACTGACAAAGGTTCAGACCTCTGACAGCACAAAGGCAACATTCTCCGCTTCTGAAATTAAAGCAGCTGTTCCTGACGGATACACAGCAATGTCTCTGATCGGAACAAGTGTGAAGTACGGTTCTGAAAGCAGCAAAACGGTTTACGTTTATTAATTGCTGTATTTTCTGAATCAGCTTGTGGATATTTGAATCATTGTAATTAATCTCTTTTGATAATCAGCCCCTTTTGCTGTTTTAGTCAGCAGGCGGGGGCTGATTTTATTTTCTTTTGTTTTTTGGAAATCGGGATTTTTTCATTAACCAGTCGGTGGTATCCGTGATACCCCTGCTGTTAACGGGTAGCTGATGGCGGACAAGGAAATCAAACTTTTGCCGGATTGTACGGAAAGTACCGGATCCCGCCTTAAAAGCAGGGGATAATATCAGAGCGGAAGGCAGTTTCTGGCTTCCGACTCTGATTTGCATCCTTTGCAGGTTTCTGTATATATGACATATCCTTATACTACATTTTCTTTTCCCTTCTATTACAAGCTGATTTTCAATCCGAAATTGCTTTGTTAGTAATTCGATGCTATTACTCTTGTCTGATTTCAAATACGAGGTTTCGGAAACAGCACCGAAAGAGTTATATTCGTCAAGAATTTTCTGGTAAAGGTTGCAATTCATCATTGGAAATGCTCCGTATTTGCCGCTGATATAACTGCGTTTTAGATTTTCTGCTTTTCTGACATTTTTGATTTCTGCCAGAGAGTAAAGGTCAGTAGACCGTTCAGAATCCAGCTCCAAAAACCAGATCTGGTCTTTGCGGAACAGCTTTCCGTCAAAGAGACTTGTATGGTGAGTTATGAAAATGATCTGTGGGTCTGTGCTGAACAGTTACAGTATTTTTAGAAAAAATTTATATATTGATAATTGAAAAATATATTTATTTACTATATAATACAATTACATTTCAGACGAAGTTCTTTCGTCCTGTATTGCTTTGAAGATACAGACTATGGCTTCAAAGTATCCACGTATATCAGGTCAGGCAATTCTGCCGAAGGTTTCCTGATGAATTTATTATTACTTATTAATTTGTAACCGTTCAGAGCCAAGCAGATTCAGGCAATAACAGGCGACGAATGCTT
>JBJESR010000113.1:0-3266 GCA_051882895.1 Lentihominibacter sp.
TTGAAAATGGGCTGACAAGATAGAATCGTTTATTGTATAATTGGGACAGATTGCAGAAATCTGTCCCAATTATTTGTATGGAGGTAAAAAATGAAAGTTACAATTGCTTTGAAGGGAACTCTCAGGAAGCTTTTTGACTGCTATGAAGATATAGTAGTGGAAGTCCCTGATAACTGCACCTGTGACGAAGCACTGCAGGCGGCGGGCGTCAACTATAAAGAAACAAGGAATTTCGGCTTTGTATCTGTGAACAACAAAAGAGTGATGATAGATTCAAGACTTAACGATGGAGATTATCTCAAAGCCTTCTCACGTGTATCAGGAGGCTGATGGCGATGCATGGCCGATATGACAGAAATAAAGGAACTGTATCTCCTCAGGAGCAGAAGCTGCTGGGCGAGAAATCCGTATGCGTGATAGGATGCGGAGGGCTTGGCGGAGGTATCATAGAAGGTCTGACCAGGCTTGGTGTAGGAAAACTGACGATAGTGGACGGCGATGTGTTTGATGTAAGTAATCTGAATCGTCAGGTGCTGTCAAGCGAAAACAATATAGGAATGCTGAAGGCAGAAGAGGGCATGAAGCGGATGGGCGAGATAAACAGCGAAACCCGGATATGCCCGGTATGTACATTTTACACAGAAGAAAACAGCAGAGAAATCATCAGTGGACACGATGTGGTCATAGATGCTCTTGATAATATAAATACCAGAAAGCTCCTGGAGGATGCATGCGAGGAGGAGAACATCCCTCTGGTGCATGGTGCCATAGCCGGCTGGCACGGGCAGGTGGCGGTAGTGATGCCGGGAGACAGACTGATTCATACTCTTTATGATGGTGATGAGAATTACGGAATGGAGAAGGAAACCGGAAACCCTTCCTTCACGCCTGCAGTAATAGGAGCCCTGCAGGTGGCAGAAACTCTGAAGCTTCTGCTGGGTCGTGAGGGCGTGCTGGCAGGCAAGGTGCTGACGGTGGATATTATGGATCAGCAGTACGAAATAATTGATTTTGGAGATTGAATATGCGTATCGTAATGATAAAAGGGTTTTCAAAAACGGGCAAAACCACTACAGTTACGGCGCTGGTGAGAGAGCTCAGGAGCCGTGGATACAGCGTAGGCACAGTCAAGGATATACATTACGAAGGTTTCAGAGCAGACAGCCCCGGAACGGATACCTTCAAGCATATGGTATCCGGGGCATGCAGAGTCACTGCCCGGGGCAAACGTGAGACGGCGCTGATCACAGACAGACAGATGACGATAGATGAGATACTTAAATATTATAAAGAGGATTTTGTAATACTTGAAGGTGACAGCGGGCTTAAATGTCCGACTATAATAACCGGCAGGACAGAAGAAGATGTTGAGAAACGTATGTGTCCTGAGGCTGTAGCTGTTTCGGGAATCATTGCAGACTCAATGACCGAATATAACGGGCTGCCGGTGATAAATGGAATTACGGAGGTAAAGAAATTGGCTGATTTGGTAGAAAAGAAAACAGCAGCAGCTGAAGATGAGCTTGATGTTCAGCTTACAATAGACGGGGAAGACATCTGGATGGTGCCTTTCGTTAAAAAAACGCTTAAAAACGTGGTTGTCGGTGCGGTTAAAGCCCTCGACGGTTATGAAGATGGCAAAGAGATAATAATTAAAATTAAATAGATGGAGGAAATTTTTAATGTCAGAGTATATTTTGGCACGAGGAAACGGCAGACACATACCGCAGGAAGATAAGATTTTCGGGATAAGCAGCAGAGCTAAGAAGATGATAGCCGAAAAAGGAGCAGATAAAGTGATAAATGCTACCATCGGATCGCTGCTTGATGATGATGGGGAGCTTGTGGTACTGTCATCTGTCGATGAAGTGTTCAAACACCTCAGCCCTAAGGATTATGCAGATTATGCCCCGATTGGAGGAATCGCACCTTTCAGAGAGGCTGTACAGAAGGCTGCATTCGGATCCCACAAACCTGAAGGATTCATTGAAGCGGTGGCAACACCTGGAGGCACAGGATCCCTGAGAAATGTGATATCAAATTATTCCGATGGAGGAGACAAGGTGCTGACATCAGACTGGCACTGGGCTCCGTATAATACTATAGCAGGTGAAATAGGCAGAAGCATAGAGACATTTGAGTTTTTCACAGAAGATGGCAGGTTCAATGCAGAAGCACTGAATGATAAGGCGACTGAGCTGCTGGCCAAGCAGGAGAGTCTCGTTATAATCCTCAATACTCCAGCCCACAATCCGACAGGATATTCCCTTACGCTGGAGGACTGGGACAAAGTCATCGATGAACTGTGTGAAGCGGCTGAATGCGGTAAAGCTATAGCTCTGGTGATAGATGCGGCATACATCGATTTCGCAGGGGATGAAGAAGAATACAGAAGATTTCTGCCTAAGCTTGAGAGACTCCCGGAGAATGTGATCTCCATTATGGCGTACAGCCTTTCCAAGACATACACACTTTACGGCACAAGATGCGGAGCCATGATCTGCATTGCCAGAACAAAGGAAATCGCCGATGAGTTCAAGCGTGTATGCGAGTATTCCTCGAGAGGCTCGTGGTCAAACAGTGCTAAAGTTGCGCAGGTTATTCTTTCGAGAATATATGGCGATCCGGGGCTTCTGGAAAGAGTCAACAGCGAGAGAGCTCATTACCGTGAAATGCTTATCGCCCGCGGCAGAGCTTTTGAAGAAGAGGCGAAGAAGGTTGGCCTTGAGACAGTGCCTTTTGATGCAGGCTTCTTCATTTCCATACCATGCGACAATCCTGATGAAATCAGTGCGAAGCTGGAGAAGCAGGGCCTGTTCATAGTTCCTCTGGCCAAAGGCCTCAGGGTATCGGTTGCTTCGGTTTCCGAGGAAAAGTGCAGGAAAATACCGGCTATGATAAAGGCGGCAATGTAAAGTGTACATATGGTGAATATCTGATGAATGTGTGGAGAAACAGGTTTACAGATATTAACAATAATGGTATTATAATACTGCTCAAGGGAGGTATTGAGTTAAACAGCAGCCTGCAGATGAAATGCCGGATAAGCTGAATAATATTGAAAGGAGATTAGTGAATGGTAAACAGCAGAGACAGAGAAATCACTTATGAAATCGTTGAACACATAGGAGTCATCGCATCGTATTCCACCGGATGGAAAAAAGAACTCAATATGGTCAAATGGAATGACGGGGCGCCGAAATATGACATACGGGAGTGGGATCCCGGTCATGAGCATATGTCGAGAGGGATAACTCTGCATGAGA
>JBJESR010000114.1:0-8767 GCA_051882895.1 Lentihominibacter sp.
GTGATGACGGAAGCCATAGTACTGATAAATTCAGGCCTGTGGCTTCTTGTAATATGGTGAAATTACAATACTTGGCAATTCTGTATCTGTGGAGTATAATAATGGTATCTACAGCATTGTAATTCCATGTTTATGACAGAGGTGAAGCAGGTATGCGAAAAAGAGTTCTGGCAGTTCTGACAGCAGTAATTATTGTGATATCTATCCCTTCGTATGTTTCTGCATCTGATATGATTTCGGATGCAGCAGAGGAAACGAATGCAGATACATTCTGTGAAATGATTGCTGACGGCTATGAAAACGGAGAAGATCCTGAGCGTATAAGACAGGAGCTTGATAAACAGGAGAGCAATGATTCCGCTGCTGGCGGATTCACGCCAAAAGCGTCATCATCCTACACTCCACCGGCAAAAACGATCACATATACCAGAACAGGTGATCAGGCTGCAGATATTGTAGGGGTTGCTCTTACTCAGGTAGGTTATGAAAGCAGCAACGGTAATTCAGTGTATGGAGAATGGATGGGTATTAATGGGTCTGCGTGGTGTGCAGCTTTTGTATCATGGTGCGCCAACAGAGCCAATATCCCGTCATCAATAGTCAGATATCAGACTACAGCTGACAGAGACTGGTATAAGGAGAAAGGACTGTATAAAAAATCGAAATACCGTGGAGGAAGCTATAAGCCGAAAGCCGGAGATCTGATTTTCTTTTCGTGGAACGGCAACGATTATGCCCAGCATATAGGGATTGTGTCGGATACTGACAGCAGCAAAGTGTATACAGTCGAAGGAAATTCCGGAGACCCCGGAGCGGTTAAGAAAAAGTACTATTCTCTGGGAAGTGAGTATGTGCTGGGGTATGCATGCCCTGAATATGTGGTGCAGACGCCCCTTAAACATACTGTGAAGCTGACATCAGAATTTCCGTCAGAAGGAATTGTGAAAGGCACGGATTTCAGAATTACAGGTACAGCGTCATCAAATTACAAGGTTTCGCGTGTGAAAGTCAGAATTTATAAAGGAGATTCGACTACAGCTGAAAGAACTTATGATTCCGGTTCAATCAATGTTTCGAGTTTTGATCTGTCTGAAGCAAATGATACAATTGATATCAGAACGCTGGATATCGGTAATTATACTCTCAAAATAAGTATTACCAATCCGGAGTCAGCGACGATGGCTTCCAGGACTACTTCAAAGTCGTACAGTTTCAAGATAGTGGAGAAGCTTATGGCTGAGGAGGATCAGGATGAAGATGAAGATATGCTGCAGGATCTTAAAGCTCCTGCAGAGGTAACGGCGGAGCTTTATGGTCATGATGATATCAAAGCAACGTGGAGCAGAGTAGAAGGTGCAGACGGGTATTATGTGTATTACAGACGATCTGACTGGAATGATTTCAGATATCTGGGAAGCACAACGAAACTGTATTATAAAAGAGCAAATCTGACAGATGGTGCCAGATACTGTTTCAGAATACACCCGTATTCTGTTTACAAGGGAGAGGAATATCAGGATTCAAGCTACAGAACATCATCATATGTTTATACGCTGAAGCAGCTGTCAAAGCCGACTGTGAAGGCTGCTTCCAGTTCGGAGGTCAGAGTATACTGGAACAATATAAGCGGAGAGAGCGGGTACCAGATCGCCAAGTCAGAATACAGCAGCAGGAATTTCAAAATTGTCAGGACTGTAGGAAGCAGATACAAATCTGCTTCTGTAAAGGCATCAAAGAACAGAACATATTATTACAAAGTACGAGCATATAAGACTGTTAATGATAAAAAGATATATGGCCCGTGGTCGAAAGTTAAATCATATAAGCTCACATAGCTGATGGGAGAATTTAGTATTTAATTACAGGAGATAGAACGATGATGAGAATTATGCAGGTATGTAAAGTGCACATGTTGAGCATAGCTGCACTGACATCAGTGCTTGTGATTTTTTTATGTCTTCTTTTTACCGTTGATGCGGAAGCATACAGCGAAACTGAGGTGGTATATTCTGAAGGAATTACAGGCGGTGCTGTTTATTTTGACAAAAGTACAGGAACCATCACTGACTGTGATGAGAGTGTCACTGCTGCTGTGATACCTGACAGTATTGAAGATGTGGTGATTACTTCAATAGGTGCAGATGCTTTCACAGGATGTCAGAATCTCAGAACAGTCAGAATATCTGCCGGGATAAAAGAAATTGCAGTCCCTGCGTTTAAAGATTGCAATTCCCTTGAGCAGATAGAGGTTGACGAAAGTAGTTCAAACTTTGTGGTTGATTCGGGAGCATTATATGATATAAATAAGGAAACGCTGTATAAATTCCCTTCGCAGAGCGAGTATGGAGGTTTCACTGTGCCCGAGTATGTGAAATATGTGGCTCCGTATGCATTTGAGAATGCATCAAACCTGAATAATATAAATCTGGATGGAACAAGCGAAACCACAATGAAACTGGGCGAAGGATGTTTTTTCGGGTGCGTGAATCTTGAATCTTTTGTTTTTCCGCAATATAGAAACAATGATGTGGGTACATTCATTTTTGGTGATTATGCGTTCAGGGGCTGTGAGTTTCTGCAGAATATATATTTTCCTGATGGGGTTACAGATATCCCAAAAGGGATGTTTATGGACTGTCTGGACCTTAAATCAGTGTGGATAGGTCAGAATATAAAAAGTGTTGCAGATGATGCGTTTGTGAATTGCCTGTCGCTGCAGAGCATAGATGTTGAATACGGTAACAAGTATTTCAGTTACGGTTCGGTTGCGGTTCTGATGGATATAGATGAAACGAGGATTCTGAGATACCCACCGGCAAAGCGTGATGAAGAATATACGAGTATTCCGAGTACGGTCACTCATATATGCAACAATGCATTCGCGGACGCCGTTAAGCTGAAAACATTGCTGATTCCTGATTCAGTTCAGAGCTTTGGTGATAATGTGTTCACAGGTTGCAGTGAGGAACTGGTTATCCGCGCCAGCTCCGGGTCTGCCGCGGAAAAATATGCGATTCAGAACGGAATCAAGTATGAGCAGGTAAATACAGCTGGACCAGATAAGTTGTCACAAAGCATTAATGTGAAATCGGAATTTTCATGTACCAATGGGTGCGCACCGTTTAATCTGAATGCCACAGCCAGGACATCGCTGTCATACAGCAGCAGCAATTCTGATGTTGCTGATGTTGATTCAAACGGTACAGTTACAGTCAAGTCAGGCGGCAATGCGGTTATTACAATCAAAGCCGAAGGTACAGAGGAGTATTATGCAGCAGAATCAAAAGTGACTGTATATGTAGAGAAAGCTGAGAGAACAATTCCCATTGGATATTCAAGCTGCAAAAAGGTTTTTGTAACCGGTGGAACGTGGAGCATTGAACTGCCCAGCTTCAGTGATTATACCTTCAAGAGCAGTAATTGCAGCATAATCAGGCCGAGGGTAAGCAGCAACGGTAAATATGAGGTTATCGAAATGGTTAATCCGGGGAAGGCCACAATAACTGTGACAGCGAAGGAAACTCCGCAGTATAAGGCTGCAACCAAGAAAATATACGTATATACTTATCTTAAGACGCCACAGATAAAGCTTCACAGATATTCTAAAGGAAAAATCAGAATATCGTGGAATGCGGTTCCGGGTGCACAAAAATATCAGGTTTATGTATATGATTATGCGAAGAAAAAATATGTTCTGCGTCTGACCAAAAACTCGAATGTGAAATCAGTACTGCACCGAGGGCTTAAAACGGGGAAAACGTACCGGTATAAGGTGCGGGCATACAGGGTTGTAAATGGCAAGAGAGTGTACAGTTCTTTTTCAGCAGCAAAAAAAGCAGTAG
The DNA here is from genome assembly GCA_051882895.1 of Lentihominibacter sp. Classification (GTDB taxonomy): domain Bacteria; phylum Bacillota; class Clostridia; order Peptostreptococcales; family Anaerovoracaceae; genus Lentihominibacter. The sequence goes on from JBJESR010000114.1 coordinate 3,843, forward strand.
CACGAAGGTAGATAAAAAATGGCTAGAAAACTCAGAGAACAGACAATCAGAGAAGGAATAAATACAGGAGGAGCAACAAACTTTGCCAGAGACTTGTACAACACACCGGATGAGGTCAAACTTAACTGGTGGGAATTTTTCTCAAACTACAGAACGAAAAAATGGAAACAGGAGTTAAAAGAAATAATAGAAAATACCGGGATAACCTTTGAGGATATTTGTGATTATATTGATATTGAATATTCCAGCAGACCAGGATTTTACAAAAAGTTGCCTAAAAACAGAAGAACTTATATCGGTATCGGAATGGCCTGCAGGCTGCCTCTGGAAACAATAAACCGGTGGATCGTCAAGTACGGAGGTAAGAGGAAGCTGTATGTCAAGGATGTGCTGAATGATCTTGTGTGGATATATCTTATCAATGCCAATTATCAGAATGGCGGCAATACAAACTATTATAAACAGTACAATAAATGTCAGGAAGAGATTGAGCGTATTTTCTGGATGATTGATAATGAAGCCGGTGAAAACGATGATGATACTGAAGTGGTCGAGAATCAGGTCAGAGATATTGTTTTTGATTCGGAATATAACGCTTTAAAGAAATATGTAAAAGAGAACATATCTGTTTTCGCATCAGCATATGCAAAGCCAAAGAAGTTTCTTACACAGTATGTGGATCAGATTTTGAGGGTAAAAAACGAGAACAGGCAGGGTAGAAAATGGACCCTCAATACGATGAGAGGCTATCTTGATGATTCAATGATTAATTATCTCACGTCAGGAGTTAAATATGTTCCTCGCAGCAAAAGAACACATATCGCCATAGCGCTGGCTTTGGGAATGACTACAGATGATATCAGCCGGTACATGGATCTGCTGGGCTATGCGCACCTGGATGGAACAAATAATGATGAAGGTATACTGATGAACCTTCTTGACAAATGGGAAGAGACTCATCATCTCCAGAGACAATTCAAAAATACATATATCTATGGCAGTGAAAAAGCGCATATGCAAATAACGGAACAGCAGCAGGCAGTCAATGAAATGCTTGAATTGAGAAGCGAAATAAGAGAAATGTACAAAGCTTTTCAGAAAAATTCACCAGATAAAGATATGATAAAAAAGTTCCCATATATGAACGATTAAGGGCAATGAATGGATATCAATTACTATAAGCAGTATGAACCAATCTTTGGCTCATGGTACATAACAGAAAAAATAGGAGAAGGCGCTTACGGACAGGTATACATCATCGAAAGACATGAACTGGGTGTTGTATATAAATCAGCGCTCAAAGCTTTGACAATTCCCAGTGACAGGAATGAGATAAAAAGCATTATGTCAGATGGTATGAGTGAAGCCGAAGTGACTGAGTATTATAAAGGGCTCGTGCATAACATAGTGAACGAGTTTATTGTCATGTCCAAATTGAAGGGAAACAGTCATATTGTAAGCTATGAGGATCATCTTCTGGTAGAGCATGAAGACGATATCGGATGGGATATCCTCATACGAATGGAACTGCTCACTCCACTGTATGATCATATTGCAGGGAAAAGCATGGGAGAGAGGGAAATACTTAAGCTCGGTATAGATCTGTGCAAGGCTCTGGAATTCTGCAGGAAGTATGATATTATACATCGTGATATTAAACCAGAAAATATATTCGTAGCACCGAGTGGAGATTATAAGCTGGGTGACTTTGGTATAGCTAAAACCGTTGAGAAAACGCGTATCGGTCTTTCGAGAAAAGGAACATATGCTTATATGGCTCCTGAGGTTTACAGAGGTGCGGCCTACGGAGCGACAGTGGATATGTATTCCCTTGGTGTAGTCATGTATAAGCTTCTTAATAATAATCGTACGCCGTTTATGCCGGAATATCCAGCTAAAATTACATATGATGACAGGGAAGAAGCCCTGGCTAGACGAGTAAGAGGAGAGAAGATCAAAGCTCCGGAAAATGGTTCTGAACAACTGAAAGAAATTGTTCTGAAGGCCTGTGCCTATGATTCGAGCGAAAGGTTCACATCAGCCTCAGAGATGAGAAAAGCTCTTGAAAAGCTGTTTTACAGTTGTGAGGAAGATAGCGAATTGACTGAGATGGATAATGAGAAAAATGTAGAGTTGGAACAGGAACAGATTAAAGGTAAACAAAATATTGTATTCGAGATTGCTGAATCAGATGTTATACAGAAAGATAGTGCTGAATCTGACGGAAGTAAAAATAGAATAAGAATTAAAACAAAAACTTTGATCGCTGTGGCAGTATTGATTGCTATTGGAGCAATTGTATATGCTGCAATACCTAAAGCCCCGGAAGACATTACAGGTATAGATTCTGAAGAAACTATTTATATAGGAGATAGTCTGAGTCCTGAATACAAGGTTGAACCTGAAAGGTTTGCAGATGAACCCATCAGCTTTGGAACAGAAAATGACGGTATAATTACTGTAAACGAAAAAGGAAAAATCACAGCAGATAAGGTGGGAGAAACGATGCTGACGCTGACCGCCGGTGACTACAGCGAAGACGTTAAGGTAAAAGTTATCGCTAAAATCACAGGAATTTCCGGTATAGATAAAACCATTGAACTTACCGAAGGAGATACCCTCACTCTTGCTCCTGACCTTTCACCGGAAAAATTTGCCGATGAAGAAGTTACATATAAAATTAAAGACAGTACTGTGGCTGGTGTGAGCAAAAAAGGAAAGATAACAGCCAGAGCACCCGGCACGACGAAGCTTACAGTAAGTGCAGGTGGATATTCTTTAACAGTTGAAATTGTGGTCAATGAATATGTTGCACCAGCATATACCTATACTCCTCAGTACAGCAGCGGTTCAGGAAGCTCGTCTGGTTCCTCCGGCACTTCAGGTTCGGACAGCAGCGGAGAAGGATATTTTAACAGTGATGACGATGTGTATTTTGATGATGAGGAGTAATAAGACTGATTCAAAACAGAATAAGTGAGATAATATGTATTAAGGGATTATCCTGATAAGATAGGGTATATCCCTTCTTTATTATTCCGGAAATATCGTTTCGATATTTCCGGAATATCAACAAAATCCACTTCTCCGACAGAATCGGCGAAGCCGACTTTTTTCATGACATAAACAGTCTGCAGAATAGATTAATTGTTTAAATTCTGAAGCAGAATGTGTATAATAAAACTAAATGATATCGAAACAGTGAGAGGTTAAAGCAATGAAGAAATGTTTAAGTTTCCTTATTACAGCAATGATGTTCGCAGTAATGGCACCATTGTTGTCAGCACCTGATGAGGTAAATGCCGCGGAAGTTAAAACGGCATATTGCGAGTGGGTGAATCCGGCTTATGAAGACGTGATAGACGTTTCCGATCTCGCCGGACCTGATGAAATAAGCCTGCGTACAGGATACGGAATATCTGCGGCTTCTGATACCGGGTATTTTACTACAATTGAAGCAGCAGCGGAAGAGATGAGGGATCAGCTCAAAGCACGTTCTGAGACTGTCACGATACATTATCAGTCTGAAACAGATCCGGGCAAATCAACAGATTTCGTTAGAGAAATATACTATGCGGCAAGAGAGCACACGGGAATTCCCACCGAAGGAGATTATCTGAGGTATCAGATTGGGGGTTATAAATGCTCGATTTCATACAGAACGAGTAATTCGTTATATTTATGTACACTGACCTATACAATCACTTATTATACAACAGCAGCTCAGGAGGCTGAGATGGATGAGGCAGTGGCATCACTGATCTCAGATCTTGATCTTAAAGATAAGACCGACTATCAGAAAATAAAGAGTATATATGATTACATGTGCAGTAACATCAGTTACGATTACGATAATCTTGAAGATGATACATATATGCTGAAATATACAGCTTATGCTGCACTGATAAACAGAACTGCAGTATGCCAGGGATATGCCAATCTGTTTTACAGGCTGGCGCTTGAAGCAGGTGTGGATGCACGCCTGATTACAGGGACAGGCAATGGCGGCGGACATGCATGGAATATTGCAAATTTAGGTGATTCGTATTACTACCTTGATTCAACATGGGATGCCGGCAGAGCTTCATATAAGTATTATCTTAAGGGAAAAACTGATTTTGGCGATCACCAGAATGGCGAGGAGTTTTCAAGTGATGAGTTTTTTGCCAGATATATGATACCTGAAACTGGGTATGAAATCTGTTCATCTCATACCTTCAGTACAGATTGGAAATCAGATGCTGATAAGCACTGGCACGAATGTACAAACTGCGGAGAAAAAGGCAGCGAAGCAGCCCATACCTTCGAGTGGGTGACTGATAAAGCAGCAACAGAGGAAGAAACAGGTCTTAAGCATGAAGAATGTACAGTGTGCGGATACAGACAGAATGAGAACACAGAAATTCCTGTTCACAGTCATACCCACAGCATGGTGAAGACAGAAGCTTCAGCCTCAACCTGCACGGAGAACGGAAACTTCGAATACTATACCTGCAGCAAATGCGGCAAGCTGTATTCAGATGAAGCCGGCAATAATGAAATTACAAGAGAAGAAACAGTAGATAAAGCAGCCGGCCATAAATACGGCGACTGGGAAACAGTTAAAGCTGCGACATGCACAGAAGCAGGAACAAAGACAAGAAAATGCGAAGTGTGTGGAGCTGAGGAAACAGCAGAAATAGCAGCGACAGGACACAAATGGGGTGAAGACTATACAGTAGATAAAGCAGCAACCTGCAGCGAAGAAGGAAGTAAGTCAATCCATTGCTCAGTGTGCGATGCAGTGCAGGAGGGAAGTGGAAAATCAATAGCTAAACTCGATCACACCTACAGCACAGAATGGAAAACTGATGCTGATAAACACTGGCATGAATGTACAAACTGCGGAGAAAAAGGCAGCGAAGCAGCCCATACCTTCGAGTGGG
>JBJESR010000114.1:8867-14375 GCA_051882895.1 Lentihominibacter sp.
GAATGTACAAACTGCGGAGAAAAAGGCAGCGAAGCAGCCCATACCTTCGAGTGGGTGACTGATAAAGCAGCAACAGAGGAAGAAACAGGTCTTAAGCATGAAGAATGTACAGTGTGCGGATACAGACAGAATGAGAACACAGAAATTCCTGTTCACAGTCATACCCACAGCATGGTGAAGACAGAAGCTTCAGCCTCAACCTGCACGGAGAACGGAAACTTCGAATACTATACCTGCAGCAAATGCGGCAAGCTGTATTCAGATGAAGAAGGCAAGATCGAGATTACAGCAGCGGAAACAGTAGTGAAAGCAGCCGGACATAAATACAGCGACTGGGAAACAGTTAAAGACGCGACATGCACAGAAGCAGGAACAAAGACCAGAGCATGCGAAGTGTGCGGAGATGAGGAAACAGCAGAAATTGAAGCAGCAGGACACATCTGGAAGGATGAATACACAGTAGATAAAGCAGCAACATATGCAGCAGCAGGAACTGAATCAATTCACTGCATGACATGTGATGCAGTAAAAGAAGGCTCTGAAACGGCAATTCCAAAGCTTGTATGTACCCTGGCAGCACCGAAGACAGCAGAGACAAATTTATATGGCTATGATGATGTTAAATTCACATGGAAAAAAGTTTCGGGAGCAAGCGGATACGCTGTATATTACAAAAAGTCATCAGCATCAAAGTATACACTGCTTAAGAGAACAACAGCTCTGTCGGTTACAAAACCGAATCTGACAGACGGCATCAAGTACACTTTCAAAGTAGTTCCGTATGTAAAAGAAGGAAGCGAAGCTTATGAAAGCAGTAATTTCAAAACTTCAAGCATTTATACTCTGAAAAAAATAACGATATCGTCCGTTAAAAAATATTCAGCCGGCAAGGTAAATGTGAAGTGGATTAATGTTGACGGAGAGACAGGGTACCAGATATCCAGATCAACAAGCAGAACAGGAACGAATATCGTATCGACATATTCGACAACGACAGGCAAATCAAAGCTCATAACAGCATCAAAGGGCAGGACATACTATTACAAGGTAAGAGCGTACAGAACAGTGAATGGTAAGAAAATAGCAGGCCCATGGTCGAATATCGTCAAGTACACGATAAAATAAAAAACAGGAGACACATTAATGAAAAAAGGACTGGTGGTTACATTAGCAGCAGCGTGCCTTTTCCTTGTCACAGGAATGCTGCCTCAGGGCAGTGCATCGGCAGAGCCGGAAAAGGATTATATCAATGGCAGACCACTGACAGCAGAAGAAACTGCAGAACAGAAAGCACTTGAACCGGAAGAAAGCGGATACAGACAGTTTGACAGGCAGAAAATGACATTTGAGAATCCATCTGATACTGAACTGAACCGCAGATCAGCCTCAGTGCTTCCAGCCAGATATGATATGCGTGAGCAGAGCTATGCACGATATGTCAAAGTTAAAAATCAGAAAACTACGGATATGTGCTGGGCTTTTGCGGCAACGACAACGGCAGAGATAACATTGCTGCATCAGCAGTCCGAAGCAGGTTCAGCGATTGCACCGGTGGAGTTTTCTCCGGTTCATCTGGCATATTTTCTGTACAACAGGCAGAACGACAGGCTTGGAAACACAGGTACAGATAAAAATATCGCAGGATATGATCGAACCTACAGCGAGGCAGGAGGGAACAATCTGATGACATTCCAGTCCCTTGCCGGATGGACAGGCCTGGCATCGGAGGTCAAGGCACCTTTTGGCGATACGCTGCCGGATACCTTGTCAGCGAGGCTTGCATATGATAATGATTATATTATCGATAGCGTCGAGTTTATCGGAAGCGGCAGTTTGACAGCGTCCATGTCTGAAGTCAAAGCAGCGATTTATGAACACGGAGCAGCAGCTGCGGACATATATATGAGCAGTAAATATATGAACTATGACACCGGTGCTTATATAACAGATTCACAGAGTTCAAACCACATAGTCACCATTGTCGGATGGGATGATAATTATTCAAAAGACAATTTCCTGTCATCTGCAGAATCCGGCAGCAGTGCAGGCAGTCCCCGGAATGACGGAGCCTGGATAGTTCAGAACAGCTTCGGCTCAAGCTGGGGCGATGCAGGGTATTTTTACGTTTCATATGAGGATACGTCCCTGTCAGATCCTATGGTGCTGACATTGGCACCGTCAGACACATATGATTACAATTATCAGTATGACGGCAGTTCGAATATTGAAGCAGTGAAGTTTGAGGCCGGTGAGAAGGCTGCAAATGTGTTCACATCTCCTGAGTGCCCGAAGACGCAGTATCTCAGGGCAATAGGCTTTACAGAATATAATGCGGACAGCACTTCATACAAGGTGGATATATACAAGAGCGTGAAAGGAACGTCATCACCTGTCAATGGAACTAAAGCATGTGATTCTTTCACAGTCACTACAGATAACATGGGTTTCAATATTTTTGAACTTCCTCAGGTCGTAAAAATTGCAGGCGGAACCAGATATTCTGTAGTGATAACAGCGAAATCAGATACATATATCGGTGCTGAGACAAGCGGAAATTACGGATGGGTGATATTCCAGGCAGGTACGGCCAGAAATCAGAGCTATTACTATGATACAGAAAAAAAAGTCTGGTCTGATTTCTATAGCTCTGGTGCATGTGCCAGAATCAAAGCTTTCACTACAGAGAACAAGCCGATAAATATAGCAGATGCTAAAGCAACTCTGAGTACTTTGTATTACAAATGTACCGGTGAACAGCGCAGACCGGTGCCGGTTGTCAGATATAACGGGAAATATCTCAGAAACGGTACAGATTACACCGTAAGCTATGGCACCAATAAGTATCCAGGTTACGGGTATATATACATAACCGGTAAAGGGGACTATACGGGCAGTCTGACAAAGAAATTCTATATATCCAGAGTGTCGGGCCTGAGTGTTAAATCCTATGGAACCGGAACAATGACAATAAGCTGGAAAAAGCAGGATAATGTTTCGGGGTACAAAGTATACAAGTATGTATCAGGAACATATAAATGTATCGGTAGCGTCAAAGGTGCAGATACCACTCAGTATAAAGTGAAAAACCTTTCTGCCGGCAGAGGATACAGATTAAAAGTCAGGGCATACAGAACTGCAGCTGGAAAAACCTATGATGGACTCTGCAGCAGCGCCATGTATGCACCCTCAAAGCCTGCAGCAGCATCGATGACAAAGCTGACGAGCGGAACCTCTCATTATGTCAGAGCTTACTGGAAACAGCGTACATGTACAGGTTATCAGGTGAAAATCGCACGTAATTCGGGATTTACGACAGGTGTCAGAACTTACAGAATAACCTCATATAAGACTACGTCAAAGAAAATGACAGGTCTTTCAAAAGGAAAATATTATTATGTCAAAGTCAGGGCATATAAAACATATGGCGGCAGGACCGTTTATGGAAGCTGGAGTCGCAGTCTGAAAATAAAATGCAGGTAAAAGATCCGATATCTGTTGAAAATTTCTGCATTTTATATAGAATATAAAACGTAAGTATAAAAATGATTTTCAGGAGGTATTAGTGAAATGTATCCAAGACTTGTAATGGACATTGAAAAGCTCAGCGGCAATATCGATGCAGTTGCTGAAATTGCAAAAGAAAGGGGCGGATGTTCACTGATGATAGTGACAAAAGCTCTCTGTGCTGATGAGAAAGTTGTGAAAATGATTGCTGAACATCCGGCTGTAAACTACATAGCGGACTCAAGAGTTCAGAATATCATGAAGAACTATGATGCAATCAGGGCAGGCGGTAAAGAAAGCGTGCTGCTCAGGCTTCCTATGGCCGATGAGATTGAAAATGTCGTAAAGTACGTGGACATCAGTTTCAATTCAGAAATAACAACTGTTGAAATGCTTAATGAAGAGGCTGCCAGACAGGGAAAGAAGCACAAAGTCGTACTGATGGTGGATGTAGGCGATCTGAGAGAAGGTATTTTCTTCAGAAATGAGGACGAAATAATTGAAACAGCACGCAGAATAAACGGCATGTCAAATGTTGAACTTTTCGGACTGGGTGTGAACCTCACATGCTATGGAGCTATAATTCCTAAATACGATAATCTCAGCACCCTTTGTGAAATCGCGGAGAAAATCGAAGCTGCCGTCGGCATCAGACTCAATATGATTTCAGGTGGAAATTCAAGTTCAATCTATCTTGTTGATAAAGGTGAGCTGCCTGAAAGAATCAATAACCTGAGATTGGGAGAAGCATTCCTGCTTGGAAACGATACAGCTTACGGCACGAGACTTCCGGGTACAGCAGATGATGCGATAATGCTCGAGGCACAGATAATCGAGCTCAAAGAGAAACCGTCGCTGCCGATCGGTGAGGTTGGAGTCGATGCTTTCGGACAGAAACCGTATTATGAAGATCGAGGCATTATCAAAAGAGCAATTCTTGCCATAGGACAGCAGGATATGGATCGTGATTCCATGTATCCTGTGGATGAACAGATCGATGTGCTTGGAGCAAGCTCGGATCATATGCTGCTTGATGTTACAAAAGGCGATTACAAAGTAGGAGATATTGTAACGTTTAAACTTGGTTATGGCTCGGTTCTCAAGGCAGCGACAAGTGCTTATGTTGAGAAGAGTTATAAATAATTAGTGATTGTCAGATTGCATCGGATTTAATGTCTGAACCTGATGAGGACATGAGAAGCTGTCGCATCATTTTTCCGTTAATTTGTGGTTGGTGATATGCGACAGCTTTTGTTTTATGAGAAAACCAGATTCCACAGCAACTTGACACCGCCCATTCAAACTGTTATGTTTGCAATGCTGCAGGTTGTGTTATATAATATAGTGATATCTTGTCGCAAGCATGCGACTTCTCATAAACGAAGTCCATTTGACGTATATCAGATTTAAAAGAAACGGAAAGAAACGATGAAAGTATTATACTTTGATTGTACCAACGGAATTAGCGGAGATATGCTGCTCAATGCACTGATGGAGCTGGGTGAATGCAGAGCAGAGGTTGAAGGTGCCATAAATAATGAGAACTTCAGCCATGTGCACAATTCCCATAATGAGGAAGGCGCACAGCATCATGACCATGAGCATATTCATCACGGCCGCAGCTACCACGAAGTGAAGCAACTCATCGCACGTTCCGGCTTTACACGACAAGCCAGAGAATATGCGACGGCAATATACGGAAATATCGCAGAAGCTGAAGCAGAGGTTCACGGCGAAAGCACTGAAACCATACATTTTCATGAGGTGGGTCGCGACCAGGCAATAAAGAATGCGCTTGGTATCGGAATGGCTTTGGAGAAGATTGATCCGGACAGGATTATAGTATCGCCTATATACGATGGAAAAGGAACGGTAGTATGCAGCCATGGGGAGATTCCCGTACCTGTGCCGGCGGTCAGGGCTCTGATGAAAAGAAGCACGTTTGTTTTTCGTCAGGCGGAGGTCGATACGGAGATGGTGACACCGTCAGGGCTGGCCGGTCTG
>JBJESR010000114.1:14475-15816 GCA_051882895.1 Lentihominibacter sp.
CCGGATCCCGGGACAATAATAAAGCAAACGGAAGTATATGGAGCCAGAGCGACAGGACGCGGAGGACTGAAAGCGTATATACTCCAGATAAATTCAGATACAGGAGGAAACGATGGATATTGAAAATATGAGCCCGGTTAACAACCCGGAGCTTAAAGAAGCAATCAAAACAGCAAAGCAGAATCCGAGTACGGAAACCACGGTCAGACTGCTGAATGAAGTCGTCAAGGCCAGGCTGCTGGCACCGGTCTCCATGGACAGAGACCCTGAATATGATGCGAAAATCAATGAAGTGGTTCTGGAGAAGGATACACAGATCAGTTTTGAACTGATAAAATCCGGCAATGGAGATCTGTATTATCCTGTATTTACAGACGGACCCGAGATGAAAAAATGTGAAGTCGATAAGGATCAGCACAGCCTTATAGTGAACTTTGATGATCTGGCCGCAATGCTTCTGCAGCCGCAGAATGCAGTAGCAGGCTTTGTAATAAATCCTATGAGCGACAATATCTGTTTCAGCACAGATATGATTGCCGCAATGAAAAAAGATATGGAAAAGGAGAACGAGGAAAATGGCAAATAATCTGGCGAAAACATATAATCCCAAGGATTTTGAAGACAGAATATATGAAATGTGGGAAAAGAGCGGAGCTTTCAGAGCAGAGAGAGATCCGGACAAAAAACCTTTTACTATAGTGATGCCGCCTCCTAATATTACAGGACAGCTTCACATGGGACATGCTCTTGACCAGACACTGCAGGATGTACTGACAAGATTCAAGAGACTTCAGGGATACAGCGCCCTCTGGCTTCCGGGCAGCGACCATGCGAGTATTGCTACAGAAGTCAAGGTGGTTGACAGAATCAGGAAAGAAGAAGGACTTGAGAAGGAGGATCTTGGAAGAGAAGAATTCCTCAAACGTGCATGGGCATGGAAGGAAGAGTTCGGAGGCAAGATCACGAAGCAGTGCCGTAAGCTGGGAGACTCATGCGATTGGAGCAGAGAACGCTTCACAATGGATGAAGGCTGCAGCAAAGCGGTAAATCATTTCTTTGTAAAGCTTTATGAAAAGGGACTTATATATAGGGGCAACAGGCTTATAAACTGGTGTCCGGAGTGCGGAACATCCCTATCGGATGCCGAAGTTGAACACGAAGATAAAAACGGAATGTACTGGTATTTCAGATATCCTGCAGCAGATGGAGGAGAAGGTGTTGTAGTAGCTACATCAAGACCTGAGACAATGTTTGCGGACGTGGCTATCGCAGTACATCCTGATGATGAGAGATATAAGGATCTGGTAGGAAAGAATGTTATACTGCCGCTGGTAGGCAAGG
>JBJESR010000115.1:0-3237 GCA_051882895.1 Lentihominibacter sp.
TCAAAGAGAACCATCACATCATTCTCAGAGGTGCTACCGGTGCCGGTAAGACATTTGTATATATCGCTCACTTTGAGCACTCTGCACGGTATTTTTGAACCATCATGCCGGATGGTTGAACCACCGTCATTTATCCTCTTATAATGAAATCGGCACACTTTTGTGTGACTATCATACATAGGAGGACGATGATTATGGTTAATTATCGTGAAATTCTAAGGCTTAATAGTCTCGGCACCTATTCACAGCGTGACATCGCTGCCAGTGTCCATCATTCCCGCAATACAGTGCGTGAAGTCATTGCATTGGCAGAGGCACTGGGTGTCAAATGGCCTTTACCAGATGATATAACGAATCAGGCACTTGCTTCTTTGTTGTATCCAGATAGGAATGCAAGTGGTGGGGAACGGATGATTCCGGATTATCCGAAGATTCACCGGGAATTAGCCCAGAAAGGGGTAACATTGTCTTTACTTTGGACCGAATACTGTATTGCAGCACAGGCAGCCGGTAAAGTTCCTTACATGAGTACTCAGTTTGGCGACAACTACCGCAAGTGGGCACGGATCACAAAAGCGACAATGCGCATTCATCACAAACCTGGTGATACAATGGAGGTTGACTGGGCAGGCAAGACCATTGATATCTATGACAGTGTGACCGGCGAGGTTACCCCGGCATATCTGTTTATCGCTGCCCTTCCCTGCAGCTGCCTTGTGTATGCCGAAGCCTGCATCAACATGAAAGAGGATACCTTTATCATGTGCCATGTGCATGCTTACGAATATTTTGGAGGCTCAACAAGGCTTCTGATCCCTGACAACCTTCGTACCGGTGTGACCAGAAATACACGTTATGAAACGGTCATTCCCAGGGCATACAGGGAAATGGCAGAACATTATGACACAGCGATTGTCCCTGCCAGGGTGGAACACCCTGATGACAAACCTTCTGCGGAAGGGTCTGTCAAATATGCAACCACATGGATTCTTGCTGCACTCCGCAATGAACATTTCTTTTCTATTGAAGAAGCGAAGGAACGCGTTGCAGAAAAACTCGAAGAATTAAATCGGCGTCCCTTCAAAAAGAGGATCGGAAACCGCCGCCAGGCTTTTGAAAACGAAGAAAAAGAATTCATGCGGCCTCTCCCGAAAACTGCATTCGAGCCTGCTGTCTGGTCCACTGCTAAAGTTCAGAATGATTATCTCATATCTGATGGGCTCAACAAATATTCTGTACCCTTTGATCTTATCGGGGAACAGGTGGATATCCGCATTACCATGAATACAGTGGAAGTCTTTTTCCACGGGGGACGGGTTGCTTCACATATTCGTCTGTTCAAAGCACAGCGTGATCCGGTAACAATAAAGGAACATATGCCACCAGCACACCAGAAATATCTGTCATATAATCCAAATGAATTCCTTGCCTGGGCAGGATCAGTTGGCCCATCCACAGAAGCCGTAGTCAGGAGTTTCCTTACAGAAGGAAGGGAACCTGAACAAGGCTATAAATACTGTGTAAGCCTGATGAAGACAGCTGACCGTTATGGCCAAATCCGAATGGAGAATGCCTGCAGACGTCTTCTGGCATTTTCATCAATGCCTTCCTTACGAAACATCGTCACGATTCTCCGCAACGGGCAGGACAAAATCCCGCTAAACGATGGGAGGAAACCTACGTCCACACCTGACACAGGTGGTAAATGCAGCAAAGGCATTACACGTGGTGCAGGTGCTTTCCGGATGGGAGGTGATGGAAAATGATAAACCCTCTGACAGCTGACACTTTGAGAAGAATGCGCTGCAGCGCCATGGCTGCTGAACTTGAAAAGCAGCTTTCTGATCCAAATACCTACAATACCCTGTCTTTTGAAGAACGACTTGCACTGATTGTGGATGCCGAATGGAACAGACGCCAGAAAAACAAGCTGGCAAAACATATCCGTGATGCCGGATTTTCAATCACCAACGCCTGTATGGAAGGGATTGAATATATTCCTGACCGGAAGCTTGATAAAACACAGATGCTCCGTTTCCAGACCTGCAAATTCATTGAGGACGGCCACCATATCATACTGAAAGGGGCCACTGGCAGTGGGAAATCCTACATAGGCTGTGCCCTTGGGAATGCCGCCTGTAGGAAGTTCTATACGGTAAAATATATCCGTTTACCTGAACTACTTGATGAACTGAATGTTGCCAAAGGCCTTGGCACATTCAAGAAAATAGTCAAAATGTACCAGAAGGTCAACCTTCTCATTCTGGATGAGTGGCTGATACGGCCTCTGGAACAGCAGGAATCTTACCACCTTCTGGAAATAATAGAGGCACGTATAAAAAGTAACCGGGGTTCCATGATTTTCTGTACCCAGTATACTACGGAAGAATGGTATGCCAGGATCGACCCTGAAGCTGCCGAAGGAAGCCCGATTTCAGAGGCGATACTGGACCGGATCATCCACAATGCATACGATGTAACGATAGAAGGTCGGGAATCCATGCGCAAACGACATGGGCTCAATGCCGCCAGAGAAGGAGGTCCTGATGAATAATCAATGCCCCTTCAAGAATGCAGGACGGTGTGACATTTGGCTTGATTACCAGATCAGCCTCTATGAATTAAAGGAGGCCGAGGAACTGGCTTCTGCAAACTGGAAAGAAATCCAGTACCTTTATTCCAAAGTAGAGCAGCTGAAAAACATGCTGAAAGAAGCAGGACTTCCACTCCCGGACGAATACTAAAATAATAATGTGTCGGGCATCACACTGGTTTCCATTACATTCTGCGGATATCAACTACTTTCGCGGCATATCCTCGCCGGATCGGCTGCGGTATTCCACGGTCAGTTGACATCCTTGCCTCCCTGCGTCTGGTCAGGGTGCCGATACGGGGAGCTGATAAAAATCCATCTGCCGTAATCGGGCATATCCATTGTACGCAGGGAGGACATTCCATTACGATATCACGAACGGAAGGGATAAAGGGGCCAGCCCCTTACCCCGGCCTCCTCAAAAAGCTGATTAAAAATCGGAAGCTCAACTATCGGCAAGATTTAAGTGATGCGATATTTGACGTTGGTTCACCCGTCGGCGAAATGGTTTATTTTAACCGGCAAGGTGGATCAAAACAACCGTGTAGTTGGTGCAAAAGCATCGATATATACACCAGTGGTCTCCCATCCGGAAACATTGATCTCAAACAGCGGAAGGATTGGTCAATTTGGGCGGACAAAAT
>JBJESR010000116.1:0-3205 GCA_051882895.1 Lentihominibacter sp.
TCAGACTCGTGAATAAAGCAACAGGAGAAGTTAAAGAACAGGAAGTGTTTATGGGAGATTTTCCTCTCATGACCGAAAAGGGCACATTTATTTATAATGGTGCCGAGAGAGTTGTTGTAACTCAGCTTGTTCGTTCCCCTGGTCCTTATTATGATAAGGAAATTGATAAGTCCGGTAAGAATTTATTCTTTACAACTGTTATTCCGAACAGAGGTGCATGGCTTGAATATGAAACAGACTCGAATGAAATCATTTCAGTAAGAGTCGACAGAACAAGAAAGCAACCTGTTACTACACTTCTCAGAGCATTGGGATTCGGAAGTAATCAGGAAATCATAGATATTTTTGGAGAAGAACCAAGACTTCTCAAAACCCTTGAAAAAGATACAACGACGAATTATGAGGAGGGTCTCAAGGAAATTTACAAAAAACTGAGACCTGGTGAACCTCCTACAGTGGAAAGTGCACAGTCACTCTTTAATTCAATGTTTTTTGATCCTAAACGCTATGATTTAGCAAAGGTAGGACGATATAAGTACAACAAGAAGCTGGGATTGTACAACCGTATCGCAGGAAATGTTGCTGCTGAAGACATCATTGATCCTAATACGGGTGAAATTTTAGCAGAAAAAGATCAGAAGATCAGTAAGGAACTGGCTAGACAGATAGAGAATTCAGGTATTGAATTTGTAATGCTCAAGGGTGTTACTGACGAAACCCAGACCACAAAAGTTATCGGAAACCAGTTCGTTGATATTAAAGCGTATATCGAATTTGACATATCAGATCTTAAAATAGCAGACAAGGTTTATTATCCTGTACTTATGGAAATACTCGATGAGAATGAAGATCAGGATGCAGTCAGAGAAGCACTGAAGCTTAGAAAAAATGAACTTTCGCCTAAACACATACTGATAGCGGATATCATTGCATCAATAAGCTATCTTCTCAACCTTAATTATGGCATTGGAAATATAGACGATATTGACCACCTGGGCAACAGAAGACTGAGAACTGTAGGAGAACTGCTGCAGAATCAGATTAGAATCGGTCTTTCACGTATGGAAAGAACGATTAAAGAGAGAATGACGACTCAGGATATTACAGAAGTAACACCACAGGGTCTGATGAATATAAGACCTGTTACAGCTGCAGTTAAAGAATTCTTCGGAAGTTCACAGCTGTCTCAGTTTATGGATCAGAACAATCCGCTAGCAGAACTGACTCATAAGAGAAGACTGTCAGCGCTCGGACCGGGTGGTTTATCAAGAGAAAGAGCCGGATTCGAAGTAAGAGACGTTCATCATTCTCATTATGGCAGAATGTGCCCTATCGAGACACCAGAAGGTCCTAACATCGGACTCATAGGTTCATTGACAACCTATGGAATTATCAATGAATACGGGTTTATTGAAACACCGTACAGAATCGTAGATAAAGAAACCGGCAGAGTTACCGAAGAAATTGAGTACCTCACCGCTGATGACGAAGAAGATAAAATCGTTGCTCAGGCCAATGAACCTCTCGATTCAGAAGGTTATTTTGTCAATCTGAAGGTCGCAGCAAGAGGTAAAGGCGGAGATATCGACCTGGTTCCTAGAGAAGCAGTGGATTACATGGACGTATCTCCTAAACAGGTAGTATCAGTTGCTACAGCGATGATCCCGTTCCTGGAAAATGACGATGCCAACAGAGCCCTAATGGGTTCCAACATGCAGCGTCAGGCGGTTCCTCTTCTTGTAACTGAAGCGCCATATGTAGGAACAGGTATGGAACATAAGGCAGCGAAGGATTCAGGCGTAGTTATCATAGCTAAACACTCCGGCATCATTGATTTTGTTGATGCAGATAAAATAGTGGTACTGAGAGATGACGGCGAAGGCAGAGACGAATATAAGCTCCTCAAGTTCAAACGATCAAATCAGGGAACATGTATCAACCAGAGACCGATCGTTTATAATGGAGAACATGTTGAAGAAGGCGAAGTCATTGCAGATGGTCCTTCAACTGACAATGGTGAGATTGCACTCGGTAAGAACCTTCTGATCGGATTTATGACGTGGGAAGGATATAACTACGAGGATGCTATTATACTGAATGAAAGATTGATTATGGAAGATGTGCTGACATCAATCCATATTGAAAAATACGAAGCAGAAGCCAGAGATACTAAACTCGGACCTGAAGAAATCACAAGAGATATCCCGAATGTAGGTGAAGATGCTCTCAAGGATCTTGACGAAGAGGGTATTATCAGAAAAGGTGCAGAAGTAACATCTTCAGATATTCTGGTTGGAAAGGTTACTCCTAAGGGAGAAACTGAGCTTACAGCAGAAGAAAGACTGCTCAGAGCAATATTCGGTGAAAAAGCGAGAGAAGTCAGAGATACTTCGCTCAGAGTACCTCATGGAGAAACAGGTATCGTAGTAGACGTTAAAATATTCTCAAGGGATAACGGAGACGAGCTCCCGCCGGGTGTTAATAAGCTGGTAAGATGCTATATAGCAACTAAGAGAAAGATAAGCGTCGGCGATAAAATGGCAGGAAGACATGGTAATAAGGGTGTTATTTCCAGAATACTTCCGGAAGAAGATATGCCGTTCATGGAAAATGGACAGCCGCTGCAGGTAATGCTTAATCCTCTGGGTGTACCTTCACGAATGAATGTAGGTCAGGTACTGGAGGTTCATCTTGGTCTTGCCGCTAAAAGCAAAGACTGGTATATTGCTACACCTGTATTTGACGGTGCCAACGAGAAAGATATTATACAGCTTCTTGAAGAAACAGGATACGATGGAAGCGGTAAACTGAGACTGAGAGACGGAAGAACAGGTGAATATTTTGATAATCCTGTAACAGTAGGATACATGTATATGCTGAAGCTGCATCACCTTGTAGATGATAAGATTCACGCTAGAAGTACTGGTCCGTACTCGCTGGTTACACAGCAGCCTCTGGGAGGTAAAGCACAGTTTGGCGGCCAGCGATTCGGCGAAATGGAAGTCTGGGCATTGGAAGCATATGGAGCTGCGTATACACTTCAGGAAATTCTTACTGTAAAATCAGACGATATCGTTGGTCGTGTCAAGACCTATGAAGCCATAGTAAAGGGTGAGAATATCCCTGAACCTGGAATTCCTGAATCCTTCAAGGTGCTTGTGAAAGAAATGCAGAGTCTGTGCCTCGATGTCAAAGTTCTTACAGA
>JBJESR010000117.1:0-15529 GCA_051882895.1 Lentihominibacter sp.
TGTGCAATTGTTCACAGAACATTTGTTTGAATAAGTGCATCTGCTATGGTATAATATTAGCCAGTTGAGGAATGGCCTATAGTAAACATAACAGATTTCCGAAAAACAGCGATTTTGCCTGTTTTTTTAGTGATATCAGAAGGGAGAAAATCCATGCCGGAATTCAAGGTTCATGCGGATTTTGAGCCGATGGGCGATCAGCCGAAGGCGATAGAAACCCTGGCAGAGGGCATAAAACAAGGGAAACGGGCACAGACACTTATGGGTGTCACAGGATCCGGCAAGACATTCACGATGGCGAAGCTCATCGAGAAAGTCCAGAAACCGACCCTGGTAATCAGCCACAACAAGACACTTGCTGCACAGCTTCACGGGGAATTCAAGGAGTTTTTCCCTGAGAATGCGGTGGAGTATTTCGTATCCTACTACGACTACTATCAGCCTGAAGCATACGTTGCTTCGACTGATACATATATAGAAAAAGACTCGGACATCAACGAAGAGATAGAGAAACTCAGGCACTCCGCTACGGCAGCCCTTTCCGAAAGAAAGGACGTTATCATCGTTGCCAGCGTATCCTGCATATACGGACTGGGAAGTCCGATAGATTATGAGAACCAGGTGATTTCCCTGAGACCGGGGATGGAAAAGGACAGGCAGGAAGTTCTGAGAAAGCTTGTGGATATCCAGTACACCAGGAATGATATGGTTCTGGAGAGAGGCAACTTCAGGGTAAGAGGCGATGTCATCGATATTTTCCCTGCAGGTGCTGAGAATGCCGTGCGTGTGGAAATGTTCGGAGATGAGATAGAGACAATAAAAGAAATCAATCCTGTGACAGGGGAAATCATAGGACTGAGAAATCATGTCGCCATCTATCCTGCATCCCACTATGTAACCAGCAAAGAGAACATAGAGCATGCAGCTGTAACGATAAATGAAGAGCTGGCTGAGAGGATCAGGTGGTTTCAGGATAGAGGGAAACTGATTGAAGCTCAGAGAATAGAGCAGAGGACGAGATACGATGTGGAAATGCTGAGGGAAATCGGAACATGCAAGGGAATAGAGAATTACTCAAGGCACATCACCGGCCTTCCTCCGGGATCAAGACCATATACACTGATCGACTACATTCCGGATGATTTCCTGATAATAATCGACGAATCCCATGTCATGCTGCCGCAGCTCAGAGCCATGTATGCAGGGGACAGATCAAGAAAACAGTCTCTGGTGGATTACGGGTTCAGACTTCCGTCTGCCCTTGACAACAGACCACTTAAGTTTGAGGAGTTCAACGAGCTGGTGCATCAGATCGTGTATGTGAGCGCCACTCCGGCTCAGTATGAGAGGGAGCAGAGCGGAGGAATATCGGCAGAACAGATCATCCGTCCTACAGGCCTGCTTGATCCGGTTATCGAAACCCATAGCACAGAAGGACAGATGGACCATCTGATCGGAGAGATAAATAAAGTTACAGAAAAAGGTGAGCGAGTGCTTGTGACCACCCTCACCAAGAAAATGGCGGAGAGTCTGACCGATTATCTTAAAAATTCAGGAATAAGGGTAAGATATCTTCACTCAGAGATAGATACGCTGGAGAGAATGGAGATACTTAGAGACCTGAGACTTGGAGTTTTTGATGTTCTGGTGGGAATAAACCTGCTTAGAGAAGGACTTGATATACCGGAGGTTTCTCTGGTCGCAATCCTCGATGCGGATAAAGAGGGTTTCCTGAGAACAGAAACCTCCCTGATTCAGACCATAGGCAGGGCTGCCAGAAATGCTGACAGCAAGGTGATCATGTACTGCGACGGAATCAGCCCGGCAATGAAAGCAGCCATGGATGAGACCGCCAGAAGAAGAAACATACAGGATGATTACAACAAAGCTCACGGAATTACGCCGCAGAGCGTGAAAAAAGCAGTAAGGAGCGTCATCGAGGCTACCCATGTAGCTGAGGATGAGGCTGATTACAGCGATAAGAAGCCGCTGGAGATGACAAAGAAGGAACTGAAGGATTATGTTAAAAAGCTCGAAAAAGAAATGAAACAGGCAGCAGCAGATCTGCAGTTCGAGAGAGCGGCACAGCTCAGAGATATTATCTTTGAGTACAAAGCCAGAATTTAAGGAGAAACAATGGAAAAAAATATCGTAATAAAAGGGGCGAAGGAAAACAACCTCAAAGGTATAGACGTTACAATCCCCAGAGACAAGCTTGTAGTTCTTACCGGCCTGTCCGGGTCGGGAAAGTCATCCCTTGCCTTTGATACAATATATGCCGAGGGACAGAGAAAATATATGGAAAGTCTGTCCTCCTACGCCAGACAGTTTCTGGGAATGATGGAAAAGCCCAATGTTGAATACATCGAAGGCCTTTCGCCGGCAATTTCAATAGATCAGAAAACCACAAACAAAAATCCGCGTTCAACCGTAGGAACGGTTACGGAAATCTATGATTATCTCAGGCTGATGTATGCCCGCATAGGTATACCTCACTGCCCTGTATGCGGCAGAGAGATAACCAGTCAGACAATAGACCAGATCGTGGAGATGCTGATGCTTGAGGGCGAAGGAACGAAGCTTACAGTTCTGGCACCGGTGGTGAGGCGCCGCAAGGGACAGCACGAGAAAATCCTGGAAAGAATCAGGAAGGAAGGCTTCACACGAGTCAGGGTGGACGATGAAATCAGGATTCTGGGTGAAGATGAGATCAAACTGGAGAAAACCTATAAGCACACTATAGAGATAGTTGTGGACAGGATAAAGGTCAGAGACGGCGTGCAGAGCAGACTTGCTGAAGCCTGCGAGCTTGCTGTAAGCCATGGTGAAGGACTGATACAGGTCATCGTAGATAAAGACGGCAGTGCTGAGGAAAAGACCTTCAGCACCAGTCTGGCATGTCCTGATCATGGCATAAGCATTGAAGAACTTGAACCGAGAATGTTCTCTTTTAACAATCCTATGGGGGCATGTCCCGAGTGCAACGGTCTCGGGTTCATACAGAGCATAGACCCGGACCTGATAATACCGGATCAGGACAAAAGCATAAATGACAAGTGCCTCAGCAATATTTTTGCGACGATGGAGCATACGAGCTTTTACTGGCAGGTGATCAGAGCCCTGGCTGACAAATATGACGTAGATCTTGATACACCGTACAAGGATCTGCCTGAGGATTTCAGACAGGCCCTGCTTTACGGGACAGGAAACGAGAAGCTGGAGTACACGTATACCAGCAGAACAGGCACAGTACAGCAGAGAAACCATACCTTTGAAGGTGTGATAAACAACCTGGAGAGAAGATACAGAGAAACAAATTCTGAGTGGATTAAAGAAAAGATGGAGACTCATATGCGTATCAGCACCTGCCCTGAATGTCATGGCAGGAAACTGAAGCCTGAGCTTCTTGCCGTCACAGTCGGCGGCAGGAATATCATGGAATTCTGCGATATGTCTGTAGTGGAAGCCATCGAATTTATTGACGCGCTTGAGCTCTCAGATACACATAGAACCATAGCGGAGGAGCTCCTCAAGGAAATCCGGGGCAGGCTCAAATTCCTCGCCAATGTGGGTCTTGATTATCTGACATTATCCAGAGCTTCGGCGACTCTTTCGGGAGGAGAATCCCAGCGAATAAGACTTGCCACTCAGATCGGTTCAGGTCTTGTCGGTGTGCTGTATATACTCGATGAGCCGAGCATCGGACTTCATCAGAAAGACAATGCCAAACTGCTGGCGGCACTGAGACGTCTTACCGATCTTGGCAATACGCTGATCGTCGTGGAGCATGATGAAGATACCATGTATGCCGCCGATCATATTGTTGATATCGGCCCTGCAGCAGGTATCCACGGTGGTGAGCTGGTAGCCCAGGGCACAGTTGAGGATATCAAGAACTGCGAAGAATCCATAACAGGTCAGTATCTGAGCGGCCGTAAAAAGATCGGTGTGCCGTCAGTCCGGCGTGAAGGAAACGGTGAATTCATCAGGATAATAGGAGCAGCCGAAAACAACCTGAAGAAAATCGATGTGAATATTCCTCTGGGCAAGATGGTATGCATTACAGGAGTTTCAGGGTCGGGCAAAAGCAGCCTGATAAATGAGATTCTGTACAAGACTGCAGCGGCTCAGATGTACAGAAGCAAGGAAAAACCGGGAAAGCATGAGCGCATCGAAGGCCTTGAGAACATCGACAAGATTATCGATATAAACCAGACTCCTATCGGCAGGACTCCTAGATCCAACCCTGCCACATATACAGGAGTGTTCACTCATATCAGAGATCTTTTCGCTCAGCTTCCTGAAGCCAAGATGAGAGGCTACGGCAAGGGGAGATTCAGCTTCAATGTGAAAGGCGGACGTTGCGAAGCCTGCAGCGGTGATGGAATAATAAAAATCGAAATGCATTTCCTGCCTGACGTTTATGTGCCATGTGAAGTATGCAAAGGCAAGCGCTATAACAGAGAGACCCTTGAAGTGAAATACAAGGGCAAAAGTATATTTGACGTTCTCGATATGAATGTCAGCGAGGCCCTTGAGTTTTTCGGGAATATTCCTGCCATAGCCAGACAGCTTCAGACTCTCGAGGAAGTAGGTCTGGGATATATCAAGCTGGGACAGCCGAGCACACAGCTTTCGGGAGGAGAAGCCCAGAGAATAAAGCTGGCGTCAGAGCTTTCCAAAAGAAGTACAGGCAGAACCTTGTACATTCTGGACGAGCCTACAACAGGTCTTCACTTCGCAGATGTGGACAAGCTGATCATGGTGCTTGACAGGCTGGTGGACAGCGGCAATACGGTAGTTGTCATAGAACATAATCTGGATGTGATAAAATGTGCTGATCACATCATCGATCTGGGTCCCGACGGAGGATTCAGAGGCGGGAATATCGTTGTAGAGGGGACACCTGAGGAAGTAGCAGAATATGAAGGCTCATATACAGGTGAATTTTTGAAGAAAGTGTTGAAATAAGTATGAAAAAAAGAGATTTGTTCGGCTATGGTGCGGCCACTGTCGCAGATTCGGGTCCGTATAATTTTGTTACAGTATATCTGATCCTGTTTCTCACTACTGTTGTGAGCATTTCCCCGGAGAGGGCGGGAACGATTTCGTCGCTGATAATACTGGCGGACGGTGTCACAGGAGCATTTATCGGATATATTTCCGACTATACCAGATCAGAATACGGAAGAAGGCGGCCTTATCTGCTTGCCGCCGTATTTCCCCTTGTCATAGGACTGTCGATGCTCTTCTGCAATTTTCAGGGCGGACAGACATTGCAGACTGTGTTCTATATTGTCGCAGGGCTTATGTTCTGGCTGGGCTTCAGTATGTATTATACGCCTTATACAGCCCTGGGGGCAGAGATTACAGATGATTACAATGAAAGAAGTGTGCTGAGGACAATAGCCAGACTCTTCGGTATTGCCGGGAATCTGATAGGTACGGTCATGCCGCTTCTGGCTGTCAGCTTCATGCAGCGGGCCGGTGCTTCCGAAAGCCGTGCGTGGTTTGCTGTGGCTGTTACTGTGGCAGTTGTTTCGGGTGCGGGAATCCTCGTGACATGGAGGACAAGCCGCGGTAAGGAAAAAAAGGACGCTGTCATCGACGGCACCTTCAGCCTCAAGGGGCTTGTTGTCGAGTATGTCAGGATTTTCAGGCTCAAGCCATTTAAATACATGATTGTTGTTATTGCGATGTTTATTATCGCCAATACGTTTTATAATTCAAGTATGGTGTTTTTCGCGCGATACAGTCTGGGCATCGGAGATGAGATAACATCCAGTATTTTCATGATATCGATAATTGCCAATCTGGCTCTGACTCCTGTTATGGGGTATGCGGCAGTCAGATTGGGAAAAAAGAACACAGTCGCTGCGTCTATGCTTATTTCAGGGGCAGGCTGTATATTCTTTTACATAATCGGTATTGACAGCTATTTCATGATGGGACTCTATGCGGTGGTTTTTTCTGTGGCCTATACATGCTTCTGGCAGCTTATAAACGCTGTTATGTATGATATAAGCGAGGTGGCGGATTATAAATTCGGCAAAAGACTGGAAGGCAGCATATCGTCTGTATACGGACTGGTATTCACAATCTTTACTTCCATAGCGACACAGCTGTTCGGATGGATTCTGAAATTCAATTTTATCAATGCGGCATTCATGCTGCTGCCGGGGATTCTTCTGCTGGTAACGGCTGCTGCCCAGTTCATGTATCCGATTAATGAAAAGACATTCAACAAGCTTAAGAAAGCTCTGGCATGCAGAAAAGCAGGGGAGCCTGTGGATCTTGAAGGGCTGGAGAGAATTTTGTAGTGCAAGGTGGTGAAAGTTTGAATGAACGTAATAAGGCGCTGATACTGATGTGCCTGCTGGTGTGTTTCTGGGGACTGGATTATGTTTTTGCCAAGGAGGCCCTTAATCTGCTTCAGCCAATGTGCCTTCTGTTTCTGAAGTATTCAGTAGGGTTTCTGGTGCTTCTGGCAATCAAGCTGAAAGTCGACAGAAAGACAATAGTAAGGCTGAGAGATATCCCATGGTTCATATTGTGTTCTTTTACAGGAGAGATTCTGTACTATTTCTGTGAATACAGTGCTATGGATTATATTCCTGTATCTCTCATATCGATAGTTCTGTCATTTGTTCCGGCGGTATCGATAGTAATAGACAGGATAGTATTCGGCAAGAAAGCTTCTGCAAAGATTATCATGGGGGTGTTCTTCTGTATCATCGGCGTTATAATAGTGATCGGAACTGATTTCAGGCTCCTGCTGCAGGGCAGGCTGACGGGATATCTGCTGGCATTCGGAGCGGTGATTTCATGGAACTGCTATAATTTCATAACTGCCAAGGTAAGTGAGAACTATGACAGTGCGACCATGTCCTTCAACCAGCTTACATGTACAGTGCTGCTGATAATGCCGTACGCTTTACATAACATGCCGCCAATTGAGGATTTTACACCGGGAGTTATTGGTGGTATAATATATCTCGGATGCGTAAGTGCGGGGATAGGGTTCTTTATTATGGTCAACGGCCTGAAGGTTTTAGGGCCTACTATCTCGGCCATGTTTTCCAATTTTCTTCCGGTAACGGCAACTTTTTTCGGATGGCTGTTCTTAGGTGAGACCATCGGGATACTGCAGTTTGTCGGAGGAGCAGTTGTAATAGCTTCATCATGCGTGGTAATAGCAGAGAAAGGTAAGATGGAGGAACAGTTAAATGATAGAGAAGCTGAACCTGACAATGCTGACTGACTTCTATGAGATAACTATGGCTAATGGTTATTTCTGCAGTGATATGACAGAAGACACAGCGTATTTTGATATGTTTTTCAGGAGTATTCCTGATAACGGCGGATATGCTGTAATGGCAGGGCTTGAGCAGGTGATAGAGTATCTGAAGAATCTGAGCTTCACAGATGAGGATATTGAATATCTGAGGGGCAAGGGGATCTTCAATGAGGAGTTTTTGAAGTATTTGTCAGAGTTTGAGTTCAAATGTGATGTGTGGGCTGTCCCTGAGGGTACGCTGATTTTCCCGGGAGAGCCTATACTTACAGTAAGGGGTCCTGTGATGCAGGCGCAGTTTGTTGAGACTATGATACTGCTGCTGATCAATCACCAGAGCCTTATCGCGACAAAGGCCAGCCGAATCGTCAGGGCTGCTGCGGGCAGGCCTGTTATGGAATTCGGCACGAGGCGTGCTCACAGCACCGCTGCTGCCATATATGGGGCGAGGGCTGCATATATAGGCGGATGCGCGGGAACTGCATGTGCGGTTGCGGATATCGAGTTCGGCATTCCGGCTCTCGGCACTATGGCTCACAGCTGGGTGCAGATGTACGATGACGAGTACGAGGCATTCAAAAAGTACGCAGAGATTTATCCGACCAACTGTGTTCTGCTGGTGGACACCTATGATGTACTTAAGTCCGGTGTGCCTGCGGCAATCCGGGTTTTCAAGGAAATGAAGCCTGAGAAGATGGGAATCAGGATAGACAGCGGCGATATCGCGTATCTGACTAAGAAAGCCAGAAAAATGCTTGATGATGCGGGTCTTGAGGACTGCACCATTGTTGTATCCAATTCCCTTGATGAATATATCATCAGAGAGGTGATCCAGGAAGGGGCCTGCATTGATTCCTTCGGTGTAGGCGAAAGGCTTATCACAGCCAGCTCGCAGCCTGTTTTCGGAGGGGTATATAAGCTGTCTGCTCTTGAGAAGGACGGCGAGATGATTCCTAAGATCAAAATCAGCGAAAATGTCGAAAAAATTACGAACCCGGGATTCAAGTCACTGTACAGGCTTTATGATAAGGATACGGACAGGGCACTGGCGGATGTGATAACTCTTGACAGTGAAGCGGTTCCTTCAGGGGATGCTTATGAGATCTTCGATCCGCAGGCTGTATGGAAGCGAAAGAGGCTGAGTAATTTTTATGCTGAAAATCTCAGGGTCCCTGTTTTTGAAGCGGGCAGATGTGTATACGAGAGCCCGTCTATAAATGAAATCAGGGATTACTGTGCCAGACAGCTTGATTCGATGTGGGACGAGATAAAACGTTTTGATAATCCGCAGACATATTTCGTGGATCTGTCCTACGAGCTGTGGCGTCTCAAGAACAATATGCTTGAAGCGGCAAAGAAATAAAATAGAAGAGCTGGAGCTATTGAGCAAAGCTGAAATAAAACAAAAAAGAACTTCTGTGATGCATGAGAAGTTCTTTTTTTGATTATGCTATATGACCATCTGTATAAACTGGTAAAGCAGTTTGAGTCCATAAAATATGATTATGCATCCGCAGATGATGTTTATTATCCTGAGCACCCTGCTGCTGAATCTGCTTCTGAAAATCGAGAGCAGTGTTGTGATCACCAGAAACCAGCAGAAAGATGCGGTGGCAACGCCGCTTATGAACTTCAGGCCTTCTGCTGCAGGAAGCGTTGCTCTGAAGGCTCCCAGCATCATGGTTCCGTCAATGATGGCCTGGGGGTTGAACCAGGTGACTACACAGGCGGTGGAGATGACTTTTAATATCGGCACGTTGACGTCCTTTGAGGATTCAAGGGTGTCATCCTTTGAGCGGAGCAGCGAAATTCCGATCCATATGACGATAAGACTTCCGATGAGCAGTACAGCCATTTCTATCAGCTGTGATTTTTCCATGATGGCGCCGATGCCGAAAAAGCATGCCAGAGCCAGTGTGACATCAAAGAAGATCACAATGAATGCTGTTGCGAATGCCCGTCTCTTTGTCTGCGTCAGGGCAGTATTGATTACGAAGAGATTCTGCAGCCCTATCGGAGCCACATAAGCCAGTCCCATTATAAGTCCTTGTATGTAATTCATGTTTCCTCCGTTTCTCATCAAGCTGAAGTGAATCGCAGATTTCCGAGGATGTGTATTCCGGCCGGTGTTTGATTCGGGATCGGGCTCAACCTCAGTCTCGGATTCCCCAATGATCCACCTGAATATTTCCAATTTTGTCGATCCGGAGAATCAGGCTCACTGAGAATTTTCGAAATCAGCAATTTCAAAGGTTCATTTCGAAAGAATATGTGCTGCAATGGAAATATTTAGGGATTTTTTTATATCGGGCTGACTACTTATTCTTGAATTACTAGAAATAAATAGATATTCGTTTCGAAAATCCCACTTTCGGTACCCTGTTTCGAAACGGAGTTCTTTAAATTTCCGGAAATCCGCTAAAAGTTTTTCGAAACAGCATATAAAAATGCCAGATTTCGAAAATTCTCAGGCCAGGACCATGATTAAACCTATAACTATAGTTTTAACCGCTTCACCGCATAAACCTTAACAACCAGAATGCAGCTGGCTTGCGGAAGTATATCCAAATTCCATGAGAGCGCCACAAGCCGGTTCAAAGTTTCCCGTTTACGAAATCAGTATACATCAGGAGACATGTACTATCAACTTGAAATTCCAGTCAGAGCTTTTCGGATAAAGTGAAAGTGAAATGGAGAATATCGCGGGCGATATTCCCGACAACATGAAAACAGAGATGAACGTGATGTTCATCTCTGAATATTTACCTGAGTATTTACGATTGTTCTGACCCATTAAGATATATGCTGATCAGTTAAGTGCTGATCAGATTATCTTTTTCCTGATGCGTTCAGAACGTTTCTGATCTTGTGCTGAACCATTCTCTTGATTGCGTCTCTTGCAGGTCCGAGGTATTTTCTAGGGTCGAAATCTGCAGGATGCTCAGTCAGATATTTTCTGATTTCTGCTGTCATAGCAAGCCTGAGATCGGTATCGATATTGACTTTGCAGACACCGTATTTAGCAGCGGTTCTGATCATGTCTTCAGGTACTCCCTGTGCTCCTGGAATGTCGCCGCCGTATTCATTGCACTTGGCAACAAATTCAGGAAGGACTGTCGATGCTCCGTGAAGTACAAGAGGTGTATCCGGAATCAGCTTGTGTATTTCCTGAAGTCTTTCGAAGTCGAGGTATGGTTCGCCCTTGAATTTATAAGCGCCGTGGCTTGTTCCGATAGCGATGGCAAGTGAATCAACGCCTGTCTTGGCAACAAATTCAGCTGCTTCTTCAGGAACTGTGAAAGTGGCGTTTCTTGAATCAACCTTGATATTATCTTCCACACCGGCAAGCTTGCCAAGCTCTGCCTCTACTGATACGCCGTGAGCATGTGCGTATTCAACCACTTCTTTAGTAAGTCTGATGTTTTCTTCAAACGGGTGCTTGGATCCGTCGATCATAACAGATGAGAAACCGTCATCAACGCATTTCTTGCAGATATCGAAATCTTCTCCATGGTCAAGGTGAAGTGCTATATCCAGACCGGTATCCAGCATGGCGGCTTCAACTAATTTGACCAGATATGCGGGCTTGGCGTATTTTCTCGCACCTGCGGAAACCTGCAGGATAAGAGGAGCGTTCTCTTCCTGTGCAGCTTCTACGATGCCCTGGATGATTTCCATATTATTGACATTGAATGCTCCGACAGCGTAATCGCTATTCAGTGCTTTTGCAAACATGTCCTTTGTAGTAACTAAAGCCATGATATGCCTCCTTATAAAAAAATAATTATTTTGTGATCTTATTTAATATTTCCTTAAAGGAAGAACCCTTCTTTATCTTGAAGGTTCCCGTCTGCAGTTTGTCAGCCTTGTTATTGTTGGTTATGTAGCCTTCAAATTCCGTGGCGGATTCGACCAGCCCGGCATCTGCAATTTTCTCGGCAACCGTTACAGATGTATCCGAGTCGGTGATTTTGATCACGACAGTGCCGGATGTTACGGAGCTTTTATCGGAATCTCCCGAAGCGGTACCGGAGCTCTTGTCTGATGATTTGTCGGTGCCGGCATCGGATTTATCTGCTTCAGCGGCGGTTGTTACAGTCTGCTCAACTGTTGCTGAATTATCTGCCGCAAGCTTCTCCGGATAATCCATGATTACCCCGATTCTGGTATAGATAATGAAAGCTGCTGCTGCAAGTATGATAAGGACTATGATAATATCGTTTTTATTATAGAAAAAATCTTTGATTCTTCGCATGTCAGTGCTCCTTTGTTTTCTTCAGTTTTACTTTAACATATTTCTGCTGTTTTCTCAAATCTAAAAGTATGTTTTTTAATGAAATTTTCTTCACATTGGAACAATAAATTGTACTTATTAAACAAATTGTTGTATAATAAAAGCTATGATTAAATTTGAAGTCAGAGAAAATGATGCGAACCAGAGACTGGACAGATTTCTTAAAAAGCTTTTCAGAAAAGCTCCGCTGAGCATGATCTATAAAATGATCAGGAAAGACATTAAAATCAACGGCAGACGAGGGAAGGAAGACACCATGCTGGCGCCGGGAGATGAGCTGGTCTTTTACATGAGCGAAGAGAAATTTGAGGAGCTGTCTGAGGCGGTAATAAAAAAGCCTGTCAGGAAACAGTTTAAAACTGTATATGAGGACGATAATATATTAATAGTCAGTAAACCTCGAGGCCTGATAATCCACGGTGACGCACATGAGAAAAAGAATACACTTGTCAATCAGGTGACGGGTTACCTGCAGGAAAAGGGAGATTACGATCCTGCGGCTGAGAAGACCTTTGCACCTGCGCCTGTAAACAGGCTGGACAGAAACACTACAGGGCTTGTCATTTTCGGTAAAAATGCTATGGCTCTGAGGCTTCTGACCAGGCTTATCAGGGAAAGGAACTGTATCGGGAAGTATTATATGACTGTCGTGTCCGGCAGATTCGATAAACCGATGGTGTTCGGGGAAAGGCTCGTGAAGGACAGCAGCACTAACACTGTTGGAGTTGCAGATGGTGAAGATGGCAAAGAAGCACTGACTTATGTTGATCCTGTACTGCCGGGTATGAATTATTCGATTGTCAGGATTAAGCTTGTGACTGGCAGGACGCACCAGATCAGGGTTCACCTGTCTCATGCGGGGTTCCCTCTGCTTGGCGATCCCAAGTACGGGACAGGCATCAGCAGCTCCCGGGCGGCAGAACTGGGGATAACGACTCAGCTTCTTCACGCATACAGGCTGGAATTCAACAATATGCCCGATGAGCTTGCATATCTTGAGGGCAGGAGCATTGAAGCGCCTCTGCCGTCAGAGTTTGAGAGGATAAGGAAGCTGATCAGGGCAGAAGAGCGGCAGAACAGAAAGGACAGGAGGAATTATGCAGAAACAGAATAACGCCAGAGGAAGCGGATGGAGAGGCAGGAATGCACCATATATAATTGCTTTTACCCTCGCTGTTGTTATGTTCATGCTTGTCGCGCCTGAGGTGAATGAAGGTGATGCCATGTCACCGACTATCAGTGACGGTCAGGTGCTGGTGGTAAGCAAGTCCTCATATGCTCCGAACCGCGATATCCCTGAAAGAGGGAAGCTGGTGATACTTGAAAAAACCGAGTCACAGAAAATTTCTGATGATAATATAATAGCTCGTGTAGCGGGTCTTCCTGGGGAAACCGTTGAAATCAGAAATGGCAAGGTGTATATAGATGGCACGGAATATGTCACTGATGACGGAATCAGGGGAGCATCCGGTGATATGAAGGTGACGCTTGGAGAGCGGGAAGTGTTCCTGCTTTGCGATAACAGAAATGAGATGACAGACAGCCGTAACGATGGACTGGGGCCTGTGGATATGAAAGAGATCAAAGGGAATGTGCTGTTTTGCATATGGCCTTTCTCTGAATTTGGAGGAATCGATTAAATGAAGGAATTTATCAAGGATATTATTATCGCGGTAATAATTGTGGCAGCAATAACAATAGTAATCAAGCCGACTATAGTTAAAGAAAGCTCGATGGAACCTACCCTGTATTCGAACAACTATCTGTTTGTGAACAAGCTGGCATACAAGGGTAAGGATCATCCTGAGTACGGCGACATAATAGTGTTCAGATCGGATATCGACAGGGATGACGGCAAGGGCAAGAAAATGCTGATCAAACGTGTTATCGGTGTGGAAAATGATGTGATCACTGTTTCCGATGGTGTTGTCTACAGAAACGGTACACCTCTTGATGAACCGTATACTCTTGAAGGTTATACCTCCGGAGAACTGTATGATCTGACGGTTCCTGAGGATCAGGTTTTTGTGATGGGTGACAACAGAAGCGTGAGCCTGGACAGCAGAGATCCCCAGGTGGGAACTGTAAACGAGGAGGAGATTGTGGGAAAAGCGTTTATCAGGCTGTTCCCGTTTGATGAAATCACGCTGCTGTAGCGCAGGAAGCGTCGGTACTGCATCCTGATGCTGCATGTCGATGATGCATGTCAATGCCGTATGTTAATGCCGGAGGCTGTACATATAATTTAAAAGGAGGAACACTCATGATAAAACGGGTTGTTTCGTATGTATGTGCAGCTGCTGCGGGTATAATATGCGCATTTATCCTGTCCGGGGTATTCATGATTTCCCAGGCGGACGGGAGCGGCATGGAGCCTGAGCTCAGAAGCGGAAGCCGGGTGCTGATAAACAAGCTTGCGTACAGCTTCAACGGAAATGTGCCGCAGACAGGTGACGTTATTGCTTTTAAAAGTGATGTGTATGGCGAAGAGGGCGAAGGGCGGATACTGATAAGACGGGTCGCTGCCGGACCGGGGGACTGCGTCGAGATTCGCGACAGTATTTTTTATCTGAATGATAAGCCGTACACGGACTATATGAGTGATGCTGCGTATATGGAGCCGTTTTCAAGGAAAGTCCTCGGTGATGATGAGATATTTGTTCTGAGCGATAACAGGAAATCATCCATGGACAGCAGGAATGAAGCTATAGGCATACTGGAGACAGGTGACTGCATAGGTAAAGTCTGTTTCCGGTGAGAAAGGGAGCATAGAATAATTATGAAGGTAGTCGCCAATAATAAGAAAGCCAGACATGACTATTTCATTGAGGAAACCTATGAAGCGGGGATTGCCCTGACCGGTACCGAAATCAAATCGGTGAGACAGGGAAAGGTGAGTATCAAGGAGAGTTATGCTAAAATAGAAAATGAAGAGCTGATACTGTATGGGATGAATATCAGTCCGTATGAACAGGGGAACAGATTCAATGTGGATCCTCTCAGACCGCGCAGACTGCTTCTGCACAAGCGCGAAATAAGAAAGCTCATCGGATATACCAAATTAAAGGGCTTGACTTTAGTACCTCTGAGGATGTACATTAATGACAGAGGGAAAGCCAAAGTGGAAATCGCTGTGGCACGAGGCAAGAAGGAATATGACAAGCGTCATGATATCGCTAAGAGAGATGCTGACAGAAGGATGCAGCAGGCTGTAAGGAAATAGCGGAGGTATTAGTTATGGGTATTTTAGATAAAGTAAGCAGGACAGCAGCGGCAGCGGCAGGCAAAGCAGGAAACAAAGCAGGAGAACTTCTGGAGGTCGGCAAGCTCAAAGCACAGATTGCTGCACAGAAACAGGAAATCTCATCTGTGAAGAAGGAAATCGGCGATTACTGCTATTCTATGTATGACGGCGAGGCGCTCGGTGACCTTGATAATGATAAAATCAGAGAATTATGTGTTAAAATCGCAGCTGCCAATGCAGCCATCGCAGATCTGGAGAACAGAATAGAAGCTGCAAAGGATGAACGCGATGCTAAAGACGGCATGAATTCTGCTCAGGAATAATCCTGCAGCAGTTTATATGGGGATGTAAAGGTTTCGACGGGGGTGTGGAAACCGGATAAGCGAGCGGTAGTTTGTCCAGTCTACCTTAAAAAGGACACGTTAAATATAAACGCTAAAAAGAACAACAATTTCGCATTAGCTGCATAGCAGCCCGCGCGTTCACTCAGGTTCACCTGCAGGCCTGATGCTGAACGTCAAACATGCAGGAAAACCTCATGTGAAAGCCCGGCAGCATGAGGGAACAACGGGATAGCTGATTT
The DNA here is from genome assembly GCA_051882895.1 of Lentihominibacter sp. Classification (GTDB taxonomy): domain Bacteria; phylum Bacillota; class Clostridia; order Peptostreptococcales; family Anaerovoracaceae; genus Lentihominibacter. The sequence continues at coordinate 15,416 of JBJESR010000117.1, forward strand.
TAAAGCCTGCTTCCGGGCGTTAAATGACGCGAAACTTTAAAACAGAAGCTGCGCTCGGAGAAAGTCTCGTGGAAATGCTTTCGGACATGGGTTCGACTCCCATCATCTCCACCA
>JBJESR010000118.1:0-3147 GCA_051882895.1 Lentihominibacter sp.
GCAGCTCCCTGTCCGTCACCTTGTAAACCTTGTCTCCTGCGCTCACGTGCCCTTTTATATCTCCGATACGCACGTTGCCATCAGGAAGTTTTTTCACGTATGACAGCACGTTTCCTGTGGTGGTTCTGCTGTGTATTTCAACACCATCGCCTATCGACAATGAACCGTGCGGTTCAATATCCACCAGTGTACTGCCTTTTTTCACTTTTCTGACCCGGCCTGCATATACGCCGAGATTTTTAGGGCTGTCACCGGAGAGCAGCCCGGCTCCGGGATTGCCGTGCAGGTATCCGTCCATGAAGCCGCCACGGTTGAAAATCTGCTGAAGTCTGAGCATATCGTCAGCGTCCACCTTTACATATCCCTTATCTCTGTACATGTCGAGATATTTCCTGTAGACAGCTGTAACCACTGCCACATAATGGGGCGATTTGAGACGTCCCTCGATTTTGAGGGAATCCACACCGGCCTCACACAGTGCCGGTATATCCTGGAGAGTGCAGATATCCTTAGGGCTCAGCAGATAACGCTGTCTGCCTCTGTCGTCCTTGTAAAGCAGCCTGCAGGGCTGGGCGCAGAGTCCTCTGTTGCCGCTCCTGCCGCTGATGCCTCCCAGCATTCTGCTCATCTGACACTGGCCGGAATAGCATATGCAAAGGGCACCGTGCACGAACACTTCCACTTCGCATGGGCTTTCGCCGCTGTGGAACTCCGATGTCAGGTTTTTAATTTCATTTAAAGTCAGTTCTCTGGCGGGCACTACTCTGCTGAATCCCAGCTTTCTTACAAATCCCGCCGCATGTCCGTTGTATATCGTCCCCTGGGTGGAAAGGTGCATCGTCATATCCGGCAGATATTTCCTGATGAGGCGGGCAAGTCCCATATCCTGCAGAATCACTGCATCCGCGCCTGCTCCATATAGAAAATTGACGTATGAAAATGCCTTCTCCAGTTCACTATCTTTAATGAGGGTATTCAGGGTGATGTACACCTTGACGTTTCTTTCATGAGCATATTTTATGGCATCACGCATGTCATCATAAGTGAAATTTTCAGCCTTGATGCGGGCGTTAAAAAGCGGTCCGCCCATGTATACCGCGTCTGCTCCGTTCTGTACTGCCGCTTCAAGCTGCTGCCGGCCTCCCACCGGTGCGAGAAGTTCAGGGATATGTCTCCGGGTCATTACTTTGTCACCTTTCTGTTTGCTTACTTACCTACCTTAGTATATAATAAAATGGTATCGGAGGAAATAGTATGGATAAATTTAAAAATATGTTAAAGGACCATGCATTCATGAAGGGGAGCTTCTTTATTGTGTTCAATGCGGTTCTTTTGTATGTGATATATTTCATTCTCAAAAATATCGGACCGATTGCCTCGTGGATCGTCGGCTGTCTGGATGTGCTGGTTGATGCTTTCTGGCCGCTGATTCTGGGGCTGATTCTGGCATACCTGCTGAACCCGCTTTCGGAGCTGATAGATTCCAGGGTTGTCTGCAGACTTGTAAGGCTGCCGGAGGATCCCATCAAAGCCGAAAAGCGAAAGAATCTCGCTCATTTTATCAGCGTATTGCTGACCTATATTCTGGTGATTGCGGCTGTTCTGGCGATAATCTACGGATTTGCAGTTATGATTATAGGCAAGGTGGTATTCCGGGATTTCTCTACGCTGATACAGGATCTGCTTTATGGTATCGTCCAGTATGAAGACACCTTCAGAAGCTGGATATCAAATATTACAGCCAACGTTCCTGATGGTCTGTTATCAGATAAGCTGGGTGAAGTGGCGAATGTGATCATGCAGTGGATATCACAGAATATCAATGCGTCTTCAGTGATTACATTCTTCAGCAATATCGGAGGCGGTGTTGTAAATGTACTTATAGGTATCATCATAAGTATATACCTGATGAAGGACAAGCAGTTCTTCCTGGGGCTGTGGAGGAAGTTTCTCCATCTTGTAATGCCGCAGAAAGGGAACGCTGTCCTGACTGAAACTCTCAGCGAGGTCAATGATGTTCTGTCTAAATTTATAAGGGGAGCTCTGCTGGATGCTCTCATTGTTGCCATCCTGTCTTCTATCGGTCTTACGATACTGGGTCTTGAGGCTTCTGTTTTCATCGGAGTCTTCGCGGGTATATGCAATGTGATTCCTTATTTCGGTCCTGTTATGGGAATGATTCCTGCTTTTCTGATGGGTCTGTGCACCGACGGACTGCTGACGGGTATAATTGCTGCCGCAATTCTGGTGGCTGTACAGCAGATCGACTCCAATATCATTTATCCTAAGATAGTAGGAAGCTCTACCGGACTTCATCCTCTGATGGTCCTGCTGGCAGTCAGCGTGTTCGGATATTTCTTCGGTATTATCGGAATGCTGCTGGCGGTTCCTCTGGCCGGAATAATCCAGGTGTTCGTGGTGAAATGGGCTGAAAGCAAAGAAAGAAAAAACAGCTCCGAAGCTCCTGAAACTTCTGACGAGTCTTCAGGAGCCGAAGCTGATGAATGATTATGATGGTTATTTATGATGCTCTTTTTAATTGTTCCAGTTCCGCAAGCTCTCTGATTTTGTTTTTCTCCTGAGCTGTCGGATTCTTAGGCACTGCAATCTGTACTGTCACATACTCATCGCCGCGAACCTGCGGGTTCTTCATGGATTGTATGCCTTTGTTCTTTATCCTTATCCTGCTTCCGGACTGGGTGCCTGCGGGTATTCTGCATTTTACCTTGCCATAAAGTGTAGCGAATATGGCATCGCCGCCCAGCACGGCTGTGGTATACGGTATTTCCTCAGTCGTGTAAACGTCCATGCCTTTTCTCTCATAGCCCTGCTTCGGTGTTATGTGAACTCTGATATACATATCTCCCGAAGGCATTCCGCTGCTTCCCGGGTGGCCGTTGCCTCTGAGACGCACGCTCTGTCCTTCGTCGATGCCTGCCGGGATCTTCACTTCGAGAGGTTTCTTCTGGTTTCCTTCGAAATATATTTTCTTCGTGCATCCGAAGGCCGCTTCATCAAAGGATATGGTCATCTCGGTCTCTATGTCGGCACCCTTGTTTCCTCCGGCACGTGTCCCTTTTCCAAACCCGCTGAAATCATGTGCGAAGCCATGGCCGCCGGATCCTCCGCCGAAAAAGTCGCCGAAAA
>JBJESR010000119.1:0-3107 GCA_051882895.1 Lentihominibacter sp.
AATCAACTATTTCCTCATGAGATGCTTCGGCAGAGATTACGCCGGTGCTGCTTATCTGGCAGAAGGCAAATTCCCTCTTGATCTGTATGACAACTACAGACAGGCGACATTCTGCAAAAATGTTATCGATAAGGACACCTCATATGCAGATGGAGCAGTTGCCTACATGTGTGAATCACTGATAGAAATGAACAACTGCTATGAAACAGTAATATCCAGAGTAGTTGTCAGGGACCTCAAAATCGTTGACTTCGAACACTGTTCAGGTTTCGCCGTAAGCTCTGCAGAAGCTGCAATGATGCTTTCGAAGCCTGAATTCGTAACTGTATATGAAGTTCTCCTGTCAGATCAGGACATGGATGATAACATTGGAGAACTGACCGTGACATTGAATACTGTCATGTCCGTTCATGATAACGGCAGACTTTTTATGGCATTCAAATCCAGCAATTCCCATGTTGACAGCCGTGTCTTCCGGCTCAGCAATGACGTAAGAGGAATATACTTTCTGTCTGATTATGGTCAGCTCATAATGGCAGCATACAGCCTGAAGGAGATACAGGCTCTTGAAAGAAAACTGGCTGCATGCCCTCTGGCGCCATTTCTGATGGCTACCGCCAAATATGAATTCAAGGAGCCTGTATTATTTGAATTCATCAACAGTGATTTCGAAGATTTCGAAGACTTCCTCGACGCTATAAAAGATGAATGATAGATTCAAACAGTTTTTTGTTCAGCTTTTTCACAGGTGCTCCGGAAATATTCGACAGAACCACGATGGCAGTCTCAAGCTCTCTGCACATCCAGAAGCTTGCTCTGAAACCATCATCGGTACCTTCATGCCCTGCAAAGGTATAGCCCTCCTGCTGTCTCATAAACCACCCGAGACCCATTTTTTCTCCATTATTAGGAACTACCGCGTACTCTTTCCATATCATATCATAGGTTTCATCCGACAGAAGGCTCCTGTTAATATTGGCTTTTGCCCACTTCAGCAGATCATGCACATTTGAAGTCAACGTGGAGCTGGGTCCGTGCTGCCTGTTATACGGATAATACTTTTCGAGAATTATTGATCTGTCTCCTGCTTTTTTATGAGGCATAGCCATACCGGCCCTGTCTATATCCTCCAGGCTGAGACTTCCTCCCGTCCTCTCGAAGGTAAGAAAAGTGGATGCGTCCATTCCTGCCGGTCTCAGCAGATTTTCCTCGATATATTTCTCATATTCCATTTCAGTTGTTTCAGCAATAATCAGCCCCAGCAGTTCATACGCCATATTGCTGTATCTGAATCCTCCTTTGCCGGCTTCCCACAGCATAGGTGTATTCCTCACTTCGCCTGACATCGCATAATCCAGCAGAGCCTCACTGCTCACTTCAGGGGTGTCCCAGTGATAATCATCCACATCACCCAACCCCGATGTATGTGTCAGCATATGGTGCAGTCTGATATCCTCGTATCGCTTATCAGCGATTGACAGCTGAGGCAGCAGATCTGCAAGCCGTTCGTCAAGGTCGAGTCTGCCTTCTTCCACAAGCTTCATTATCCCCATGGAAGTAAAAAGCTTAGAAACAGAGGCGCAGTGAAAAATACTGTCATCCGTCAGAGGATATCTGGTTTCATAATTTCTGAAACCCCGCGCCCCGGTAAAAGTGAATTCATTCCCTGCGGACAGTCCTACCACAACTCCAGGAACATCATACATTTCCATCGTCTTATCGAGAAAATCTTCACATACTTTATTCAATTCAACTTTATCTTTTATCATTGCAGTTAATTTCCTTTTTAAGTATAATTGATTTATATTGCGGATGTTACCGCATCGCTGACATTATAACATGGATTCAGGAGTAAAAAAATGCAATACAGAACATTTAAGAAAATCAATGAAAAAACTTCACTCCTCGGTATGGGTACCATGAGGCTCCCTCTGCATGAGGACGGCACTATCGATGAAGACCAGGCTGTCGGTATGATAAGAAAGGCTATTGATTCGGGTGTCAATTATATCGATACCGCCTACATGTATCATGACGGGAAAAGTGAACTTGTCACAGCCAAGGCTCTTAAGGACGGCTACAGAGAAAAGGTTCTTCTCGCTGATAAAATGCCTATCTGGCTTGCCAGAGACGAAGAGTCGATGAAAAAAATATTTTATAAACAGCTGGAAAAACTGGACACCGACTGTATCGACATGTACCTTGTTCACAACGTCAACAAAGGCGGCTGGAGACGATGCAAAAAACTGAACCTCATGCCGTTTCTCGATGAAATGAAAGCACAGGGCAAAATAAAGCACATCGGGTTCTCTTTTCACGATACTCTGGATTTCTTCAAAGAAGTCATCGATGAATACCCCTGGGAATTCTGCCAGATTCAGCTGAACTATATGGACAAGAAACATCAGGCAGGTGTAGAAGGGCTGAAATACGCTGCCTCAAAAGGTCTGGGTGTTATAATCATGGAGCCTCTCAAAGGCGGTCGTCTCACTGACAGAATCCCTCCTTCCATCAGAAAACATCTTGATGATTTCGATGTAAAGCGCACACCGGCAGAATGGGCATTCAAGTGGCTCGCCGCTATGCCTGAGGTCACAACAATGCTGAGCGGTATGAGCACCATGGAACAGCTCGACGCAAACCTGGAAATTTTCTCAGATGAAAACATCAGCACCCTTACCGACAGCGAGCGTGCATTAATCGATAAGGTTTCAGATGAATACAACAGGCTTATCCCATACTCATGTACAGGATGCCAGTATTGCATGCCATGTCCGCAGAAGCTGGAAATACAGAAAGTCATAGGCTACTACAATGACTGGAATGTTTATGAGCATAACCCGTCAACTAAAATGGAATACATGAACTGGCTCGATAAACATGCTTCAGATTGTGTAGGCTGCGGCGCCTGTGAGGAAAAATGCCCGCAGAGCCTGCCTGTCATTGAGGCAATGAAAGCAGCGGCCGAAGTTTTCGGGAAATAAATTTTCCTTAAAAAAACAAGGATTCCAATCCGGAATCCTTGTTTTTTACTGATTTGTTATGTATGTAAGTCTTATTTAGCCAGAAGATCAAGCATAGCTTTTTCGTTCATAGCGTCTGCATAT
>JBJESR010000120.1:0-14816 GCA_051882895.1 Lentihominibacter sp.
AATTAAAACAGTTAAAGCCAATGGAGTACAGATTTTCAGGACTGATGAGCTCACAGCTTTTGTACTTGCCGGCAGCACGGCTAGCGAGGAGGAAAAAGCGGAAGCCAGAGGTGAGCGCATGAAGAACATACTCTCACAGAAGAAAGACAAAGATGCGGATAATAAAGAATCCAGGCTAGAAAAAGCGAAGAAGAAAAAAGAGGAATTCAAGGATCCGCTTAATAAAATACTCAAGAGAAATGCCAATACAGCAACTTTCAGCAATGATGTACGAAAAGAAACAGATCCGGTTGTACTGATTTTTGTAGCTGTGCTGCTGGCGATTGCTGCGATAGTGCTTGGAACACGGGGCATTATGGATATCAGAAGAGATAGAAAACGTTGAGAAAGAGAAAAAAATAATGAAATATGATGTGATAATAGTAGGTGCCGGGATACTGGGATGTCTGACAGCCCGACAGCTTATGAAATATAAACTTGATGTGCTGGTGCTTGACAAAGAATCAGATATAGGAGAAGGTGCAACCAAGGCAAACTCGGGTGTGCTGTATGCAGGCTTCCATGCACGTGGCGGCAGTCTCAAAGGGATATCATGTGTCAGAGGAAACCGTATGCATGAAAACCTGTGTAAAGAACTGGATGTTCCTATGGAATATACAGGTTCACTCTTCGTGGCTTTTCATGATGAGGGTATGGAAGCTATCAGAGAGAAAATGAAGAAGGGCAAAAAAAACGGCGTGCCGGATATGCGCATGATCAGCGGCGATGAAGCGAGGGCAATTGAACCGATGCTATCGGAAGATGTGATTGGAGCTATGTATGCGCCGACAACAGGCATTATTTCCCCATTTAAACTGGTACTGCATACTGCTCTCAATGCCGCTGCCAATGGTGCCCAGTTCATGTTTGACACAAAGGTGGATGATATCAGGCGCGAAGAAGGCGTCTATACTGTCAGTACAAACCGTGGCGATTTCAAAGCTTCTTTTATCGTCAACACATCGGGAGAAGGTGCGGCCGATCTTGAGAGATTTGTCAAACCAAGAGATCTCGAAATAAAGCCAAGACGCGGAGAATATCTGGTGTTTGACTGTCCTTCGCCGATACACCATGTTATATATCAGGCACAGGAGAATGATGAAAAAGGAACGCTGCTGGCGCCGACGGTGGACGGCAATATGCTGGCCGGCCCTACCTCATACAATGCCCGAAGCTACAAATGCACAGAAACTACACAGGAAGGCATTGACCATATAACTCATGTTGCGAAGAAAATCCTGCCGGAGATTGATATGGGAACAGTCATAGCATCTTTTGCAGGAATACGAGCTAATATAGAGAACGTACCCAAAGAGGAGAAGGATTTCGTGGTACGTTTAAGTGCAGAACGTTTTGTAAGTGCACTGGGAATCAAGAACCCGGGAATGACAGCATCACCGTATCTCGTTGAGAAAATAATAGAGCTGCTTAAGGATGCAGGGCTTAAGTGTGAGGCTGATAAGAAATTCGACCCGATATACAGAGCGAAACCGCTGTTTCTCAAGGCATCTTCTGAAATACAGGCGCAGCTGCTGGCAGAAAATCCTGCGTACGGCAATGCTGTATGCCGATGTGAAGGAATAACAGAGGGTGATATCCTTTCGGTACTTGATTCACCGCTGCCTCCCCATAATATCAACGGTCTCAAGAAACGCCTGAGAACAGGGATGGGAAGATGCCAGGGCGGTTTCTGCACACCGCAGATAATAGATATTCTGAGCAGAGAATGGAATGTGACTCCTGAGAAAATCCTGAAAAAGGGTCCGGGCAGTTCTATAGTGAAGGGAAGGCTCAGACCATGATATCAGCATTGAACGGAGGAATGACGGCATGAGAATAATTGTAATAGGTGGCGGTCCTGCCGGTATGGCTGCTGCAGTTTCAGCAAAAGAGCGGGGAATAGAAAACGTTACGCTTCTGGAAAGGCATGATTATCTGGGAGGTGTGCTGCCTCAGTGCATACATAACGGGTTCGGCACCCAGCTTTATGAGAAGGATTATACGGGCGGAGAGTATGCATGGTTGTGGAAGGAAAAGACGGAACTTGCCGGAGTGGAAGTAATGTTGAATACGACGGTACTGTCTGTTACCGGAAAAGAAGCGGAGAAAGGATGCGGCGGCTGGCTGGTGAAGTGTGTCAGCGCGAAACTTGGTGCCAGAGAGCTTGAGGCTGACACTGTTATTATCGCTACAGGCTGCAGAGAAAGGACACTGCCGCAGATGCTGATTCCGGGAAGCAGACCGGCCGGAGTGTTTACTGCAGGTGCAGCTCAGCTGATGATGAATATGAAAAACTATCTGCCGGGGAGAAGTGCCGTGATTCTGGGCTCCGGGGACATAGGCCTAATAATGGCAAGGCGCATGACGCTGGAAGGAATAAATGTGAGGATGATTCTGGGACAGGAAGCGACAGGTCTTGCCCGAAACATAGTTCAGTGCGTAGAGGATTATGATATTCCTATGCGATATGGCTGGACTGTTGTATCAACTCACGGATATGAACGGCTCAAAGGTGTTACAATCGCTCCTTTCGATGAAGATGGCAGACCTGACAGAACCCGAAGTCAGTACATACAGTGTGATACGCTGCTTGTAGCGACAGGCCTGATACCTGAGCTTGAAATATGTCATGGAATGGATGTGAATGATTTGCAGTCATCCGGACTGTTTATCTGCGGCAATGCGAATCGGGTTCACGATCTGGCTGACCATGTGACGGAAGAAGGTACTGATATTGGCAGACAGGCCGCAGAATATCTCGTAAAGGGAACGTCTGACTCATTTTCCGGGATTTCCGGCAGACGCCCGGAGCTCACAGGCAAGCAGGGAAACATGATCTGTACAGTCTGCCCTAAGGGATGTATAATGCAGGTGGAACGTGTCCCTTTTGCAGTATCCGGAAACCAGTGTGACAGAGGAGAATCTTTCGCAAAGCAGGAACTTGAATCTCCAAAGCGGGTTGTAACTGCTATTGTGAAGGCAGGGGATTCAACAGTGTCGGTCAGAACCGACAGACCGATTGATAAAGCGGATATTTTCAAGGTAATGAAGGCTGTGAAGCGTATAACGGCTGCAACACCGGTTGTGCCCGGGCAGGTGGTGGCATCGGACATTGCAGGAACCGGTGCGGATCTGGTGGCCACATGGTATGCGTAATTGAAATGCAGGGCCCGATTCTCTTTTGTTATATGGAAAAACATGGTATAATGACAGCAATTACATGTACTGGATGTGTTTCAGCATGACTTCAGAACCAGACAATTATAGTTTACCGTAATATACCGAGAATTTGCGAAAACACCACTTTTTGATACGCATTTCGAATAAAAATGTATTTTAAATACGATTCCGGTTACCCACAACAGGTGTATTATGGAATTAAATAACAAGTAATGGGAAGACATCCAGAAAATGGCATCGGTATGCGTCAAATTTTTTTAAAAAACTGCAATAAAGTTTACATAATACGGAGTGCCTTTTCGAAATGGCACCTGAAATGTGCGCATTTCGAAAATTCTCGGGATCGTGAAGGCTAATCCCGTTATCTGAGTTATATCCCGCACATATTCAGTAAACTTCCGGAACGCCGGCTAATGCCCGATCCTCCGGCAGCGGTTTTCCGGAACCCATATACATATGACCCGATAAGAAAGGAAATCTTAATATTATGAAACTATTAAAAGTTGATACATTGGATGAAGCGAGAGATAAGCTGCTCAGAGCGTCGGCCGGCAAAACACCGCAGACAGAAAACGTACCTTTTACAGAGAGTCTGGGGAGAGTGCTGGCAGCCGACCTGAGATCAAATGAGAATATTCCGGGCTTCAGGAAATCCACCGTTGACGGATATGCAGTCAGATCAGCCGATACCCAGGGAGTAACAGAGAGTATTCCGGTGTTCCTCGACATCATCGAAGAAGTGGCAATCGGCAGTGCTCCGCAGAAGACAGTCGGACCGGGACAGGCTATATATGTGCCGACTGGCGGCATGCTCCCGGAAGGTGCCGATGCGATGGTAATGATCGAGTACTGCGAGAAGTTCGATGATACCAGCATTGCAGTATACGATGCAGTGTCTCCGGGGCGTAATGTGATCGCCGAAGGTGAGGATATCAGCAGAGACCAGATTTTTCTTAAGAAAGGCAGCAGAATCAGGCCACAGGAGGTTGGTGTGCTTTCGTCGGCTGGCGTCAGCAGACCGGAGGTTTTCAGACCATGGAAAATCACAATAATCTCAACAGGCGATGAACTTGTAGGAGCTGACGAGATCCCGCAGAAAGGACAGATACGTGATATCAACACATATTCAGTGATGGCGTCGGCCATGAAGCACGGTTTTGAAATCGTGGATACGAAGGTTCTCAAGGATGATGAAGATCTTCTCGAAGCAGCAGTCAGTGAAGCCATGAAAACAAGCGACATAGTGGTGGCATCCGGCGGCAGCTCCCAGGGGGAAAAGGACCATACTGCAGATGTCATGGACAGACTTTCAGGCGGAGGAGTATTCACTCATGGGATTGCGCTTAAACCGGGCAAACCGACTATACTCGGTTATGATAACAGCTCGGAGACAGTGCTTATCGGACTTCCGGGGCATCCGGCAGCAGCACTGATGGTCTTTGAACTTACAGCGATATGGCTGTACAGGCAGCTGACCGGACAGAAAGAGCCGAAGGCGACCATAGCAGAAATTACCGAAAACGTTGCGGCAGCAGGCGGCAGAACCACATGCCTTCTTGTGGAGCTGGAGGAACCCGCCAGAACTCCGGGGTGCAAGGATAGCGGTATCTGCAGAGCACATCCGGTTTTCGGCAAGTCCGGTCTTATGACCACGTTGACACGGGCCGACGGATATACGATGATAGATGTGAATGATGAAGGTCTGAAGGAAGGACAGCAGGTAAAAGTTATCCTGTTCTGATACAGGGAGAGCCCTCTCAGTGCGGCAGGCACACCATAATCTGCAGCTTCGGCTTCCGCGCCGGCCGACCATCATCCGCAGCACCGGCCGCACCATCATCCCCAACGCCGGCCGGCAGAACCCTCATAACAGTTAATATAGAAGAAAGGTGAAAATATGGGAAAGAAAAGAAACCTTTATCTGCAGACAATTCCTGTAGAGGAGGCAAAGGAAAAATATCTGTCAGCGGTCAGCAGTATCGTTGACGTGAAATATGAAACGATAGATGTGACACAGAGTCTTGACAGAGTAACTGCAAAAGCAGTATATGCGAAATACAGTTCGCCTCTTTTCAACGCATCTGCGATGGACGGCATAGCTGTGAAGGCTGCAGATACCAGTGCAGCAACAGAAACGAATCCGGTAATTCTCAGAGAAGACCAGTATGTCATAGTGGACACCGGAGATCCGATCCATCCACCGTGCGACGCAGTTATCATGGCGGAAGATATCGTAGAAACCGAAGAAGGTGTGAAGATTATCGCATCGGCTAATTCATGGCAGCATATCAGACCTATAGGTGAGGATATAGTTGCAGGAGAAATGATACTGCCCAGCAGCCATAAAATAAGACCGATAGATATCGGTGTGCTCCTTTCCGCAGGCATATTGAAAATTGACGTGGTGAAAAAGCCGGAGGTTGCTATTTTCCCTACAGGAACCGAGATAATCGAACCGGATGCAGAGATAGAGGACGGCAGCATTATTGAATCAAACTCCAGAATGTTTGAAAACATGGTGAATGTTGCAGGCGGTACAGGTCACAGATTCCCGCCGATCATAGATGACTATGAACAGATCAGAGACCAGGTTTCGGCTGCCGTGGACACCCATGATATGGTTATAGTGAATGCAGGCTCGAGTGCAGGAACAGAGGATTTCACGGTGCATGTTCTCCGGGAGCTCGGCGAGGTGCTGGTGCACGGAGTTGCTGTGAAACCCGGCAAGCCTGTTATTCTGGCAATCGTGAGAGGCAAGCCTGTTGTCGGGCTTCCGGGATATCCGGTGTCAGCGTATATAGGCTTCGAGAATTTCGTAACTCCTATAATCCAGATGATGGCAAAACGTACCGAGAAGCTGACAGAAACCGTTGAAGCACATATTTCCAAGAGACTTGTATCAAGCCTCAAACACAGGGAATACGTCCGTGTCAAGGTGGGAAAAGTAGGAGACAAGTTCGTAGCAGCGCCGCTGGCCAGGGGTGCCGGTGCTGCCATGTCCCTGGTGCGTGCCGATGGATTCTGCGTGATCGAGCAGAGCAGTGAAGGTGTGGAAGCCGGGGAAAAGGTGAACATAGACCTTTACAGAAGCCGCAGTGAAATAGAAAACACTGTTGTAATAATAGGCAGCCATGATCTTATTCTTGACGTGATCGCTGATATCATGCCTAACAGATACAGAAACATGTTTGTTTCCAGTACTCATGTGGGCAGTATGGGCGGACTTATGGCTCTTAAACGCGGCGAAGCGCATATGGCACCGATACATCTTCTCGATGAGGAAACAGGTGAATATAACATTTCATATATAAAGAAGCTGTTCAGAGAGCCGATGGCTCTGATCAAAGGTGTTCACAGAATACAGGGCATCATGGTGAAAAAAGGCAATCCGCTGGGCATAAAGGGTATCGCAGATCTGGCAGGCGGAGATATCCGTTATGTCAACAGACAGCGAGGTGCAGGCACAAGAGTCCTCTTTGACTACAGACTGAAGCAGGAGAATATCGATCCTGAATCCATTAACGGATACGACCGTGAAATGGCAACGCATATGGCAGTTGCGGCAGCAGTTGCCAGTGATGGGGCCGATGCCGGAATGGGAGTTCTGTCTGCGGCGAAGGCGATGGATCTGGATTTCATCGAGGTAGGGCCTGAGGAATACGATTTCGCTATTCCGGTAAAATATCTCGAACTGCCTCACGTCAGAGCCTTTATTGAAATCCTGGAAAGTGATGAATTCAGAAGCAGGCTCAGTGAACTTGGCGGATACAGCGCAGAAAATGCAGGTAAAATTATAATGATATAGTGCGGATTTCACACATCCACTTGCACAAAAAATGCTGTTCATATACAATGGTACTTGAAGTTAAGAAAAGAGGAACCAATATGACAGCAGATATCAGAAGAATAAACAGCGATGCCGGGACTATCGGCATCGCTCAGAGTATTTGTCCTCTATGTCATAAGCCCATAGAGGCTTTTTACGTTGAGGAAAAAGGACGTGTGTACTTCGTTAAGGAATGCGACGAGCACGGCATTTTCAGGACGCTGGCATCGGAGAACGCAGAGAATTTTAAAGAGTGGATAAAGCATCCGGTGGTGAATATTCCGCCGAGAAAACCGATAACTGCGGGTGCAGTCATCAGAGATGGAGATGCAGAAGGCAGCGAATGCCCGCTTCACTGCGGTACATGTGAGAACCATCTGCAGACAGCCTGCTGCGTGCTCATAGACATCACTGACAGGTGCAATCAGCACTGCCCGTACTGCTTCGCGAAATCCGAGCAGGACGATGACCGCAGCTGTGAGCCGACTCTCGAACAGATCGGTAAAAAATACGATCTGCTTCTGGAGCTGGGAGAAGAAAGGCCATTTAATATTCAGCTTTCAGGAGGAGAACCGACCGTCAGAGATGATCTGCCCCAGATAATCAGAATGGCTAAGGATAAAGGATTTGAATATGTTCAGATCAATACCAACGGCAGACGTCTTGCGACAGAGGAAGGCTATGCGCAGATTCTTAAGGATGCGGGTGCAACTGTAATTTTCATGCAGTTTGATGGAACCAGAGATGACATCTATGAGAAGCTCAGAGGTGAACCTCTGCTTGAAATCAAGAAACAGGCAATCAGAAACTGCGAGAAGGCGGGACTGGGAGTCACGCTGGTACCCACTATTGTTCAGGGGGTGAATACGGACAACATCGGGGAGATGATGGATTTTCTCGTAGAGAATGTCAATGTTGTCAAGGGAATACATTTCCAGCCTGTAAGCTTTTTCGGCAGGCATCCGGAGAGAATCATAAAGACAGGGCGGAATCCGGAATCCTCGGAACCTGTAATTCACAGTGGGGATTTCCCGGGAAGGATCACTATGTTCGGCCTTCTGGAAGAGCTGCAGAGACAGCGACCTGAGTTCAGCATCGATGACATGTGTCCCATTGCGACGGGGCATACACTGTGCTGCTTTTACAGTACATACATACGGGAGCCGGACGGCAGTGTAAAGTGTACACTTTCCGCGAAGAAAAAATCAGAGGGTGTCAGCTGCTGCGAAACGGTCTCATGCTGTGAGATAGAAGCTACCGACTGCTGCTGCACACAGCAGCCGGATGACATGGATGAACTGGCGATCATCAGGAAAGACAGAGATTATGTGCTGGATAAGTGGGAAATTGCAGAACCTATGGAAGGTCAGGAAACATGCAGCTGCAGCTGCAGCTCCAGCGATGAAATCGTGGACATGGACGAATTCCTGAAGTATTACAGGCGAAATACTTTTACCGTAACAGGTATGGCTTTTCAGGATGTGATGAATCTTGATTCAGAGAGACTGAAACGATGCAGGGTTCAGGTGCTTTCTGAAGATAACAGACTGATACCGTTCTGCGGGTATAACAGCATATACAGAGTATAATTCGTTAATATATAAGATGCGGTGGGAGCATCGCAGGAACAACAGGAGAAAAAGATGACGATTTTAAGACCGGGAAATTTTGATATAACTGACAGAGGCGTTGAGATAGCAGGCCTCAGAAAAGGAGACAGGATACTGGATATAGGATGCGGAGAGGGGGATACTCTGAATCATCTCATTAAGGATTTCGGCATGACAGGCGAGGGAATCGACATGAGCCTTCCCAGGATCGGAGAAGCCAAGGAGAAATATCCGGATATAAATGTGAAATTCGGTGATGGTGAATTCCTTGACGACTATTCATCCTTTTCGTTTGACGGAGTTTTTATGGAATGTGTGCTGAGCCTGATCAATATCCCCGATGAAGCACTGCATGAAGCCTACTGCGTGCTCAAAAAAGGAGGAAAGCTGATAATCAGCGATCTTTATGACAAAAAGCCTGATCCGATGCAGCTTAAGGCAGTAAAAATCGAGGCTGAGCGTCAGAGCAGAATCCCGAAGAAGGAAGGGGACTGTGAGGAAAACCCGACAAGATTTGTGGACTTCAGACTGGACGGTATCTTTTTTAGGGATCCTCTCATCGCACAGCTTGAAGAAATCGGATACAAGATTCTGGCATTTGAAGACCGTTCGCAGGATCTTGATAATTTCATTGCACAGACATTGATGGACGAAGGCACGCTGGAAAATCTATGTGCTGACAAGAAGACTCTTAACAGGAAAAACATAGGATATTTCCTGCTGGTGGCACAGAAGCCGGAATAGCAGAGGAGGTATTTATGAAAGAGAAAATATTCACATATAAAATGAACGGTTACTGCTGCAGCCAGATTGTGATGCAGATAGGACTTGAACAGCTCGGCAGGGAGAATGATGACCTGGTGGAAGCCATGGCGGGACTCTGTGATGGAGTGAAGTGCGGCAGAATATGCGGCGCAGCATCGGCGGCAGTGTGCCTTTTATATCTGGCTGACGGTAAAGCCGCAGAAATGGGACTTATTCAGGAGTATCTGGACTGGTTCGAGGATGCTTTCGGAGCACTGGACTGTGAGGAGCTTCTTGGGGATGACCCGATGGCAAAGCTGGAAAAATGCCCGATGTTTGTTGAATCTACTCTTCTGAAGCTTGAGGAACTGCTGGAGTGGGATTAATGGAAAAGGAACATATAAGATATTTAGACATCTGGACGGCACGCAAGATAAGCGGTGATCCGGAAAGAACGGATTTCAGCAGAGAGGAGCTGGATGAATATACTGAAGGGAAGCTCAGGGAAACGGTCAGATATGCTGTGGAAAACAGTGTGTTCTACAGGGAAAAATTCAGCCGGGTGTCTGCTGATGACAGCAGCTTTATGGAATATTTCCGCAACCTGCCTTTCACTACATCCGAAGAACTGAGGAACAGAGGAATGGATTTTCTCTGCGTCAGCCCCGGACAGATAAGCAGGATCGTTACTCTGGATACCGGTGGGAGCACGGGAGAACCCAAACGAGTTCACTTTACAGAAGAAGATCAGCAGCTGACGGTGGATTATTTTGAAAACGGTATGCAGCTTCTGGTGGACTGCAGTGACAAGGTGCTGATTCTGATGCCGGCAAAAATGCCGGGATCTATAGGAAGGCTGCTTTCGGAGGGCCTGAGAAATTTCGGAGCGGATACAGTTGATTACGGCCTTCCTGAAACAGAGGCTGAAATGCAGCCGCTGCTGGAACTTATGAAGGAGCAGCATGTGACATCTGTTGTCGCTCTGCCTACCCATATGCGGATGCTGGCGGAGCATGCTGCCAAAGAGGCTGATTCCGACTCGGGCTGCGTTCTCAAAAACGTGCTGCTGAGTGCTGAATATGTGCCGGAAGATACGGTGAAGCTTATCCGGGACGTTTTCGGATGCACAGTCTACGAACATTATGGTATGACCGAGATGGGGCTCGGATGTGCAGTGAGCTGCGGACAAGGGGAAGGTTATCATGTCAGAGAGTGTGACCTTTATATAGAGATAATAGACCCGGAGACAGGAGAAACTGTGCCGGACGGGCAGCCGGGGGAAGTGGTGTTCACGACGCTGACAAGAAAAGGTATGCCTTTCATAAGATACAGGACCGGCGATCACAGCCGGTGGATCACAGATGAATGTCAGTGCGGCAGCAGGCTGAAGCGGCTTGATAAAGTCGGACCACGAGATGCTGTAAAAGGATATCTGAAGCAACAGTGAAATAATGGAAGGAGAGCAGTATGTCACAGAAATTATCGTATTTCGCGAGAGACCTGATTGAACAGGGAGAGGATTTTGTTATTGCCAAGGTTGTTGATACCAGCGGATCAACTCCGAGGAAA
This sequence comes from Lentihominibacter sp., assembly GCA_051882895.1. GTDB lineage: Bacteria > Bacillota > Clostridia > Peptostreptococcales > Anaerovoracaceae > Lentihominibacter. The sequence goes on from JBJESR010000120.1 coordinate 10,969, forward strand.
AAAGGCGCAGTGCTGATGATGAAAAAGGATGGGACCACCATCGGTACAGTCGGTGGCGGCCTGCTTGAAGCAGAAACCGAGAAGCTCTGCAGAAAGACCCTTGAAACAAAGGAAAAATCCCATGTATATGAATTTACTCTTGATGAAAAGCAGAAGGGTGCCCTTGACATGGGATGCGGAGGAGATGCAACGGTCCAGATAGATTATATAGATGCGGCTGACCCGGGGGATTTTGTGAAGGAATTCAAGCTTGCCAGCACTGCGTATATTTTTGGCGGCGGTCATGTGGCTTATGCCCTGGAGCCGGTTCTCAGACATGTTGATTTCAGAACCGTAGTCATAGATGACAGAGAGGAGTATGCCAACCCCGAGAGATATCCTCATGCAGACCGCACTATAACGGTTGATAATTTTGACAAGGCCTTTGACGATATAGAAACTGATGATGACAGCTACATCATAATCGTCACCAGAGGGCACAGAGGCGATCTGCAGGTGCTCCGGGAAGCAGTGAAGAGAGATTTCGCATACCTGGGGATGATAGGAAGCAGGCGAAAAAATGAGCTGCTGTTCGACACGCTGAGAAAGGAAGGTGTGCCTGAATCCAAGCTTGCCGAAGTACATGCTCCGATAGGTCTCAAAATAGGATCGGAAACGCCGGAGGAAATTGCTGTCAGCATAGTTGCTGAGATCATACAGGTGCGTTCACAGCTTGATAAATAATCTGATTACTGGAGGTTGATGATATCGTGAACGGGAAATTTGCTGCAGTTATTCTGGCTGCAGGATATTCATCCAGAATGGGTGCTTTCAAACCCCTCCTGCCCGTTGGGGAGATGACTGCGGTGGAGAGACTGATAAAAGAGGCAGAGACGGCAGCCCGCGGGAAGATAATTGTTGTCACCGGTTTTGAGCGCGACAGCCTGCTGGAGGTAATAGAGTCAGCCGGCGGGGTGGAAGTATATAATCGGGATTTTGATGAGGGCATGTTCACTTCAATTAAAGCAGGCATCAGGTCAGTATGTGAGAAATATGCTGACGTATCCGGCGTTTTTCTAATGCCGGTGGACTGTCCGCTTGTGAGTTCAGGAGTGCTCAGGAAAATGGCGGATCAGGCATGCTCTTCCGAGACTTCGGATGAGGATTTTCTCGTTCCTGTTTTTGAAGGGAAAAAGGGGCATCCGCTATATATTCCCCGCAGATATTTTGATGAGATATGCAGCTATGACGGGCCGGGAGGCCTGAAAGCAGTAACAGATAAATACTGGGATAAAATGATAAGGATCCCTGTCGATGAGGAAGGCTGTGTAATGGACATGGATACACCGGAAAGTTACAGGAAAATCACTGATTTTCTGGGAAAAGGCTGCAGACGTGAACCGCTGCTGAAGCTGGCAGAAGGACGGCGCTTATTTCTGATTCGTCACGGGCAGACGCGGCAGCACAGTGAGAAAATGTTTATAGGGCAGTATGATATTCCGCTGAATGAAGAGGGGAAACTGCAGATCCGGGAAACATCAGCACTGATCGCGGCGCATGTCCCGAAGACGGACAGGATATATACCAGCCCGCTGAGTCGTGCCGCTGAGTCGGCATCAATAGTATGTGAGATACTTGGTTCGGAGTATAAGATCTGTGAAATTCCGGAGTTCACAGAAATAAACCTGGGAAGCTGGGATGGCATACCTGTCAGAGAGATAAAAGAAAAATACCCTGAAGAATACAGCCGCAGAGGCAGTGATATATTTGTATTTAAAACAGGCAACAAAGCTGAGAATTTTTATGATGTACAGTACAGGGCAGTAGGTGCCCTGCGGGAAATTCTGATGCAGGACAGCTCTGAGGACATCATCATTGTCTCCCACAGTGCTGTGTTAAGGGCTCTTGAAAACAATCTCAGAGGCAAACGGGTGGATGATGACTGGAACAGCCTGTCAAAAGGCAGTTTCAGAATCATATCAGTCTGACTTATAAGGGTACAGACAATTAACATATAATTGAATAATTATTTATAATACGGCAGAGTAAATGAGATTTCAGCTCCGCCGTATTTGTTGTTTCTGGCGGACATGCGACCTGAATGCTGAGTGATTATCTGTTTGGAGATATGCAGACCGAGTCCGGAGTTTCCAGATCTGCGTCTGCCTCCGCTGAAGTTCCTTTCAAAAATATGAGGGATGTCTTCTTCAGGAATGCCGTCTCCCATATCGCTTACAATAAATACCAGTTCGCCTTCAGGAACATTGTATTCATCTTCGTTGACTGTACTGTGAAGCAGGCTTTCGTCGACATAGGTTCTGCAGGATACCTGGATTTCCATACCTGTCGGTGTATGACGTATGGCATTATTGATCATATTTGAGATTACCTGCTGTATGCGATTGGTATCAGCTATAAGTACAGCTTCGGGGTCTATATCGGACTCTATCACAGGTCGATGTGCAGAAGAGGCAATATGGAAATCGCTCTGAGTCAGCAGGTCTGTAAACATTTCTGCAGCATTGTATTCATAGAATTTGTACTCCAGACTCTGGGAGGTGAAGGATGATACCTGAGACAGATCGTCCAGAAGAGTTGTCAGCACAACAGCTTTGGAATTTATCATTTTAAGGTATGTACCGGTTGATTCTGCAGGAACCACATTGTCCAGCAGGCTTTCGGTATATCCTTTGATCAGTGTTACAGGTGTCTTTATTTCATGTGAAATGTTTTCAAGGAGTTCTTTTTTCGCATCAGATGCAGCCTTAAGATCCTGTTCCATTTTTTTCTGACTGGTGATATCTCGGAGAATACCTTCTACTGCAGAAACTGTTCCGGTGTTGTCGCGAATCGGGATATAGTGTATCTCTGACCATTTTTCTACAGCTCCGTTCCTGTACAGGCATAGAGTTCCGCTGCCGGGCTGACTGACAGGACGGGAGAAGATGTTAACGATTTCTTTATTCTTTTCCTCAATATCTATATAGTCAAAGAACCTCTCCGGGGTTTCATAAAGGGTCCGGGAGTTTATACCTATCAGGGAACCTATTGCAGGGCTTATGTATTCCAGTGCTTTCCTGTTGTAATCGTAAAGAAACATTATATCAGACGAATTCTCCACAAGAAGTCTGAATCTTGATGAACGTCTTGTATCCATGAAACGCAGTTTTTTGAAATATATGATTATCAGTGTAAGTATCAGCAGATTGATTGTCAGTATTCCAATAAAATATGAAATAATAGCAAGGGATGATCCTCTGAGAGTAAAACCGAAATGGTTTATAAAAATACTCCACACCAGAATCAGGAAGCTGGCTACCAGCTTTTCGGGAAGCTTCTGTGTCCATGATATGGAAATGAACATGCAACCAGCTGCAATAAGCATGCCTGAACAGAAAATTATATTGGGTATGAGGGCAAGGTTATATACTTTATCTGAGGCAGGATATATTACACAGACTGCGGCAAAGAAAACCACTACCATGTTTATGAAAACTGGGAAGCGCATCTGAAAAAACCTGAAAGTACCGAGAAGGAAAAGATAGGATCCCAGAAGTGCAATCATCTGGCGGAACATTATGTAGACAACCTCCTGCATAGGAGAAAAAAGGTTGACAAAATCCAGAAAAAATATAGCAGCATAAATCATCCAGGAGGAACCCCACAGTCGCATATAGGTCTTGTCGCTCTGATATGAAAGCGACAGAAAAATTGTACTCAGCATCAGCATCGTGACAGTTGATGCCAGCATGGAATAACCGGATAAAGTCTGCATCCTGCACCTCGTAACTAAAAATTGAAACATTTATATATTTATGATAAATTAAAGTAAATGAATTGTAAATAAAATGTTTGGAAACAGACAGGTG
>JBJESR010000121.1:0-3063 GCA_051882895.1 Lentihominibacter sp.
GTAATTGTAGTGGGAGCCGGAGTTGTAGGCTGCAGTACTGCAAGAGAACTCTCAAGATACAAATTGAAAACACTTGTCCTGGAAAAGGGACACGACATATGTGCCGGAGCCAGCAAAGCCAATTCCGGCATGATTCACGCGGGCTATGACCCGATACCGGGAACGAACGAAGCGAAGTTCAATGCCCCCGGATGTAAGATGATGTATGAGATATGTGACGAGCTGGATGTGCCGTATGAGAAAAGCGGCACGACCATATTCGCTACAGACGAAAGCGGCATGAAAGAGCTGCGTAAGCTGGAAGGCTTCGCCCATGAAAATCATGTAGAAGTGAGAATCGTGGAGCCGCCGGAGCTCTATGAGCTTCAGCCCGATATCGGCAAGGATGTGAAGGCCGTGCTCTGGGTTCCTGAGGGAGGAATAACAACACCGTTTTCGGTCACCTTCGCACTGGCGGAGAACGCACATCACAATGGAGTTGAATTCAGGAAGGAAGCAGAAGTTACAGCCATAGAAAAAGCACAGGATGAAAACGGCACGCCGTATTTCAGAGTCAGCGCCGGCGGAGAAGAATATACCTGCAGAATCATCATCAACTGTGCAGGCGGCTGCTCCGACAGAATAAACAATATGGTTTCAGAAAACCACTATCATATAATTCCTCGCTTCGGTGCCCATGTGGTTCTGGACAGGAAGATTTCGGACAAGCTGACAACGACACTTATGGAAACTCCCCACGATCTGCCGGGTGGCGGTCATACCAAGGGAATGGCAATAATACCGACGACGGGAGGAACAATGATTCTGGGATGTGACGCTACAGAAGTCGGAGACCCGGACTTCACCGCCACAAGGAGAGAATCCATCGACCAGATAATCGACTACTTCAAAGAAGCCTGGAAATACCTGCCCCTTGACGGCGACGAATTCCCGATGGAGTCAGTAATAGGAATCTTCGGAGGCTGCAGACCTCACGCAGATACCAATGACTTTGTCATCGGAGAAGCAGAGGATGCCCCTGGATTCATAAATGCAGGAGGTACGGAATCCCCGGGATTCACCTCGGCAGTAGCTATCGCAAGACATGTAGTAGGAATCGCAGCAGAAAAACTGCAGCCTGAGAAAAATGAAAATTTCGACCCATACAGGAAAGTAAATAAACCTTTCCGCAATATGACCAATGAAGAAAGAAGAGCAGCAATTGCAGCAAATCCTGATTACGCCAGAGTGGTATGCCGCTGCGAAATGGTAACAGAGGCAGAAATCAGAGATGCCATCAGAAGACCGCTTGGCGCGCGAACAGTTTCAGAAGTCAAGCTGAGAACAAGAGCCGGCATGGGCAGATGTCAGGGCGGCTTCTGCAGCCCGAGGGTTCTGGAAATACTGTGCGAGGAGCTTGGCCTTTCGCCTCTTGAAGTAACTCAGTGCGGAGGCCAGTCACAGATTCTCGCAGGTGAAGCATGCAGCGGGGAGGGACTGGAATGAGAAATGTAGATTTAGTAGTAATAGGCGGCGGCGCTGCCGGAATGGCGGCGGCTGTCAGCGCATACAGAGCAGGAGTGAAAGACATCCTCATTATTGAAAGAAACGGATACCTGGGTGGCGTGCTCCGTCAGTGCATTCACAACGGTTTCGGACTTCATCGTTTCCAGGAAGACCTGACGGGAGTGGAATTCGCAGACAGATACTGCAGCATGGTGGAAGAGCTGCAGATCCCGTATATGCTCAACACATTCGTCATAGAAATGAACGGAAACAGAGAAATTACAGCAGTGAACCCTGACGAAGGTCTGGTTCAGATAAAGGCGAAGGCAATCGTTCTCGCCATGGGCTGTCGCGAGAGGACAAGAAACAATCTGCTGATACCGGGACCGCGAGGCGCAGGAATAATCACAGCCGGAACCGCCCAGCGGTATCTCAATATCAACGGATATCTGCCGGGGAAAAAGGTAGTGATACTGGGCTCTGGAGACATCGGTCTGATAATGGCCCGCCAGTTCGTGCTGGAAGGCGCCGAGGTTGAAGCAGTTGTTGAAGTCATGCCGTATTCAGGCGGCCTGCCGAGAAACATGAAGCAGTGCATCGAGGACTTCGATATCCCGGTTTATTACAACTCCACAGTGTCGGAAATCCGGGGAAAAGAACGTGTGTCATCAGTAATGGTGAGCAAAGTGGACGCGGACAGACGTCCCGTACCGGGAACGGAGTTTGAGATTCCGTGCGATACACTGATGATTTCTGCAGGGCTCATCCCCGAAAACGAACTGACTGAGCAGGCAGGTATCGAAATATCGGCAGGCACAAAGGGAGCCGTTGTCACAGAGGACCTGCAGACAGTGAAGGAAGGTTTCTTCGCCTGCGGCAACGTGCTTCATGTTCACGACCTCGTTGACTTCGTGGCATCAGAGGCAGAAGAAGCCGGGAGATTCGCAGCCCGTTATATTATGGAAAAGGAGCACGGTGTCGATGCGTCCGACGTGTGTGGCACTCAGAACGAGACCATAGAAAACTATATACATGTGAAGAGCGGCAATGGTGCAGGACCTGCAGTACCGCAGCTGATAAACAGGAAAATACGCACAGATGAGGTCACAGTAATGTTCAGACCCCGCGATAAATACAGAGACGTTACAGTGAAAGCCGAGCAGAGCGGTACCGTCATTTTTACAAAAAAACTGGTGGCTGTAACTCCGGGGGAAATGATCCGCCTTGATATTCCTGCATCGGAAATCGGAGCATCAGACGGAGCAGATATCGTCGTATCACTGGAAGGAGGTGCCAACTGATGGCTGACATAAGAAATGAACTGATATGTATAAGCTGTCCCAGAGGATGCCTTCTCAAGGTTTCAGGCCAGGGAGAATCTCTGGAGATAACCGGTAATTTCTGTAATAAAGGCATCGACTATGCCAGACAGGAGGTTACAGAGCCGGTAAGAGTTCTGACAGTGCTGATGCGTCCCGAGGGAGGCGGCAGACCCGTCAGTGTTAAAACCGACAGACCTGTGCCTAAGGATATGCTCAAAAAATGTGCAGCTGAAATCTACAGAAATCATCCGCAGCT
>JBJESR010000122.1:0-3055 GCA_051882895.1 Lentihominibacter sp.
TTTGAACCGTGGCTCATAGGGCCTCTGTGGTGTCCGTGTCTCTTGATGTTACCCTGAGTTCCCTTACCTTTTGAAGTTCCTGTTACGTCCAGCTTAACGCCTTCTTCGAAATCAGCAACTGTGATCTGCTGTCCGATTTCGTAAGTTTCGCCTTCTTCAGGTCTGAATTCAGCCAGATTCTTCTTAGGAGCGATTTCGTTCTTGGCGAAATGTCCTGTCATAGGCTTGTTCACTCTCTGTGGCTTGGCATCTTCGAATCCGAACTGTACTGCATTGTAGCCATCAGTTTCAACAGTCTTGATCTGAGTTACCGTCATCGGACCAGCCTGAACTACTGTTACAGGAACTACAGCTCCATGTTCGGTAAAGATCTGGGTCATACCCATTTTCCTACCTAAAATAGTTTTCATATTTTTCCTCCTTGATTCTTACAGCGGACCGCTTCCTGCGGTCATACTAAGGGGAGTTCCCTTCGCCTTTTGTTATTTATGGTTTTACCCTCGCTGTCAGATCGGCAGCTCCGGGATTGCCATTATAATTTGATTTCGATATCAACGCCTGCAGGTAAGTCCAGCTTGGTGAGTGCATCTGTTGTCTTAGCTGTAGCGCTTGTGATGTCGATCAGTCTCTTGTGAGTTCTCTGTTCGAACTGTTCTCTTGAATCCTTGTATTTGTGAACAGCTCTAAGGATAGTCACTACTTCCCTCTCTGTAGGAAGCGGAATAGGTCCTGATACTTCAGCACCTGTCTTCTTGGCAGTCTCAACGATCTTTGCTGCTGACTGGTCAAGAAGTGCATGGTCATAAGCTTTAAGCTTGATTCTGATTTTCTGTAATTCGCTCATTTTTTCCTCCTAGATTTTTTGTACTGTTTTCGCTATGCTCGTACAAGGGGTTCTGATGCTTGAATTTTCAACGCATACAGTGGATTTGCCTGCTTCGTACACGCTTTCGTGTGTTTCTATTGTTTTACACACAATAAAAATTCAGCGAATCCCTACGCCCCCATCGATGTGGGGACAATTCTCAGTGGAAATTCTCCTATAGCAAGGTAACTTCCCACGTCATCGCCTTACACAAGCTTTTTTAGTATACCTTACAATGTGAAATATTGCAAGGGTTTTTTCGAAAGTTTTTTGGATTTTTTTATGCTGTAAAACCCCTTGTTTTCAACGGTTAGAGAGTGCATTTTCGGCACACGCTTTCCAGTGTTTCCAAAAGTCAGGTGCATCGCTACAGGCGTGTCCGAAATTATTTTTTATTTTTTCAGAATTTTTATTTCTGAATGCATTTTTTATGTAAAAGGAACGTTCGCACTATGCGTTTACCGATTTATGTTATTATGAATTCGCAGCGATAGCGACTTAGATGGGGATAGTGATGCAGGTCGGGTTTTCTGATCTCATGAAAATTGAACTCAGTGTAAAAGAGTAAGGACAGACATCAGTATGCCGGAGACTGGCTCCAAAATAATTTTTTGCCTGTATTCCTGAGAACTTTCGAAATCCGGCTTTTTTATGGACCGTTTCGAAAGACTTTTAACCGATTTACAGAAATTTGAAGAAGCTTATTTCGAAACATAGCACGGCAAACGGCTGTTTCGAAACGAATATCAATTTATTTACATTAATTTAAATATTAAGGAGGTCTGTGATTGCTGATAAACACTATAAATTTCCATCTCAGGATTTTTTCTTTCGAAATGATGTCCTGAATTTAATGATTTCGAAAATTCTCAGTAGGCCTATCGCGCCGGCTCATGTATAAAGGATTCACTTCAGGATTCACATCAGCATTTATGTCAGCATTCACATCAGCATTCACATCGTACCGGGGTCGAGCTGCACATGGCCGAGCCGCCCGAACCCCACACATCCAGCTGATTTCTCACAGTTATGTCCGCATTTCCCAGATGCTGTTATTTATAAATATCAATAGGTCTTTCGTCACTCAGATCTGCCAGGAATTCCGCCGCTTTGTTCAATGCGAGAGCAGCGACATCGTCGATCTGTCTGCCTTCTGCTTCTGCTGCGACAACTGCCGCAGAAACTATATCACCGGCACCGGTGGTTGTCGCAAATGAAAGAACTCTTTCGGGTCTCAGAATTCCCTCATTAAATCCTGCCTTGTAATATATTCCGCCGCCTTTCATCGTGATTATGATTCTGTCGACACCTTTTTCCTCAAGGAAGGCACCTGCTTCCATCAGCTGATCCTGCCCGAGGATTGTTTTGCCTGTCATGGCTTCAGCTTCCATTCTGCCCGGCATTACGCAGTACATTTTATCCAGGACATCTGCGACTTTACTGCCTCCATGTCTGGTACCCGGATCGAAGAAGATTTTCACATTCTCTTTATTCCCGTAAAGTTCTGCAACTCTGGCGATGGTTTCTTCAGGAAGACTTCCGTCCATTACTATAATGTCAGCTTTGTCAAGTATATCAGCTGCATCATCTACAACTGAAGGAGCGAACTTCGAAAGCAAAGAGTCATTGCACTTGAACCCTTCTATATCCCCCAGAATGTTCACCATTTCCACCTGAATCGGTGTGGTTCCCTGAACCTTTTTCACACCTGCAGTGTTTATGCCGCAGGATTTCAGCTCCTCTATCACAGCAAGTCCCAGAGGATCACCTCCGACAATCGAGACATAGGACACATCCTGACCGTACCCTGCCAGATGCTTTGCAATATTGAACCCGCATCCACGGTTTTCCACTATGATATCGTCATATTCCGGCACCGCCTGCTCCTGTTCAGCCTGTGCTGCAGCTGCCGCCTCAGCACCGGTCAGTCCGTTTTCCTCCTGATCCTGCAGCATCTGCATCTTCTGCATCATCTGGGTCATCCCGTACATGCCATCGGCCATAGCCTTGTCAAGTTCTCCATAAAGCTGCTGTCCGAGGCCTGTCCCCATGGTCTCCTCCTGTCCTTTGACAGGTATCATTTTTATCACTACAGAAGCCATAGCTCCGCCAATTACTGCAATCATTTCATTTCTCCTTTTCAAATTATTCTACAAAAATACTTCCACCTATAAATTCTCTCATTATCGA
>JBJESR010000123.1:0-1884 GCA_051882895.1 Lentihominibacter sp.
GTGAGACTGACAAATGAAATAGATCCCAGACTGATCGGAGGCATCAGAATTCTGGTGGATGGTAAGCTTATAGATGCTTCCGTCAGGAAGAAATTTGACGATCTGGGAAGCCGGATCAGATTAAATCAGGGAGGATAAGAAATGAACTTAAGACCGGAAGAAATAAGTGCAGTCATTAAGGAACAGATAAAGAATTACAAGAATCAGATAAATGTATCGGACTTCGGTACAGTAATACAGGTAGGAGACGGAATTGCCAGAGTTTACGGTCTGGAGAACTGTATGGCAGGAGAGCTGCTTGAGTTCGCAGATGGAACATACGGCATGGCTCTCAACCTGGAAGCAGATAATGTGGGTGCGGTAATACTGGGTTCCGACAGGGAGATACGTGAGGGCGACGTGGTCAGACCTACAGGAACAGTAGTTGAAGTGCCGGTAGGCGAGGATATGCTGGGGCGTGTTGTCAATGCTCTGGGGCAGCCTATCGACGGCAAGGGACCGATCCATACAACAGAAACAAGACCGGTGGAATCACCGGCACCGGGAGTTCTCCAGAGAAAATCCGTACATCAGCCGCTGCAGACAGGTATCAAGGCTATCGATTCCATGATACCGATCGGCAAAGGCCAGAGAGAGCTCATCATCGGGGACAGACAGACAGGTAAGACAGCTATCGCTGTCGATACAATACTTAACCAGAAGGGTGAGGACGTTATCTGTATATATGTTGCCATAGGTCAGAAGGCATCAACAGTGGCACAGCTGGTGCAGACCCTTGAAGACAAGGGTGCGATGGAATATACCATCGTGGTATCCGCAACAGCATCTGACGTTTCACCTCTGCAGTATATCGCACCATATGCAGGCTGTGCTATTGCAGAACACTTCATGTATCAGGGCAGAGATGTTCTGATAATCTATGATGATCTGTCAAAGCATGCGGTTGCCTATCGTGCCATGTCGCTGCTTCTGAGAAGACCGCCTGGCAGAGAAGCTTATCCGGGAGACGTATTCTATCTCCATTCAAGACTTCTCGAGAGAGCAGCCAAGCTTTCGGACGAACTGGGCGGAGGTTCGATAACAGCACTGCCTATCATCGAAACGCAGGCAGGAGATGTATCGGCATATATACCGACAAACGTAATTTCCATTACCGACGGTCAGATATTCCTGGAGACAGAGCTGTTCTTCACAGGGCAGAGACCTGCAGTAAACGCAGGTATATCCGTATCCCGTGTAGGCGGTAATGCACAGATAAAAGCCATGAAAAAGGTTGCGAGCTCAGTCAAGCTGGAGCTGGCACAGTTCAGAGAGCTGGCAAGCTTCTCCCAGTTCGGTTCCGACCTTGACAAGGAGACTCAGGACAGACTGGATCACGGACAGATCCTCATGGAGATCCTGAAGCAGCCGCAGTATCAGCCTGTTCCTGTACAGCATCAGGTAATGATCATCTACGCTGCTATAAACGGATACCTGACCAATGTGGGAGTGCAGAATGTCAAGGAGTTCGAGAAGGGCTTCTACGATTTCATGGACACTCAGTATCCTGATGTGGGCAGATCAATCAGGGAGACAGGTCAGCTCAGTGATGACGCGGAGACAAATCTCAAGGAAGGCATAGAGCTTTACAGAAAAGACTTCCTCAAGAGCCTGGGCTTAAGCGGAATGGATATGATTGAAGAATAATGATAAATAACAATTCAGCAAAAAGGGAGGTGTGAGAATGGCAGCTGAAAGTATGCAGGACATAAAACGCAGGATAAGAAGCGTTACCAGCACAGAGCATATAACCAATGCCATGAAGCTGGTGTCGGCAGGAAAGCTCAGGAAAGCCAAAGCCATATTTGAGAAAACAAATGAAAACTCACACTACATTACACATAC
>JBJESR010000123.1:1984-3048 GCA_051882895.1 Lentihominibacter sp.
GAGATCATAGAAATCGTTGCCGGTTCAGAGGCACAAAAATAGGAGGCGAAAATGAACAAGGGAATAATACATCAGATTATAGGCCCCGTAATAGATATAAAATTCAGAGAAGAGGATATGCCTGAGCTGCTCAACGCAGTTGAGATCGAATTCGACGGCAGGAAAATCGTGACAGAGGTTGCCCAGCATGTCGGTGATGATGTTGCCAGATGCGTGTCGCTGTCATCCACTGACGGGCTCCGCAGAGGTATGGAAGCTACCGACACTGGAGAACCTATCAAAGTTCCTGTAGGCAAGGGAGTCCTCGGCAGAATGTTCAATGTTATCGGGGAAACCATCGATGATAAGGGCGCTGTGGAAACTGAACTCAAGGCGGCTATCCACAGACCGGCTCCGCCGTTTGAGGAGCAGGACACTTCCGCTCATATCTTCGAAACAGGAATCAAGGTAATCGACCTGATCGCACCTTATACCAAAGGCGGCAAGGTAGGCCTTTTCGGAGGTGCCGGAGTAGGCAAGACCGTACTCATTCAGGAGCTTATCAATAACATAGCCAAAGAGCACGGCGGTATTTCTGTTTTCGCCGGAGTAGGCGAGAGAACCAGAGAAGGTAATGACCTGTACTATGAAATGATAGAGTCGGGTGTAATAAACAATACAGCCATGGTATTCGGACAGATGAACGAACCGCCTGGTGCCAGAATGAGAGTGGCCCTCACAGGACTTACGATGGCTGAGTACTTCAGAGATAAAGAGAACCAGGATGTGCTGCTGTTTATCGATAATATTTTCAGATTCACCCAGGCCGGTTCCGAGGTATCCGCGCTGCTGGGCCGTGTGCCTTCAGCTGTAGGTTATCAGCCGACACTGGCAACTGAGATGGGTGCTCTGCAGGAGAGAATCACTTCCACCAAGAAGGGTTCCATCACATCGGTACAGGCAGTATACGTTCCTGCCGATGACCTCACCGACCCGGCACCGGCGACCACTTTCGCACATCTGGATGCAACAACAGTACTTTCGAGAGCGATCACCGAGCTGGGTATATATCCGGCAGTAGATCC
>JBJESR010000124.1:0-14613 GCA_051882895.1 Lentihominibacter sp.
AAATCACTGGAAACGTAATGACAATAAAAGAGAAAGGCGGGTATAAGGTAGAAGCTACAATTAATGCCAAGGGTACTATCTTCAGAGCTGAAGTCAAGGCTGACGACCCATATGATGCAGTAGACAGAGTTATTGACAAGCTTTCAAGTCAGATGTCAAAATTCAAGACAAAGCTGCAGAAGAAGTACAAAGGTCATAAGGAAGTTGTGTTTGCAGATCTTCCTGAATATGACGAACCTGAGGAAGAGATCCATGTAGTCAAGAAGAAGAAATTTGAACTTACTCCGATGACTGTTGATGAAGCAATAGTACAGATGGAGCTGCTGGCTCATAATTTCTTCGTATTCCTTAACATTGAAACTGATTCGGTAAACGTAGTTTACAGAAGAGATGATAAAAACTACGGTGTACTCGAAACTACATATTAATCAGCAGATTCGGAAATTTCGGATAATCTGGATGACATACAGGCGGAGCAGATGCTCCGCTTTTATTATGTCGACACTGGCGGAAGCAGAAACTGGACTGTTTCTGTAGATCATGTAAACCATGTGAAGGTAAAGTGTTTTATTGTTATTCCTATTGAAACAAACAGGATTTTTTTGTAAAATATAAATATTATCATTTAAATGGGAGAAGAGCCATGCAGGAGTTTTTTTGGAATGCATTTTCCGGGATCAGAATCACGGATATCATAGATATATTGATTGTAGCTGTAGTAGTTTATAAATTACTCGGCCTGATAAAGCAGACAAGAGCAGAACAGCTTTTTAAGGGTGTTCTGCTTCTGGTTGTCGCAACATTCTTATCAGATCTGTTTAACCTCCATACGATAAACTGGATACTCAAGGGTACAGTAACTCTCGGTGCAGTGGCAATACTGGTGGTTTTTCAGCCAGAACTGAGAAGGGGACTGGAGTATCTGGGGAGGAGCAAGTTTGTCAATGCACCTTTTGAACCGATGGATAAGGAAAAGGGCAAGCATATAACCTCCAACATAGTAAAAGCAATAGATTTATTTTCCAGAGATAGAGTAGGTGCTCTTATTGTCTTCGAGCGGCAGACTAATCTGACCGATATCATGGAGAGCGGAACGATTGTGGATGCAGAGATTTCAGACCAGATTCTGGGGAATATATTTTATGAGGGTGCCCCCCTGCATGATGGAGCAGTTATTATCAGAGACGGCAGGGTGTATGCAGCAGGATGTGTACTTCCTCTTACGAGGAATAACAGTATAAGCAAAGATCTGGGAACCAGACATAGAGCAGGAATCGGGATTACAGAGAACTCTGATGCACTGACCCTCATAGTTTCGGAAGAAACCGGGATCATATCCATGGCAGAAGACGGTCAGCTCTCCAGATTCCTTGATGTGAAGACAGTAGAGAAAAAACTTCTCAATATGTATATGAATATTGACGAAGGATCGCGTCCGAGAAATGTAGTATCCAGATTTATCAACAAGATAAGGGGTAACAAAAATGCTGAAAAATAAAACTGTCCTTAAGATATGCTCTGTTGTGATAGCCATCTGTCTGTGGGTGTATGTTATCGGAGAAGTAGATCCTGACAGCAGGAAAAAAATAAGCAATATTGAAGTAAGCTATGCTAATACTGAAGTTCTCGCAGAGAGAGGTCTTGCAGTATCAGACGATGAAACAGAGGTTATCAGTGTGGTTATAGATGGTAAACGCTCTGATGTAAATAATGCCAAGAAGAGAGGAATCGCAGCATATGCTGATGTGTCCGGATGTAAGGAAGGAAGCAACAGCATTGAAATTACAGTCAGTCTCCCGGATGGAGTAAGGCTTGAAAGCGTTTCACAGGAAAAACTTAAGGTTAATGTGGCTGAGCTGGTATCAGAGGAGAAAACTGTGCAGATAAAAGTGTCAGACGCTGATAATGATCAGAATATGATACCGTGGGTGGCTGATTATACTCCTGAAACAGTTATTGTCAGCGGCGCAGGAAATATAGTTGATAAAATCGATCATGTTGTCGGAGTGGTGGATGGAACAAAGGTTGACAGTCAGCTGAGGAACTTTGAGGCAGAGGTGATACCTGTTGATAAATCAGGGAATAAAGTGGATGGTGCAGAAACATCATACAAAGTAGTTTATGCCGATGTACTGCTGCTCTCGACCAGACAGGTAAAACTGGAAGTAAACACTGAAAATATTGCAGAAGGTATGAAGGTAGCGGATATAGAAGCTGCTAAAACGGTGAGAATAGTGGGATCTGAATCTGCAATTGATAAAATAGATAAAGTCAGAGGAACTGTAGATCTTTCGGGGATGACTGCATCAGGAAAAGCAGAAATCAGCATAGATCTGCCGGAAGGTGTGTATCTTTATGATGAAGACAGTTCAGTTGCAGAGGTTACACTGGAGCAGCTGCAATAGGTCTGCAGAATCGGTCGTTCTGCCGGATCTTAAAATGGCAATAGACAATATGTTTAGTATATTAATAAATATGAGGAGAAGAATATGGGAAGATTATTTGGAACAGATGGCGTGAGAGGAATCGCCAATTCGGAGCTTACGCCGGAGCTTGCTTTCAAGCTTGGTAAAGCGGGTGCATATGTGCTCAGCCGGGATACGAAACGACCGGTTGTACTGATTGGTAAAGATACCAGACTGTCAGGAGATATGCTTGAGGATGCATTGAGTGCGGGGATTCTGGCAGTTGGCGGCAATGTGATCAAAGTGGGTGTATTGCCGACGCCTGCAATAGCGTATCTGGTCAAAGCTTATGAAGCTGATGCCGGTGTAGTTATCTCAGCATCGCATAATCCATTCGAGTATAATGGAATTAAATTCTTTAACGGCGAAGGCTTCAAGCTTGATGATGATATTGAAAATGAGATCGAGGACATCATTCTGAGAGATATCGATGTGAACAGTCATATTACAGGGGATAAACTCGGCAGATGCCTTGAAGCTGATGATGATGCTATGGATAAATATGCTGATTTCCTGAAATCAACGATATCAGCAGATATATCAGGTGTGAAGCTGGTACTTGACTGTGCCAACGGAGCCGCATATAAGGTTGCAGAGAAAGTATTTACGGACCTTGGGGCTGATATAACAGTAATCGGTAATAAGCCCGATGGAGTGAACATAAATGACAGCTGCGGATCAACCCACCCTGAAAAGCTTCAGGCAGAGGTGGTAAGACAGGGCGCTCTGCTGGGTCTTGCATACGATGGTGATGCAGACAGGCTGATAGCGGCTGATGAGAAAGGCAGAATCATTGATGGAGATAAGCTTATCTGCATATGCGCAAGAATGATGAAAGAAAAAGGTCAGCTTCCGGGAGATCTGGTTACGGCGACTGTTATGAGTAATCTGGGGTTCCATAAATATATTGAATCTCTGGGATGCAGAACAGAAGTAACGTCAGTGGGAGACAGATATGTACTCGAGAGTATGCTGCAGACAGGGGGAATGCTTGGCGGAGAACAGTCGGGACATATTATTTTCCTGAATCACACGACAACAGGAGATGGAATACTGTCTTCACTGCAGCTTCTTGAAGCAGTGTTAGGAACAGGTAAGAAACCGTCTGAGCTTTCGGATGAGATAGAGATATTCCCTCAGGTGCTCAAAAATGCTCGAGTGAAGAATGAAAACAAGAATAAATATCTGGAAGATAATGATATAAAAGGGGCAATAGCAAATATTGAAAAGGAACTTGAAGGTTCAGGCAGAGTTCTTATACGACCTTCAGGAACAGAGCCGCTTGTCAGAGTAATGCTTGAAGGCCAGGATGTAGGGCATATAACAAAGCTTGCAGAAGATCTGGCAGTGCTGCTGACAAAGAGATTAGGTTAAGCCGGAGGAGGAGTAATATGTGCGGTATAGTTGGATATGTTGGCGCAGATCACGCTAAAGAAAAAATAATCGACGGCCTCAAGAGGCTTGAATACAGAGGATACGATTCTGCAGGGATAGCACTTCCTATTGATGGGAAGATACAGATAAGAAAACATGTTGGAGAAATCAGAAATCTTGAGAAGATAATCGGGGATCCCGAATTTGACAGTGCTGTCGGCATCGGACATACCAGATGGGCGACTCACGGAGCTCCGTCAGATCTGAATTCTCATCCTCACGGAAACAGTGATAATTCAATAGCCATTGTTCACAACGGCATCATAGAAAATTATCAGGAGATCAAGGAATGGCTTGCCAGAGATTACGGTGTCACCTTTAAATCGGAAACTGATTCTGAAGTAATAGCACATCTGATCGGAATATTCTATGACGGAGATCTGCTTGAAGCAGTCAACAAGGCCGTAGCTGAGATGAGGGGTGCGTATGCCGTGTGTGCAATTGCTGCGGCAGAACCTGACAAGATTGTTGCGGTACGTAAAGATGCACCTCTTGTAGCAGGTATCGGTAAAGGCTTTAATTTTATTGCATCAGACATACCGGCTCTTCTTAAGTATGTCAGACAGGTATATCTGATTGAAAACAATGAGACAGTTGTGCTGACCAAGGACGATATTGTGATTTACAATGAGGAAGGCAGAAAGGTCAGAAGAGATGTATTCAATGTAACATGGGATGCTGATGCAGCAGAAAAAGAAGGCTATGAGCACTTTATGCTCAAAGAGATACATGAACAGCCAAAAGGCATATATGAGACTCTGACCAGAAGAATTAATGATGACGGCAGCATCAGGCTGGACGGCATTTCAATGACAAAGGAAGACATAGAAAACTTCAACAAAGTATATATAGTTGCATGTGGTACAGCTTATCATGCAGGGCTTGTGGGAAAGCTTGTTATTGAGAAAATGGCTCACGTGCCGGTAGAAATTGATGTGGCATCGGAGTTCAGATACAGAGATCCTTTCGTTGATGAAAATACACTTTTTATCGCCATCAGTCAGTCTGGTGAAACTCTGGATACGCTGGCAGCTCTCAGAGAAGCCAAACGAAAAGGTGCGAGAGTGCTTTCTGTTGTCAATGTAGTAGGAAGCTCTGTTGCCAGAGAATCAGATGATGTCTTCTATACATGGGCAGGTCCTGAGATAGCAGTGGCATCAACCAAGGCATATACGACACAGCTTATATGCATGTATCTGCTGGGACTCTATATGGGAAAAACGAAGGGCACTATTGAAGATACTTATTATGATAATGTCCTCTCGGATCTCAAAGCACTTCCCGACAAGGTTGAACTGCTGCTTAAGAAAGAAGATGAGATCGCTGAGATTGCGAGAAAGTACCACAGGAGAGAGCAGGTCTTCTTTATCGGCCGTGGTCTGGATTCAGGAGTATCATATGAAGGCTCTCTCAAGCTCAAGGAAATATCGTATATCAATTCGTTTGCTATCGCTGCAGGAGAGCTGAAGCATGGTACTATCGCTCTGATGGAAGAGGAAACTCTCGTGTTTGCACTGGCAACTCAGGATTTCCTTTATGAGAAGATGGTTTCAAATGTTGAGGAGATCAGGGCAAGAGGGGCACGCATTATAAGCGTGGCCAAGGAAGGCAGAACTGAGATTGAGAAAGTGACGGATGAAGTTATCTATATTCCGGACTGCATCGATGAGGTTTCGCCGGTACTTGCGGTGATACCACTCCAGCTGTTCGCATATTATGTGGCACGTGAACGTGGATGCAATATAGATAAACCTAAGAATCTGGCTAAATCGGTGACTGTCGAGTAGGAGAACAGTTCGGCTGAAAAACAGTGACATATAAGAGCGGATGAATATTATATGAAATAAAACAGAGACTGACGCATATTTCAGTCTCTGTTTTTTCTGCTCAAAACAGTAATAATATTTCTGATGCCTGTAACTGCGAAAGTAAGGATACTGCACAATATAAAAAGGGATGCCATCGGCAGAAGAAAGAAATTCTCATGCAGAATACCGCTGTCATCGATATATTCCACAGATACTGCCTTGATAAAAAGACAGCCGGCTCCGATAAGCAGCAGCAGTGCTCCGGATATAAGTGAAATCATATTGAATCTGGCCCTTCTTGTTTCGCTTCCGTCTTTAATCAGTTTCTTTGTCATTTCATTACCTCCAAGAATCAGATGGTCAAGAGACAAGTCAAACTGTTTTGCGATTGTAACGACCATTTCCAGATCAGGAAGATTTCTGCCGGTTTCCCAGCTTGAAACAGTCTGCCTCGAGACGTTCAGTACAGCTGCCAGCTGCTCCTGTGTGAGATTATTGTCTGATCTGATTTTTCGTATCTGTTCCTTAAAATTCATGCTGACCTCCCTTGCCGCTTTTGATTTAATTATGGAGTAATGTCATTATAAACACAAGACAGCCTCTCTGGCATTGCTTATTTTAATATGACAGCCATACCGGCATTGCCTGAATATCTGAGATAAATGCATTTTACCTTATAATACAGTGCTGTTTCAATAAGAAGCAACTGAAGTGAATAAAATTATTAGCACTCTAGCTAAGTGAGTGCTAAAAAACTGTTGACTTTCATATCTGCCAGGTTTAAAATGTGTATATCAAGGAAAAATAAAGAAATAAATAACACGGAGGTGAGATTATATGAACATAGAAAAATACACACAGAATGCTCAGGGGGCAATCATTGACTGCCAGAATATAGCAATAGAAGAAGGAAACCAGCAGGTGGATGGAGAACATCTGCATCTGGCACTACTGATGCAGAAGGAAGGTCTGATACCTAAACTGCTCAAGTTCATGGAAGTGAATACAGGTGAAGTGATAGGAGCGGTGCAGACAGAGATAGATAAACTGCCGAAGGTATCAGGCAGTGCAGACAGCATGTACTCAACGAGAAGACTTCAGCAGATTTTCCTGGATGCAGAGAAAAAAGCAGATAAACTCAAGGATGAATATATCAGTGTAGAACATCTTTATCTGGCACTGCTGGACGAGAGAAACACGCCTTCAGCTGCTATCTTCAAACGATACGGCATAACCAAGGACAAATTCCTGAATGCTCTCAATAAAGTAAGAGGAAATCAGAGAGTAACAAGTCAGAACCCTGAAGAAAACTACGATGCTCTTAACAAGTACGGGCGCGATCTTGTGGAAATGGCACGTGAAGGCAAACTGGATCCTGTAATCGGCAGAGATGCGGAAATCAGGCATACTATCCAGATCCTTTCCAGAAGGACAAAAAACAATCCGGTGCTGATAGGTGAGCCGGGTGTAGGCAAGACAGCAGTAGTTGAAGGTCTGGCTCAGCGAATACTCAACGGTGACGTTCCTGAAGGCCTCAAGGATAAAACCATATTCGCTCTGGATATGGGTGCTCTGATTGCAGGAGCAAAATTCAGAGGGGAATTTGAAGAACGTCTCAAAGCTGTTCTCAATGAAATCGAGAAATCAGAAGGCAGAATCATTCTGTTCATTGATGAGATTCACAATATAGTCGGTGCCGGCAAAACAGAAGGTGCAATGGATGCCGGTAATCTGCTGAAACCTAAACTTGCAAGAGGTGAGCTGCACTGTATAGGCGCCACAACCCTTGATGAATACAGAAAATATATCGAAAAGGATGCGGCGCTTGAACGAAGATTCCAGAAGGTGCTGGTGGATCAGCCTACAGTGGAGGATACAATTTCGATTCTCAGAGGGCTGAAGGAGCGCTTCGAGATACATCATGGCGTAAGGATCACGGACAATGCACTGATTGCATGTGCTACCCTTTCAGAAAGATATATTACAGACAGATATCTGCCTGATAAAGCTATTGACCTTATGGATGAAGCGGCAGCCAGAATAAGAACAGAGATAGACAGCATGCCGGCAGAACTGGACGAAATATCCAGAAAGATAATGCAGCTGGAAATCGAGAAGCAGGCTCTCGGCAAGGAAACCGATAAAGCATCTCAGGCAAGACTTGAAGCCCTCGAAAAAGAACTTTCCCAGCTCAGGGATGAGAGCAATGCTATGCGAGCCCAGTGGGAAGGTGAGAAAAAGAGCATAACAGAAGCTAAGGCAATCAAACAGCAGATTGAGGACGTAAAGCATCAGATGGAAGAGGCTGAACGAAACTACAATCTGGAGAAACTGGCACAGCTGAAATACGGCACACTGCCTGATCTTGAGAAGAAGCTGGAGGTTGAGAAGGAAAAGGCCGAAGCTGCAGAAGAAGCAAGGCTTCTCAAGGAAGAGGTTACAGAGGAGGAAATCGCAGAAGTAATATCAGGATGGACAGGAATTCCTGTAAGCAAGCTTGTGGAAAGCGAACGTGAGAAACTTCTGAAGCTGCCTGAAATCCTGCACAAGAGGGTAATAGGACAGTATGAAGGTGTCAAGGCAGTAGCTGAATCTGTACTGAGAGCAAGAGCAGGGCTGAAGGACGAGAAGAGACCGATAGGCTCGTTCATTTTCCTCGGTCCGACCGGAGTCGGCAAAACAGAGCTTGCCAAGGCGCTCAGTGAAGCTCTGTTTGATTCAGAGAAGAATATGGTCAGAATCGATATGTCCGAGTATATGGAAAAGCATTCTGTATCGAGACTTGTGGGAGCTCCTCCAGGATATGTAGGCTATGATGAAGGTGGTCAGCTGACAGAAGCCGTAAGGAGAAAGCCTTACAGCGTTATCCTGTTTGATGAGATAGAAAAAGCACATCCTGATGTATTCAACATCCTGCTGCAGCTGCTGGACGACGGCAGACTTACAGATAATCAGGGCAGAACCGTTGATTTCAAGAATACCATCGTTATCATGACATCTAATATCGGAAGCAATTATCTGATTGACGGAATTGAAGCCGATGGTACAGTAACTGCTGAAACCAAACAGAAGGTGGAGGATGAGACAAAGAAATACTTCAGACCTGAATTTCTCAACAGGATAGATGATATCGTGGTATTCTCACCGCTGACGGAGGATCAGATAGTGAAGATCATCGAGCTTGCAATGAAGGATATCGAGAAACGTCTTGAAGAGAGAAATATAACTCTTGAACTTACAGATGCGGCTAAGAAATTTATTGCTGATGAAAGCTACGATGCTGCTTATGGAGCAAGACCGGTTAAGAGATTCCTTCAGAGAAATATGGAGACCGAGCTTGCCGGAGAAATAATCAGAGGCAATGTCAAGGATGGAGATAAAGTTATTATAGATAGTGATGGAAATAAGCTCATCTTTAATGTATAATGCATTGTATGAGTGAAAGAAAAGCAGTAAAAATATCGACAATATTTATAATGTGTTCAGCAGTATGCTGGGGAAGCATCGGCCTTGTTTCCAGGCCGTTGCTTTCTTATGGACTTGACCCTGTACATATAACGTTTCTCAGATGCAGTATAACTGCAGTTGCGCTTATAATCTTTTCGGTTTTGTTTAAGCGGGAAAGTCTCAGAATATCAGGTATAAAGAATATACTGCTGTTTGTCGGAAGCGGAGTAGTAGGTGTGGCACTGATGTATGTCTTTTATTTTAAGACTGTGGATAGTGCTACGCTTTCGCTTGCTGCTGTGCTTCTTTATACGGCACCGTGTTTCGTGCTGGTAATGTCATGTATTTTCTTCAAAGAGAAAGTGACTGTAAAGAAAATTATAGCCCTTGTGATCGCCAGTGCAGGATGTGTGTTATCTACAGGACTGATATCAACGTTATCGGGGGATGTGTCTCAGAACATCAGTGTATTGGGCGTGCTGACGGGGGCAGCAGCAGGGCTTTGCTATGCGCTTTATACCATAATAAGCAACCAGCTGCTGAAGACCTATTCGTCGCTGACTATAATCACATATTCATTTTCCATCGGGACGATCTGCCTTATTCCGGTGTGTGACTTTGACAGCATGTTCGATGTTATGGCACAGGTTAATGTTCTGCCTCTTATTATTCCGCTGTCGTTTTGCTGCACATTGCTGCCGTATGTTTTATACACCTTCGGATTGAATCATGTGGAGCCGAGCAAGGCTTCCATCATGGCACTGGTTGAACCTGTTGTAGCTACACTGTGGAGTATATTATATTTCAGAGAAGGATATACGCTGACAGGGCTGCTGGGGATAGTGCTTGTGTTTGTCTCAATAATAATTCTGAACATAGGAAAAGCTGAGCCTGAAGGACTCAGCTGAGTTTCATATTGTCTATTCCTTTTTTCTGGAACCTTCTTATGTAGAAATTAATGACCAGAGTATAAATGTAATCATACAGCATCATCATAACGGTTCCGCCTGCTATCAGAATGATTACAGGATAGTCAGGGATGTTTATGCTTCCGAGGAGCAGTTCTCTGAAACAGAGAAGACCCAGGCACAGCAGTGCTGCGAAAAAGAGCACCTTGACTGCAATCTGCGCAATGGCATTCGGAATCTTCTCGATAAGATATTTCACTATACCGTAATAGCCGAACAGGCAGATGTACGGGATGATGGCAAGCTTACCCGGAACAATGATAAAACCCAGGACAGAAGCTGCCAGATAAAGCAGAATACCTCCACCGGGACCTGTCTCCAGAATCATAACAGCTGTAAATAGAGAGCTGAGCGCGAACAAAGTCAGCTCAACGCCGGGAACGAAGGATCCGGCATATATGAATATAATAGTAAGGGCGAGACATATCCCGCCCAGTGTCAGTTTGAATGTTTTAGTTCTTTTCAATTCTAAATCTTCCCCTTTTTAATAATCTGATCTCAATCGGGACAGATTCTGCTATATGCAGTCAACGCAGCAGTCAGCGCAGATGTAGCACTGGAGCGCCTGACAGCACATATCGTCATTGCTTCTGTAACCGCGGCCATATGCCTGATTCTGATAACCGCCGCCCATATTAATGATACGGCCGTATGCCTGACTGTATTCCATGTTGTTGGGATCCATGTTTGTAGCTGTCTGAAGTTTGCTGACAGCATCATCATACCAGCCTTTTCTGTAGGAGAGCATTCCTGACAGGAAAAACCATTCAGCGCTTCGGTCGTTTGTGCTGTTGAGGATTTTTTCTGCGGCTCTGAGGTTACCGGCATCGATATATCTTCTTACCTGCATGTAGTCGGCGCTGCCGCCGCCTCTTGGAGTACTGTTTCCGTAACCGGAAGCTCTGCCTTTCATAATCATATCGTATGCTTCATTGACCTCCTGCAGCTTCTCTTCTGCCAGATCAGCGAGAGGGTTGTTCTGATATTTGTCAGGGTGGTATTTTTTAACCAGCTCCTTATAGGCTCTTTTGATTTCTTCTTCGGAGGCGTTTTCAGAAACGCCTAAAACTTCATATGGGTTCATTCAGTTCTCCTTACTGACTTTTTCGTCATTCTTATTTATTATTTCTTCCGTTTTACGGTTAAGACCGAAGTAAATTACATTTTCTATTATACCTTTATTTTTCTTAATATCAAGCGAATTGACTGATTTACCTATTACAGACAGGTAAAGATAAAGGTTGAAATTCAGGTGCTCAGCAATGCGCTCCCGAAACTGCCCGGGTGACTCGGAGGTGTTGTCGTAGCTGAACCTGTAAAGCAGCGGGTTGTATGCTCCGGTGCTGATATTATCTTCAATATCATCAGCAGCATCTATCAGGTAGATCCATTTTCCCAGATGATATCCTATGTCAGCCAGTGATTCATGTACAGTAGCCGGTTTGTGCATATCTTCAACAGAGAGAAATATTTTTTCTCCTGAATTGCTTTGAGAATCATCGGTGTAAGTGTAATTTCCTTCAGGAGCACCGTACAGAAGTCGGGAACCCTCTGTAAAAATAATTTCCATGATTTTTGAAAAGGCTTCTGCAGCCATATCTATGCTGTCACATTCGGATTTTTCAAGCTGTGAAAGCTCAGCAAGATGGGTACTGATGCCGCGGCACAGTTCCGGATGCTTCCGCTGAAGCTTTCTGAAAAGCCTGCGCATAAAGAGCATCGTTCCTTTTGCATATTTTTTACCCTCATCGGCGGCATCATCGGCAAGCTTGTACCATGCCAGTATAAGCATTACATCTCCCGCGTATTCAATAGCCTTGTTCCGGATTACTGTTTTTTTCTGGATCTGATGGGCAATGCAGTGTTCCTGAACAGGTTCATCGGGAGTGTCGTCGAAGCTTGCCAGCAGTACAGCGAGAAAAGCGGCATCGTAGCTGAGCGTCATTCTGGGCAGCTGGCCGTATTCTCTGCCGATATACTTGCAGATGCCGCAGTAGTATCCGGTGTATATTTCATATTCACGAACTTTAAGCTCGCCTTTGTCGATTCTCACATATCCGAGCATTGTACCTTTTATCTGCCGGGATTCAAGTCTGCCGGCATCATGATATTATCAGAAATACGAATTATATCTCAAGCAGTCCGGTATACAGTCTGAAGCCTTCAAACAGAACTGATTCGTCAAAATCAAAATTGGTACTGTGGAGAGGTATTCCTGTTCCGGTGCCGAGTACAAAAAATACTGCAGGGCGGTAGAGGCCGTAGAATGAGAAGTCTTCCGATATCATAAGAGGAAGTTCCATTTCTTCGTATCCGCCCGGAAGTGATTCCAGCAGTGGTTTTATTTCTGCATACAGCTGGGGATCATTCACTACAGGAGGATAACCGTCGCTGTTTGAGAATTCTGTACTGCAGTGATATTCTTCTTCTGTTCCCTTCAGTGTATCCTTGAGCAGGTTGATGATCATACGGAAATTATCTTCGTTATATGCTCTCACGGTTCCCAGGAGATGGGTGTGATCCGATACAACGTTTCTGGCGTATCCGCTGTTCATTTTGCCTATATGGATGAGGGTTTTCTCTTCCGGTTCTGTTTCCTCTGCCCGAGGCAGACTGCCGATCCCTTCGGGAAAACGAGGAACTGCGCCAGGCACTTCAGCATGCTTTTCATATACCTTCCTGATGTAGTCTGCAGCTATATAAAGTGCATCGTTTCCTTTGAACGGTGATGTGCCATGGGCTGCCTTGCCTATGATATCGATGTTGATTTCTGCAGATTTAGGCATGAAAGCATTAGGTCTTGTTGAGATTTTTCCTGCTTCCAGGAACGGCCACATATGGAAGCCGTATATTTTTGTCACATTATACTTGTCCAGAATGCCGCTCTGGCATATCTCTTCTGCTCCGCCGAGAGTCTCTTCGGCAGGCTGGAAAATCAGCAGCACATTATATTTGAGTTCATCAATATTATTAACATATTCTCCCAGAGTCAGGACCATAGACATATGTCCGTCATGTCCGCAGGCGTGCATTTTACCCTGATGGGTGGAGCGGTATTCGCATTTATTCACTTCCTCCAGCGGCAGGGCATCCATGTCTGCTCTGAACCCGATTGTTTCCTGCTGTCCTTTATCAAAATAAGCACATATACCTGTATCGCAGAGGAATGTCATGGTGCATCCAAGCTCCTGCAGCACAGAGATAAGATATTCTCTGGTTTCAGGAAGTTCGCGTCCGATTTCAGGTATTCTGTGAAGATTTCTTCTGTGTTTAACTAGTGATTCGCGATAGGTAGTACTGTTACTGATCATATTGTTCCGTCCTTTAGATTGGTATTATTGTCTATAATACCATAGGTGATACTTCAAGGCAAATGAAGGTTGAGAGAAGATTTTGTGTGTGATAGAATGAAAAAAACAACAAGGAGGCAGGAAATGGATACTCTGACATCGCGCAGTGAAAAAATAATACTTGAAAAACTGAATTCTGCAGGTTATGAAGCGTTTTTTGCGGGAGGATGTGTCAGAGATGCCGTTATGCAGAAACTGAAGATGACCGTTCCTGCTTCAGGTGATATTGATGTGACAACAAATGCGCTGCCGGAGGAAACTGAGCGTGTTTTTGACGAGTATCAGGTGATTGAAACCGGTATAAAGCACGGAACTGTGACGGTAGTTCTGCAGGAAGGAAATGTTGAGATTACAACATATCGCTGCGACGGCAGTTACAGTGACAGCCGCCATCCTGACAATGTCAGGTTTGTTACGTCTCTTGAAGAAGATTTGGCCCGCAGAGATTTTACCATAAATGCTATGGCATGCGATGCTGATGGAAATATCAGAGATCCATTTGGCGGACAGCAGGATATCAAGGATAGAATCATAAGAGCTGTGGGCTGTGCAGAGAAGAGATTTGCTGAGGATGCCCTCAGAATCATGAGGGCTTTAAGATTTGCTGCAGTACTTGGTTTTGAAATCGAGGAGGAGACATCGCGTGCCCTATGTACACAGAAACGGCTTCTGCGGAATATTTCTGCTGAGCGTATTTTTATCGAGTTCAGGAAGCTTCTGTCGGGAAGGAATGCGGGAGCTGTTATCAGGAAATATGTTGACGTTCTCGGTGAGGTGATTCCCGAGCTTGCTGCAATGAAAGGGTTTGAGCAGCACAACCCGTATCACAGATATGATGTGCTGGAGCATTGCATCAGAGCAATGGAGGCTGTCAGGACAACGCCGGAGAATCGGGATTATATGAAAATGGCCGCGCTTTTTCATGATATCGGCAAGCCGGAAACGTATTCGATGGATGAGAACGGAATCGGGCACTTTTACAGTCACCCTGCAATGAGCGAGGTGATTGTAAGTGATATAATGAAGCGGTTCAAAGCTGATAATTTCACTGCACGTCGAGTGGCGGTGCTTGTGAAGCGGCATGATCTTATTTTTGAAAAGGATGAACGTCTGCTGAAAAAATGGATGAATCGTCTGGGTG
>JBJESR010000125.1:0-14542 GCA_051882895.1 Lentihominibacter sp.
ATGTGTTAGCACTCATTCTTTTTGAGTGCTAACAATATAATAACGCTTCATATTAAGGAAATCAAGAGGGAAATTGCATTTTCACAAATTTTTCACATTAAGAAATACGCAGAAGAATTGCACTGCGGCTAAAGCCGCGCAATTCTGGCGTTTGAGCTGTGCGCTGAATCAGAGATACAGTCAGCTCAAAAAAAAAATCCCGACATGCCGTCAAGGATATAATTCACACCCTATCTTTCAATAGGGGGGTGCCCTGTTCTCGCTTCTGCCTTCCGCTCGATGGCGGCCTGACATCTGCTTGTCGGAAACCCGGGCTCCCAATGTCGTTACGTAGGTTGAATTATACGTCCTCAACGCACACTTCAGGATCTATTAATATTCTATGCTGATAACTTAAAAATAGTCATCTAATATCTGGATAAAAAATAACAGAAATGCATCTGTTATCTTCTTCAGTTATTATACGATTTTCACTGTTAAAAATCAATGGTTACATATCAAAAATACATAGTTAGAACAACTCAAGCATCACTGTACATTTTCATCGATAAACTTCATCATCGTATTCTCATAAAATTGAGGATGATCCAGATATATGTCCGTATGTCTGCTGTCATCAACAGATACTATTTTTTTCCTGTTGTTTTTCATGGCACCATAAATATCACTGCCCATATGGAACGGCGTAACACTGTCATTAGACGTGTGAAAAATCAGCACAGGCACTGCCGTGCTTTTTACATAATCACATACATTGCCCACATCATATCCGAATCCCAGCATGATCCGGTTAACTGCACTGCCGCTGCACGTTCTTAAACCTGCCGGTATCCACGATGCCTTACGCGTCAGAAAACATTCGATGATCTCCTCCATATCGCTGACCGGACAGTCAAGCACCGCAAATGCCAGTTCATTATCAGCCTCGGCTGATCCCAGATAGAAACCGACAGTCGCTCCACCTATGGATGAGCCCCAGCCGCCTATTCTGACATCATCGCCTGCAATCCTGCGTACATAGTTTGCACAGTCACCGAAATCAAAGCTTTCCCAGTAACCGCAGGTCATGTATTCCGCATCACTTTCACCTGACGCCCGCTGATCGTAGGTCAGCACATTGTAACCATTTCGCAGAAACATTTCAGCAACAGGATATCCTGTAAGCCTGTTGCCGTTCAGACCATGAGCCAGTACCACAGTATCCCGGTCATATTTCCCATCTGGAGTAAAGTAATATGCCGGTATCGTGTGCCCGTCAAAGGTTGATTCTATTTCAATTTTCTGCAGATTATACTGTTTCTCAAAAGCTTCCACATCAAAGCCGAGCTTTTCCAGAGATTCCGCTTTGCATGACAAGGCACGTCTCTCCTGATTTACTGAATGGACAGACGCATTGTACACATATATTCCTGTTGCCGCAAAACAGCACGTGATTATAAGCAACGCACACAGGATTACCAGTGCTGTACATTTTAGTTTACGCTTCGTTTTTTCTCTCATATTCACATGTTATATGTTTTGCCACGATATGTCAAACTGCTTTGTTTATATGCAAAAAACCTCTCCTTCCCGGATTCCCGGTCAGAGAGGTTTATGTAATCATATATAATAATTAAATTTCTTCCAGATCAGCGCTGCAGTTGTGGTGAACCTTCTGCACATCGTCATTGTCTTCAAGAATATCGATCATTTTCTTGAGAGCCTTAAGGTCATTGGCATCCTTTGGAGCGGCTTCCATGGATGGTACAAATTCCACATCTGAATCAACGATTTCATATCCCGCATCCACGATAGCTCCGTGAACATCTGTATATGCCTCCGGTGTTGTCTGGATTTCAAAGCTGTCATCATGTGTTATCATGTCATCAGCACCTGCTTCCAGAGCTGTTTCCATCAGTGCATCCTCATCGATATCATCGGTTTTCTCGATAATTATAACACCTTTTCTTGAGAACATGTATGATACACAGCCAGGGGTTCCCAGATTTCCGCCGTGTTTGTCAAATGTAGATCTGACAGCAGCAGTAGTTCTGTTTCTGTTATCAGTGAGAGTTTCAACGATAACAGCAACACCGCCTACTCCGTAACCTTCAAAAGTCAGTTCTTCGTAGGTTTCTCCTTCAAGCTCGCCGGTACCTTTCTTGATAGCTCTCTTGATATTATCGTTAGGCATACCGATTGATTTCGCCTTTTCTATCGCAACTCTCAGCGTAGCATTATATTCAGGGTCTCCTCCTGCTTTAGCTGCTACGATTATAGCTCTGCCGTATTTTGTGAACATTGCCGCACGCTTGGAATCCTGTGCCGCTTTTCTACCTGCAATTGTTCCGTGTCTTCCCATGGAGACACCTCCTAACCTTTATAAATTTTTACCCAGAAAATTATACACTAAAATTCGGGAAATTTCAACACCTATTCTTTTTCCTTAAGGTTCTTGTGCGCCGTCGCCATCATAAGCTTTATTCTGTTGAGCTGATTTACATCTGATGCTCCCGGGTCATAGTCGATAGCTGCAATGTTAGCCAGCGGATTTCGTTTTCTCAGCGGCTTCATCATGCCCTTGCCTGTAACATGGTTAGGAAGACATGCGAAAGGCTGCATGCAGATAATATTTTCGACACCGTCATCTATCAGATCCACCATTTCACCGGTAAGAAGCCATCCTTCACCGCACTGATTTCCCAGAGATGTCACTTCCTGCGCTTTTGCGGCAATATCCTCAATATGCATAGGAGAATGGAATCTCCTGCTGGCATCGAGAGCCTTTCGCAGAGGTTTTCTGAAATATTCCAGTACTCTGATGGCAATCTTGTTGCCCATCATTGTCTTGTAGGATCCCGAAAGATTATTATAATTGTATTCCTTACTGTACATTCCGTACATCAGGAAATCTATAAGATCCAGTACGACAGCCTCTCCGCCTTCTTTCTCGATAATGTCCACAACATCATTGTTGGCATTAGGATGATATTTCACAAGAATTTCCCCTACCACACCGACTCTCGGCTTCTTTATGTCCAGCAGAGGCAGTTCATCAAAGGCTTTGACAATACCTGCTATTGTTGTTTTGAATTTGTGCATGCTGCCGGTGTATATGTTTCTCCGAGCAACTCTGGACCACTTTTCATAAAGCTCATTTGCCGAACCCGGCACCTTCTCATAAGGTCTTGTAGCATACAGTACCCGCATAAACAGATCTCCGTACACAACCGCCATGAGGCCGCGCTTGATAAGCTTGTATGACATGAGATTGAAGCCCGGATTGGATTCAAGCCCCGACATATTTACTGAAACTACAGGAATCTGCTCCATTCCCATATCCTTCAGTGCTTTACGCAAAAGGGACACGTAGTTGCTGGCCCTGCACTGTCCTCCGGTCTGGCTCATGAAAATTCCCACCTTGTCCAGATCCACTTCACCGGACTTGAGATATGATATTATCTGACCCAGAGATACTATAGTAGGATAACATGCATCATTGTTTATGTATTTGAGACCTTCTTCCACCGCGTTCTTGTCAACTGTAGGCAGTCTTTTTGCCTTATATCCGGCCCTTTCCAGAGCTGTCTCCAGGAACTGGAAATGTATAGGTGACATTTCAGGAATGAGAAGAGTGTAGTCCTTCCTCATTTCCTTGGTGAAGAATACTCTCTCATATGGTTTCGTATCTTCTATATGCTTTACTTTATTCTTTTCACGTTCATCCATGGCAGCCTTCAGAGATCTGATCCTGATTCTGGCAGCACCCATGTTGGTTCCTTCATCTATCTTGAGGACAGTATACAGCTTATTGTTCTTCTTTGTGATTTCATCTACCTGATCCGTTGTCACAGCATCAAGGCCGCAGCCGAACGAATTGAGCTGCACAATCTCAACATCATCGGTGGTTCCGACAAATGTAGCCGCTTTGTACAGTCTTGAATGGTACATCCACTGGTCAAGAACTCTGATAGGTCTGTTTATCTTACCCAGATGCGCCACGGAATCCTCCGACAGCACCACCATATCAAAGCCGGTTATTATCTTATCAATACCGTGATTGATCTCAGGATCAAGATGATAAGGTCTGCCGGCCAGCACTACAGCCTTTTTGCCGTTCTTTCTCGCCCATTTCAGTGCAGCCTCGCCCTTTTTCTTGATGTCATCCTTGAAACGCTTGTCTTCTGCTCTCGCAGCCTTGACAGCAGACTCCAGTTCACCTCTT
The DNA here is from genome assembly GCA_051882895.1 of Lentihominibacter sp. Classification (GTDB taxonomy): domain Bacteria; phylum Bacillota; class Clostridia; order Peptostreptococcales; family Anaerovoracaceae; genus Lentihominibacter. The sequence continues at coordinate 4,205 of JBJESR010000125.1, forward strand.
TCCACACCTGTACGTTTCAGAAGCTTATAAAGCTCTCTGGTCAGAAATTCATCATTATCGTACGGCAGGAACGGATGAGAGAATGTGACATCATATTCTTCAAACACATCATCCATATTCCCGCCTATCACCTCAGGATATGTGGCAACAATCGGACAGTTGTAATGATTAGGTGATGTCTCGTCTTCCTCTCTCTCATAATTTATGCTCGGATAGAAAATCCATTTCACTCCATGCTCCACAAGCCACTTGATATGACCATGCACCATCTTGGCAGGATAGCATGCTGTATCGGATGAAATAGTCTCCATGCCGCTCTCGTATATCTCTTTGCTTGATGTAGGTGACAGTTTCACGCTGAAGCCAAGCTTTGTAAACAATGTGAACCAGAACGGATAATTCTCATACATATTGAGAACTCTCGGTATGCCTATAACGCCACGCTTCGATTCCTCCACTGTTAAAGGCTTGTAGTCAAACAGCCTCTGGAGCTTGTATTCATACAGATTAGGCAGTTTATTCTCATCTGCCTGAGTCTTGCCTTCACCCCTCTCACATCTGTTACCTGTGAAGAATTTTGTGCCGTCGTTAAACTGATTGACTGTCATCAGACAGTTATTTTCACAGCCTCTGCACCTGATGTGACTCGTTTTCACATGGAATGTTGCTATCTGATCCGGAGTTATTATTGAGGACTCGGTACCCTCAACATAGTTCTCCCGGGCAATCAGAGCTGCACCGTATGCTCCCATAAGACCTGCAATATCAGGTCTCACTATTTCTTTACCCAGAATGTTCTCGATAGCTCTCAGAACAGCATCGTTGAGGAATGTGCCTCCCTGAACCACGATTTTATCTCCGGCTTCATCAGGATTCCTGAGCTTGATAACCTTATACAGAGCATTCTTGATTACCGAATATGAAAGGCCTGCGGAGATATCGCCTATGGTAGCACCCTCCTTCTGAGCCTGTTTCACCTTTGAATTCATAAACACAGTGCATCGTGTGCCAAGGTCCACAGGAGACTTGGCAAACAGAGCCTCATTGGCAAAAGACTGCACATCCATATTCACAGACTTGGCGTAGGTTTCGATAAACGAGCCACATCCTGATGAACATGCTTCATTGAGCATTATGCTGTAAATGGCACCATCTCTTATTCTCATGCACTTCATATCCTGCCCGCCGATATCAAGGATAAAATCCACACCAGGCAGGAACTCTTCTGCCGCTTTGTAATGAGCCATAGTCTCGATTTCGCCCATATCAGCTTTAAAAGCGGCTTTAACCAGCCCCTCTCCATAGCCTGTAGCAGTAACATTGGCGATAAACGCTTTTGGCGGGAGCTGCTCATAAACCTCCTTGAGCATTGTCATTGTTGCCTCGAGAGGTTTTCCTTCGTTACCTCTGTAAAATGAATACAGCAGGTTCTTATCCTCATCAATGAGGGCAGCCTTGGTGGTTGTCGAGCCGGCATCTATTCCCAGAAACAGTTTACCTCTGGCTTTCCGGATATCCTTTTTCCTGATAGTATCCTTGGCATGTCTGTCTCTGAACACATTATATTCATCTGCATCTGCAAAAAGCGGCGCCACATGCTTGGTATCCGATAATGCAGCTGCATCCGCATGTTCAATTCTGTCGATTATATCCCTGAAATCAAGTTCCTCATATTTAGATGCATTTAAAGCCGCACCTATGGCCACAAAATACTTGGAGTCCTCAGGGAAAATGATTTCATCCTCTTTGAGCTGCAGAGTCTCGATGAATCGTTTTCTCAGCTCTGACAGAAATGACAGAGGACCTCCGAGAAATGCAATCTTCCCCTTGATGGTATGCCCGCAGGCAAGACCGCTGATTGTCTGATTGACAACTGCCTGAAAAATAGACGCGGCAAGATCCTCTACAGGAGCACCTTCATTGATAAGAGGCTGTATATCCGTTTTGGCGAACACACCGCACCTTGCTGCGATAGGATATATCATCGTATGTTTTTTGGCAGCTTCATTAAGCCCTGCGGCATCAGTGTTCAGAAGCACAGCCATCTGATCGATGAAAGCCCCCGTGCCTCCTGCACATGTACCGTTCATACGCTGCTCGATGGTCTGGCCGTAGAATGTTATCTTGGCATCCTCACCACCAAGTTCTATAGCAACATCTGTTTCAGGAATCAGTGCTTCAACTGCAGCACTGCAGGTTACAACCTCCTGCTCAAAAGGAATTCCCAGTACATTGGAAAGCGAAAGACCACCTGAACCTGTAATTACAGTTCTCAGTTTCATGTCCCCCATTTCTTCGTACATTTTCCTGATAAGCTCCACAACAGTTTCAAAAACATTTGACATATGTCTTTCATATCTGCTGTATACAATCTTATCCTCATCATCAAGCAATATCAGCTTAACTGTCGTTGACCCGACATCTATTCCTAGTCTCATAAATACCTTCCTTTTTTTTAACGCACACATATATATAAGTAGATATTTTATCATTTATATAAGATTGTGTTTATTGTATAATACATTTATGAAAAGTTCAATCAAAAAACGCACATTTAAAGCCATTTACCGATTATTGGATAAAGTTTCTCCAATAAATGATGACTGTGGTCTTCTCTGCGGAGCTGCATGCTGCACCTGTGAAAGTGAAAGAGGTGTAACAGACAAGGCAGGAAGCAGCGACTGTAACGCAGATTTTTCAATGGGTCTGTATCTTCTGCCCGGCGAAGAAAAACTTTTTTCCGGAGATGAGGACTGGTTGTCATGGGGCTGGACAATGGCAGAGGAATATGAATTTCCCGAAAGCTGGCACGGCAAAGTATTTTATCTGCAATGCACCAGTGCACCTGTGTGTGACAGAAAAAAGCGTCCTCTCCAGTGCAGGACCTTCCCTCTGGCACCCCACCTTGATGAAGATGGTAATCTGTTTCTGATCTACCACAGCGGATATCTCCCTTATGACTGCCCGCTGATCTCTGAACGGATCAGCCTGAATCCGTCATTTGTCAGAGCAACCTACACAGCCTGGTGTCATCTGATTGAGGATCCTCTCATATATGACCTGATAGAAATGGACTCCGCCTATCGTGAAGAAGATGGGGAGCCCATTGAAATAGTTTATCCGAAATGGGATTGAATGCCTGCGCATTCTATCCCATTGAGTCAAGTCCTTTTATTTCTCTGTTATATACAAATCTCAGTGCTATTGCGAAGTATATTGTTCCGATCACTTCTGCCAGAGGGAAAGAATACCATACGAGTGAAAGCCCCGCAATTCTGGCGAATATCCATGCAAGAGGCAGAATTCCTATAAGCTGTCTGAGGAGCGACCCCCATAAACTTGCGAAACCATGACCAATAGCCTGAAATATCGATGAAGACATAATGCCAAAGGATGCCGGCAGGAAGCACAGACTTATGATTCTGAGTGCCGGAATACCTATGTCGTACATTTCCTGACTTCCCTGGGAATTGAAAATACTCAGCAGTTCTCCAGGGAAAAGCTGGAAAATAATCAGTCCGAATGCCATAATGCAGAAAGCTATGGCGAATCCTTTCCTGTAAGTTTCCATAAGCCGTTTCCTGTCTCGGGCTCCAAAATTGTAGCCCATGATAGGCAGCACTCCCTGATTCAATCCGAACACAGGCATAAATATAAACGACTGCAGTCTTCCGTATACTCCGAGTACTGCAACAGCTGTTTCATTTATTCCTCCCAGTATTATATTCATTCCGAACTGCATTACTGAAGCAATGGACTGCATCAGTATAGCAGGAGCTCCGACTGCATATATATCTTTGATTATTGTTTTCTGAACCTTCCATCCAAAAAGTCTGACTTTTACTGTGTGGCTGCCTCTGAACAGTATTATCTGTCCAAGACACATAGAAACAAACTGTCCGAATACTGTAGCAGCCGCAGCACCCGTAACACCCATTTCAGGGAACGGTCCCGCACCGAAAATCAGAACCGGATCAAGTATGATATTAACAGCTGCTCCGGCGATACTGCACAGCATAGGCAGCTTCATATTGCCTGTCGCCTGAAGTATCTTCTCGGTTATTACCTGAACCATGATGAACAGAGAACCGATAGTTATGATCCTCATATAATCTATACCGCTCTCCACGATATACGGAGTATCCGACATCAGCTTCATGAAAGGAACCGACAGGAAAATTCCGATAAGTGCGAAAAACATCCAGTTAAAAAACGACAGTCGGTATCCGTGGCTGGCTGCCATATCCGCCTCATCAAAACGTCTGGCTCCCAGCCTTCTTGAAATAAGAGAGTTGATTCCGACGCCTGTTCCTACTCCCACCGAAATCAGCAGCATCTGTACCGGGAAAATGTAAGTTACTGCAGCCAGTGCCTGCTCACTTATCAGAGAAACAAAATAACTGTCAACTACATTATAAAACGCCTGAATGAACATAGACAGTATCGCCGGCCAGGACATGTTGAGTATAAGCCGTCCTACAGGCATTTCTCCCATTTTATTCAGTTCATGTTTATCCTGAGTCATATATTGATCCACCCCTTGCTGTATCTGTTATGAAAACTGTATAACCATAAAAATTTGCCTGACAGAACATCAGGCAAATTTCAATGTTTTTTATCACATATATAGTATCATCGTATATATCAAAAATCAACAGCAAGAATTAAATAATCCTTTATTCCTCGGGAATTATCGATGTTCTGTATATAAATTTGACACTGCTTTCTGTATCTGCAGCTTTCTGAGTGAAAATATCGTACTGTCTGCCTGCATGTACCAGCGAATCCATGCCTTCCACAATTCCTTTTATATCACTGTTATAAAGATCTACTATTTTTGATATTCCTTCATCGTAGAACTGCCGCATACCTCTGTGAAGCTTCAGCGCACCCAGATCCAGAACATCCACACCGGCTGTAAGCTTCCCGGTGCTCGACTCCAGCTGTGTCATACCAGCAGCCAGAGCCTTTGCACCTTCGTTAAGCTGCTGCTGACCTGCAGCCAGCTGTGCCGTGCCGTCTGACAGGCTCTTTGAGCCGCTGGCCAGAGACTGTGTATCCTCAGCAGTTCCCTTCACTTCAGCCAGAAGCTGCTGTGTACCTGATGATACTGCTCCTGCTCCGTTCACAAGCCCGGGATTCTCTGCAGTACCGTCACCATTTATACCAGCTGCCAGTCTCTGGGTTCCCGAGTAAAGTGCACCTGCTCCTGCAGCCAGCTGATCAATGGAGGATTTCACAGCTTCCTGATATGCTACTGACTGATTCAGTGCACCGGCAATCTGATCATACTGTTCTTCTGTTACCGCGCCGCTCTCTTTGAGCGCTCCCAGCAGCTGAAGTGTGCTGTCCACTGTACCTCTGCTGTATGCCAGCACATTGCTGTAGCTGTTTTTAAGCCCTTCATCCCCGTTAAGTCCTGCTGAAAGCTGTGCAGCACCACCCACAAGTGTAGAAGAATCCGTAGAACCTGTGTTTCCCACTTCTGATGCTATCTGCTGTGCACCCTGAGCTACCTGACTGCTGCCGGTCACCAGGCTCTCAACTCCCGGGATAAGCTTTTCATTCACTGATTCCGAAAGAGATGCTGCTCCTGCTGCAAGTCTGCTGCTTCCTTCAACAGCACTGTCGGTACCTTCCTTCAGCTTTTTCGCTCCGGATGTAAGTGCAGATACTCCACCTGTAAGCTGCCCTGATTTATCATTAAGGGTTTCAATTCCCTCATAAAGCTCACGTGTACCTTTTTCAAGCTCTCTGGCAGCTTTATCGAGAGCATTTATCTGACTGTCAGGATCCATATCTCCAAGCTCATCCATATCAATGTCCCTGAAGAAATCATTGGTCACAATGCTCATCATATCACTGATGCTGAAATTATCAGCTTCACCGGTGATTTCCACTGTATCCGACAGACCGGTTTCCTCTTCAGACAGGCCGAGGCTTTCGGAAAGTCCCGGTACCGACATGCCTACTACAAACTGTTTTTCTCCGTCATCTATGACCTTACCACTTGAAACTTTCACATTCCTGAAGCAGTCATCCTCGATGATCATTCCTGAAATCACTACAAATGGCACCTTGCAGGTATCGTTTCCGACCGTCTCCTGATGGCTGTTGGAATACTCAATGCTTATTTTCACCTTACCGGATTTACCCTTCAGATCTTCAGCCTTAACCTCTCTGCCGTCAAGAAAATACTTTATTTTCATGGTTACAGGAGGCTTCTTGTCCGTGCTTCCCTGATAGTATATGTCATTGCCGCCAGCCTCCCATTTCAGAGTACCGTCCTTATTCTGCGTGAATTTTTCATCACCCTTGACGTTCTCTATGTTCTCAAGGGACGAGGCATCCCTCAGAACATCTGAACCGGTGCTGTTAACAAGGTGATCGCTGACAATCATCTCTGTCTGGCTTCCTGTATCATCCGTGATCACATATACTGTCTCCTCTTTGGTGTTGACTGAAGCCGCATCGGCACTGACAGCTGCTGATGCCATCGATACGACCATCATGACAGCTGCGGCCAGTGAAATTACTTTTATGTGTTTTTTATCCTTAAGCATATTTATTCCCCCTGTGCTGTGTTTTTCTCAGTTTTAACAAATCCCCGGCTCGTCCTGCATATTATCTTATCGAACAAAGTGAACATAGCCGGAAGTACGAACATTACGACGAGCAGACTTACTATGGCACCTCTTGCCATCAGACTGCAAAGCGAACTTATTATATCGATGTCCGAGTAAAGCCCTACGCCGAAGGTTGCTGCGAAGAACCCCAGTGCGCTTACCGTAACCGACGGCATTGAAACACTGTGGGCAATTCTGATCGACTCCAGCTTATCCATGCCTGAGGATCTTTCCCGTTTGTATCTTGTGGTCATCAGTATGGCATAATCAACCGTCGCCCCAAGCTGTATCGTGCTTATGCAGATTGAAGCTATGAAAGGCAGCACTGTTCCCGTATAGTAAGGTATCCCAAGATTGATGAATATCGCCAGCTCGATCACCGCTACCAGAATTACCGGCAGCGATATGGATTTGAGTACCAGTGCTATTATCAGGAAGATAGCAGCTATGGAGATTCCGCTTACCACCTTGAAATCTCTGTCGGTTATGCTTATCAGATCCTTGGTGCAAGGTGCCTCCCCTATAAGCATGCCATTATCATCATAGTTTTTGACTATTTTATTGATTTCGTTTATCTGTCTGTTCACTTTGCTGCTTGCCACACTGTATTCGGAATTGATTATCAGCAGCTGATACCGGTCACCCTTCAAAGTTTCCTGCAGCCCTCCCGGCACTATGTCATCAGGAACGGCCGGACCCATCACACTTTCGAGTCCCAGGGTGAATTTAACACCGTCCACTTTGTTTATTTCCTTCATCATACTGCTTACGTCCTTCTTTTGCATATCGGAATCCACAAGCAGCATATGGGTTGAATTCATCTGGAATTCATCCGCCAGTTTATTGTTGGCCACCCTGAAAGGCAGACTGTCCGGTACGCTCCTGTCCAGATTGTAATATACATCTGCTTTCTGGTATCCGATAAACGAAGGTATCAGCAGAATAACGAATATCACCGCTATTATCTGAGGCTTCGACGTCACCAGCTTTGACAGTCTGCTGAAATTTGGCATCAGTGCCTTGTGGGATGTTCTCTCTATCGCCTTGTCAAAGGTAAGAATAAGAGAAGGAAGTATTGTAATACACCCTATAACTCCGAATATCACGCCCTTAGCCATAACGATTCCCAGGTCTTTACCCAGAGTGAAGGTCATGAAACAGAGTGCCAGAAAACCTGCCACAGTGGTTATTGAGCTGCCCGTAACTGACGTTACAGTCCCTGCTATAGCGTGAGCCATTGCATCTTCCCGATCCCGTCCGAAGACATTTCGCTGCTCCTCGTAGCTGTGCCAGAGAAATATGGAGTAATCCATGGTCACGCCCAGCTGCAGTACTGCACTCAGGGCTTTTGTTATGTATGATATTTCCCCGAGAAAGAAATTCGAACCCAGATTATAAAGAATGGCCATACCTATTCCTGCAATGAAAATGAACGGTATTACCCATGAGTCCATGAACAGCGCCAGCACACAGCATGCCAGAAGAACTGCCAGACATACATATACAGGTTCCTCTGCTTCCGCCAGTTCCTTGAGATCTTCAACAAACGCTGTCATTCCGCTGACAAAGCACTGTCTGCTGCCGATTTTTCTTATCTCTGAAACGGCATCAAGGCTTTCGTCTGCCGATGTGGAGGTATCAAAGAACACAGCCATCAGAGTCGTGTCTCCGCTGTTGAACTTATCATATATGTTCTCCGGAATAATTTCATAAGGTACAGAAACATCCATTATACTGTCATACCAGATGACGCTGTCAACATGGTCGACATTTTCTATTTTGTCTTTCAGTACGGCCACGTCCTTTTTCTGCATACCTTCAACCATCACCATGGAGAATCCGCCTTTGCCGAAATCCTCCATCAGGATGTCCTGACCCTTCATTGTCTCTATGTCATCCGGCAGATAGTCCAGTACGTCATAATTGATCCTTGTTGCCATCATACCGAGAACCGACGGTATCAGCAGCAGAACTGCCACAATCAGAATCAGCCGTCTTTTCCCGGTGACTGCTTTGCCGAATTTAAGCAGCATATTTTATCACCTCTGTCTATTATTTATTCCTGAAATATTCTAGTATCTTGTAAATTTTTTATCCATAAACAAAAAAAAATCCGTGCACAAAATTTGTGCACGGAAGATGTTTTGTACAAAACTATTTCTCCGAACCACCCATCGATTCTATAACTTCTTCTGCGCTTTCCAGAGCGGCAGTCACAGTTCCCTTGAACATGCCGTCACACAGTCTTGCCAGCACTTCCGGAGGATTATCCATATCATTCTCAATCCACCGCAGCACTGTACCGACAAAAGCGTTTATATAAAAATCGGCTGCTGTCTTCACAGCCTTTTCGCTGACACCAAGACCTTCTGCCTGAATGTTCACCAGTCTGAGAGCATATACCTCGCCGACCTTGTTGAGATATCTCTCAAGATCGCCCCTGTTGATAGTCTTGTATATATGATATATCATTTTCTTATTTTCATAAAGAAAGGTCAGACCTTCCAGGAATCCCTCCTCCCACTGTTCCTCTTCACTGAAACGCGTCAGAATCTCATCAGCTTCTTTTATCAGCATCCATCCCAGAAGATCATATATGTCCTCAAAATGATAGTAGAATGTATTTCTGGTGAGACCGCAGGCATCGGTGATTTCCTTTATTGTTATCTTGTCAAGCGACTTTTTTCTTAGAATTTCTGCCGCTGCTGCCGCCAATGCTTTCTTGGTTAATTCAGACATCTGATGCTACCTTTCTCAATCCTTTGACTTGTAATAAAGCATACAGTGACAGTATCCCTCAAAGTCAGGATCGGCTATCTGATTTCTGAATTCCTCACATATACATTTGTTTTCTTCGGTTTTCTCAAGCCTGCACGGGCAGTATCCGTCCTTTTCCTTAAGACCCTGTTTAACTGCAGCGACAAGCTCTCTGTCTTCATTCAATCTTACTGCCATATTATCGCTCCCTTTTATAAATATGTTTATATTCTAACACATATGGGAAATGAATGCTAACCTTTTCGAATGCAGTCCCGTAAGATCACATGATCAGTGGCATTTATGGCTTCCGCAGCTGCCCTGTCCGCATACTCCTTCACTGCCGTGATGTTCATCATGGTGACTGCACATAACATCCGGATTATAGCTCAGTCTGCCTTCAAGATAGTCTGTCACCGCCTGATCCGCATCTCCCGAAACGCCTCCCAGAAGTCTGATACCTGCCTGTGCGAGTGCGGTCTTTGCACCGCCTCCTATACCCCCGCATATCAGCACATCCACATCATTGTTCAGCAGGAATCCTGCCAGGGCTCCATGTCCGCTGCCGGCTGTATCTATAACCTCACTGCCCAGAATTTTATTACCTTCTGTCTCGTACACCTTGAATTGCTCTGTATGCCCGAAATGCTGAAAAATCTGTCCGTTCTCATAAGTTACTGCTATTTTCATTTTCTTCACACTCCTTTTTAATACTGACATATGTCATTTACAACTAAACTATATCACCGTTACCGGCATATGTCAATAACAGCTTGTATTCTCATAAATTCAAATTACCCCTTGACAAACAACTACATCAGAGCTACTATTATAAACGAACTAAATAGAATCTTCAGGGCAGGGTTAGATTCCCGACCGGCGGTAGAGTCCGCGAGCGCATGTGCGCATGATCCGGTGAGATTCCGGAACCGACAGTAAAGTCTGGATGGAAGAA
>JBJESR010000126.1:0-2971 GCA_051882895.1 Lentihominibacter sp.
GATGCCGAATACAGTTCCTACCGCCATAAAAAGCAGGAATACAGGCGTTGCCAGACTGACTGCCGCCACCTGATACGGGTCATCAGTCTGTCCGATAAAAAATGTATCCGCCAGATTGTATATAAGTGTCATCAGCATAGCTGCCATCGCCGGCAATGCGTTCAGCACCACAGCCTTGGCCACAGGCATTTTCTGATATTCTGACAAGTTTACGCTCATTGTATTGATTACCTCCTGACATTCTGTCTGCTTGTGTTGTATCGATTGTCCTTCATATTCTGTTCGCTTGCGTTACATCGCTTGCGATATATATGGGTGAATTAAAAGGCAGATTACCCTGCCCTTTTTACTGAATCATTTGTTGAACTCTGTTTTCATATCATCCCTTATTGCCCGGAGCATACTGATGAATTCATCTCTTCTGTCCGGTGCTACAGCACGCAATATTCTTTCTTCTGAATCCTGACGGACAGCTTCTGCCTCATCACACCTTTTCCTGCCTTCTGCACTCAGAGACACCCATTTCAGTCTCCTGTCGTCACTATCCGGCAGACATGTCACATACCCTTTTGACTCAAGCCTGCTGATCAGTCCGGCAGACGTCGACTGCGCCAGATGGAGAGCAGACTGTATCTCTTTTGACAGAACCTTCTCCTTACCGCTGCCATACAGGAACATCAGTACCGAGAACTGGGCAAAAGTCAGATTCACTGCCTGCATATGTCTGTTGGCGTCCTTCTCCAGCATTGTATGTATTTCACGTATCAGCAGTCCGCAATCATCTTTACGTTCCATATCACTCACCTCTGCAGGTTATGATATCACATTGGATTACAGAAGTCAATCGCATGCGATATTAGTTTCGCTCTGTCAGTTCACAAATTCAACCGCTATTCCAATTACCGAAAGTATCAGTCCTGCAACTGTAAGGATATTGATAAGTCTGTTGGTACTGTTCTGATAAAGAAGGTCTAGTTCTGATTCTACAAGATCCAGAAGATATTTGATTTTATCAATAATAGGATTTATATTGTGACTGTCTAGGAGAACTTTCTCCATCTCTCCTATTTCAGTAATCTCAAGCTTCTCCACTCTTGACAATGTTGCCAGAAGCTCTCCTCTGAAGACTTTGGTCCTGTGAATATCACGATTCACATTCACGGTTTTCTGCAGATAGAAATGGCTCTGCCTGTTAAGTATTCTGTTACATATGGTCTTGACAACCATTACAAGCTCTATGGAAAAGAATATGCCGTGGTTTATGCCGGCGAAATTGCTGTTCAGGAGAAAATATGGATTCATTTCTCCATAAAACCTGCTGTCATACGTTTTTCTGTTTTCCCTGTAGGCCGATGCGCAGGAAGTATCGTGAAGATTAAACAGAACAGAATTTTTACCGAAGGATATGAGCCTTACAAATTCTCTAGAACCCCAGCTGTTCTCCATTCTCATGGCTGCAAGCTCACGAGGCACATGTCTCCATCCTTCATCTCCGCACATCATTCCATATATTTCAGTCGGATTGTCAGCTACAATTCTGTCCACATTCTCACATATACCGTATTTCTTTATTTCTATAAGGTATGAATCCTCCACGTCTGATACATTTCTCTCAAGAGCTCCGCTTATTTCCTCGAATATTTCTGTTACAGAAATATCCTCTCTTCCTTCGCAGCTGAACCTGGCTCCATTCGCCAGAAGCTGTCTGAAATAGACAAGATCATCAATACCCGCATCATGCACGCTGATTCCTATGCATATCTGAGCTGTATCCGTCTGCGGGAATACAGATAATAAAACCGAGCTGTCCCATACATCATATCCTTCAAGAGAAAGCCTGTAGTCCCTGATCAGAGCCCTGAAGCACGTGAAAGGAAGACCTTTTCCATGAAGGAAGTCCTCACATGTACGAAGGTCCGCCAGCACTTTTTCTCCTCCCGCATCCTCTGAATCATAGAACACGGTATCTCCAAGGTTTTTCTCAATAGCAGCTCTCAGCACCCCTTCATCATCGGTTCCGAGGCCTTCAGCTTCATCATATATGCTGAAGCTGAATCTGTAGCATATATCCGCATCTATTCTCGTATCTTTTTTCCTGAAGATATACATTACATCTCTCGCAGCTGTCGTATCTCCGGCGCTGCAGCATTTCTCATCCTCCACGGCACTGCTGTGGCCTCTGAAATGATAACAGAATACACCTTCTGTCTCAAGCTGCACCGATTCCGCCATTGATATTATGCTCTTTTCTGCAAATATCCTCACAGGAAGCACTCCTTCTCCCCCGAAGAGCCTGTCAAACTCTTCTCCTGTGATTCTGTTCACTTTTCGCTTCCCGTCAACCCACGTTTCGCTGAAAAACTCATCTTCTGCTCCCGCTGTATGGGTTGTGGTCATAATCACAAGACCGCCTTCTTCAAGGCGCGATGAAATATCCCGGAACATTTCTCTTGCCATCTCCCGTGTGATGTGCTGCATCACATGGCTTGACAGTACGACATCAAACATTCTGTCATCAGGTACTGCTGTTATGTCCCCGTTCAGCACCTCAATATGTCTGCCGCTCTGAGACATCGCCCTGGCGCCTTCTTCGGCGGCTTCCGAAAACCTGTCGAAGTCTGGTTCTGCCGCAGTTATCTCATCAACCACGTCTATAAATGAAGAAATAAGTCTTCCCTTGCCGCATCCCAGATCAAGGAGCTTCTTTCTGTCATCTTTTTCAGGCATCTGTTTAATTGCTTCAAAAGCCTTGTCAAGAACAGCTTTTTCGCTTTCTCCCCAGTATACACCATCATACTCTCCCTCAATGAGCTGTATTGTAAGTCTGTCATCTATATCAGGATACTGATAGTTCATAACCGCCTCCTTGTATATTATATAACGTTCACTTTTTCACATTATATCATAAAAACAGGCGGACTATCTGCTGTTAATCAAAATCATAGTCGTCCGGATCCAGCCCGGCATCTTC
>JBJESR010000127.1:0-2940 GCA_051882895.1 Lentihominibacter sp.
TCTTTATCACAGCTTACTTCATGAACATCGCATGGCCTGAAGCTGTTACCGAAATACAGGATCCTGACGTTGGCGTTTATGAATTCTACCCGGCAATCGGATACGGATGGGCTGCCGACATATTCTTCGTAGTTGACGAATGCGCATCCTTCGTATGTGCTATGGCAGGTATGGGAGCTGTATCACGACTTCTCCTCGGTATGGGCCGCGACAATATCCTTCCTAAGAAATTCTTCGGTTCGGTTTCAAAGAAATTCAACACTCCTGTCAAGAATATCCTGCTGGTTTCAGTTCTTGCATGCTCGGGAATATTCTATGCAGACAATCTGGTTGGAGCTGCCGAACTGATTTCCTTCGGATGTATCCTCGGATTCATCATGGTAAACATCTCAGTTTTCATGCATTTCTATGTACATAAAGGCGTGCGCCAGGGTGTAAAAAACAAACTGAAATACATGATACTGCCGCTTATCGGTGCGATTATCCTTATTATCGCTTTCCTCTTCATAGGAACGGGAGCCAAGATCCTCGGTGGAATCTGGTTTGCAATCGGATTCATCTATCTGCTCATTAAAACAAAAGGATTCAAGGAGCTGCCGCCTGAAATGACCTTTGAAGAATAATATGAGCAGCATCACGATACGAAAAATCCCCGCATGCACTGTCTACAGGGCAGAGTATGACATAAACGGTGTGGAGGATTTCTTTAACATGGATACAGGAGAGAATATACTTTATGATCTCCAGTACCTGATGGAAGCAGAAAATCCGGATGTCACAGTTCCCGAGGTGGGGGATGATTATAACTATTTTGAGTTCCCCATGAAAGAAAACCCGGATGGAACCAGACATATAATCTATCGGGATATGACTATCGGAAAGGGACATGACAGCCCCAGCGGTGCATATATATTTGAAAACGCACCTGAAATAACTGCAGCCGTCCTGCTGCATAAAGGGCCTTTTGATTCCGTAGGCACTGCTTTCGTATCAGTATACGACTGGATTGAGAAAAACGGGTACCAAGTAGACGGACCAGGAAGATGCTCAGCAATACACGGTCCCTGGGACAGGGATGATCCTGAAGAATTCGTCAATGAGATACAGGTGCCCGTAAAGGAGGCTTAAATGACTATTGACAAAATTCTGTTCAACGGCAGATTCTATACTGAAAACCCTGAAATGCCATGGGCTGAAGCTGTGGCAATCTCATGCAAAAAAATAGATTCTGTCGGCGATAACGAAAAAATACTGGCTCTCGCAGTGAAAGGAACAGAGCTTATCGATCTGAAAGGCAAAACGGTTATCCCCGGACTTCTGGACGGTCATACCCACCCGGCAATTGTTTCCAAAACTTTCTGGTATGTCAGAGGCCCACTTACCGAAGACAAGGATGAGCTGCTGGCAAACATAGCAGAATATGCGAAAAAATACCCTAAGGAAACCACTCCGTATTTCTACTATGAAAGCTATTTCACAACCACCTTCGGAGAAGAAGGCCCCAACAGGAAATTATTTGATGAAATAATAAGCGACAGACCTGCCAGAATTCAGGATTTCGGCGATCACGCCTGCTGCTACAACACTGTGGCGCTGGAAATGCTCAAGGACGAGAACGGTGAACCCCACAGCGAAAGCCCTATCGGATCACCTATATTTGTAAAAGATGAAAACGGCGAATATACCGGCTGGTGCCACGAATCAGTATGTGAAGGTGACATTGGAGTTTTTGAAGCGATAAAAAAAGAAACCGGCTGGGAACCCGAGTTTACAATGAACGACGAAATGTCCACCCCTCTGTTTGACTATTTCAGACAGTATGGGATCACCGGTATGATGGACGGCTTCACAGAAGGGGAAGAGAACCTGCAGTACATCTACGGCCTCGACCAGGAGGGCAGGCTTGGAATGTTCTATGAAGGTGCATCGATTCTTCCTGCCGTTGAAAATATTGATGAATCCATCGCAACCCTGAGAGACTGGCAGCAGAAGTATACGACTGACCATATCCGCATAAACACAATCAAATTCTTCATCGACGGAACAAATGAGATGGGGGACTGTCTCAGCACAGAGCCCTTCCATAATGATCCCACCGGCACTTACTGCGGAGAATCAATGGCTACGATGGAAGAAATGCGTGATGTGATGGTCCGTCTCAACAGTGAGCGCCTTGATTTCCATGTTCACACCATCTGTGACGGTGCTTTCAGATTAATGTGCGACGCCGTTGAAGCAGCACAGAAAATCTGCGGTGACGACTGGTGCATCAAAGTCTGCCTTTGTCACTGCGAAATCATTCATCCGGATGATATCCACAGAGTCAGGGAACTGGGAATATACATCGATTATTCAACACACTGGGCAGGCGGATACTTCGGTGAAGGTGCAATCCCGTTTCTTGGAAAGGAACGCTGGGAGACAATGCACGATTATACCAAGGTTATCGCAGACGGCGGCAAGGTAGGCTTCTCCAGCGATGTGTTCAGCTATGCAGAAGCACCTCGAGCCAACCCGATGATCGGAATGCAGGTGGCAATGACAAGGGTTGATCCATGGATTCCACTGGATCCTGAAAAATACCCGGGAAGCGTACGTCCGCCGGCTTCAGGCAAGCTTACAATTGAGCAGCTGATTCACGGCTATACGGTAATAAATGCCGAAAGAATGAGACTGGATGATAAGCTGGGCTCCATCGAACCCGGCAAGCTCGCAAATTTCGTTGTGTTTAACGAAGACATCTTCGAGGCAGCCCGCACTTCACCGGAAACCTTCGGTCAGATCGACCCGTGGGGAACCTTTTTCGAAGGCGAAGAAAGACACATCGTATCTTCAATGAGAAAAGAGCGTTAAGCTGCTCTCAAATCACCTGAATAAACAACACCCGCCCTGCGAGGCAGACCATGTCTGACCGGACAGAGGCGGGTGATTTGTTTCAGT
>JBJESR010000128.1:0-2934 GCA_051882895.1 Lentihominibacter sp.
ACACCGAGAGCCTGAACCTTGGATACAAGCTCCTTATTAACCTTCGCCAGAACCATTTCCGCCAGTTCCATTGTATCACTGTCAGTCACCCTGAGTCCATCAATAAAACGAGTTTTCATTCCGACTTTATCTACCCACCTGCTGATTTCCTTGCCTCCGCCGTGCACTATTATAGGCTTGAAGCCTACCAGTTTGAGAAGTACCACATCTTCTATCACACCTTGTTTCAGTGTTTCATCTATCATAGCACTTCCACCGTATTTTACAACTATTATTTTTCTGTTAAAGCGCTGTATATAAGGAAGTGCCTCTATTAAAACTTCTGCCTTGTCTAAATATTTCTGACTTACCATTTACTGCTCCTGTACATGTATCTGACCTGAATTAACTTCTGTAATCACCATTTATCCTGACATAATCATAAGTCAGATCACAGCCCCATGCTGACGCACAGGCATTCCCCTGATTCATATCTATGTCTATCGTTATATTCTCCTCCGATAATATCTCAGACGCCTTTTCTTCACTGTATTCTCTGTGACTTGAACCCTGACAGACAAAGACGCTTCCCTTTGCTGATGACATTGTCACATCAATATTTTCTGTACTGAAATTTCCTGCTGAGTATCCGACTGCACAGAGCACCCTGCCCCAGTTTGCATCTTCACCGAACATCGCCGCTTTGAGCAGATTCGATGAAATTACTGTTTTACTTATGAGCCGGGCAATGGTTTTATCAGGGGCACCTTTTACATTGCATTCTATGAGTTTGGATGCACCTTCACCGTCTCGCGCAAGCTTCCTGGCCAGATATACCGTTACATACTTTAAAGCGGCCTCAAACGCTTCAAAATCGGCGCCATCCTCTGAGATGCTTTCATTTCCGGCTTTCCCGTTGGCAAGGACTGCAACCATATCATTTGTCGATGTATCCCCATCCACACATATCTGATTGAAGCTGACCTCCACCGCACCTTTAAGGGCTTTCTGAAGCATTTCCGCTGAAATATCAGTGTCGGTAGTTATAAAAGACAGCATCGTTGCCATGTTCGGATTTATCATTCCGCTGCCTTTTGCTATTCCTCCGATCCTGCAGGTTCTCCCTCCAGCTTCAAACTCCACCGCTACTGACTTCGGGATAGTATCCGTTGTCATAATAGCCTCTGCCGCATCATCAGATCCATTGTATGAAAGCTTCTCCGCCAGAGCAGGAACCCCTTTTTCGAAGGGTTCTATATTAAGCCTCTGCCCGATAACACCTGTAGAACATACTATTATATCCCTTTTGCTGATTTCTAAAGCTGCCGCAGTGATTTCACATGTTTTTTCAGCCAGTTCCTTCCCTCCAGGTGCACACGTATTGGCATTACCGCTGTTACATATTATTGCCTGGGCCATACCATCCTCTATATTCGTCTTTGTAACATCAAGAGGTGCGCCTTTAACTTTGTTTGTAGTGTATACTGCAGCTGCATTACACATCACATCACTTGCTATCAGAGCTATATCTTTACTGTCAGAGCCCGGTTTAATGCCGCATGCAGCACCTGAAGCTCTGAACCCTTCCGGAGCACATACCCCGCCTTCTATCTGTTTTAAAACTGCTGCCATTCTATATCAATCCTTTCGTTTCATCTATTCCAAGCATTATGTTCATATTCTGTATTGCAGCACCTGAAGCTCCCTTACCGAGATTATCATATGCTGCTACAAGAATAAGATTTTCATCATTACCTTCAACCGTTATTTCCAGCCTGTTGGTTCCTGCCAGTCTGTTTGCAGCAATAAACCCTCCATCATCCATAGAATCGACAACCTTAACAAGAGGCTGACCTTCATAGTATTCTCTGAAAATATTCTTAACGTCTTCTTTCGTGCCTGCGCCTTTAACCGGAACAGTCACCTGCATTCCACTGTAATAATCCGCAACTACAGGTATGAATGATGGTGTCCCGGTCATCCCTGATGCCGCAATTATTTCCGGCAGATGCTTATGCTTCTGCATAATGCCGTACTGACGCGGAGACGACAGTGAATCATCCTGTCCATATCTTGTCACATTTCTGTCGTCATTTTCATACTGCGCGATCATCTTCTTGCCTCCTCCACTGTAACCGGTCAGAGAAAAAGCGGCAAAATCATAATCCCTGCTTATAACGCCTGCCTCCAGCAGCGGTCTGGTAAGAAGAATAACACCTGTGGCATGACAACCAGGTACGGCAACGCGATTGCTGTTTTTTATTCTGTCCCTCTGCTCTCTGCAGAGCTCCGGCATGCCGTACACCCAGCTTCTGTCCGTCCTGTGCGCCGTTGATGTATCCAGAATTCTGCAATCAGCAGGCACTGCCGAAGCTATTTCTTCTGCAGCTGCATCCGGCAGACACAAAAATGAAATATCGGCTTTTTTTACGCATGCGGCTCTTTCGTCCAGATCCTTGCGTTTGTCCGCATTTATATGTATAAGTTCTATATCGTCCCTTTTTTCAAAATACTGATGTATTTTAAGCCCTGTGGTGCCTTCCGCACCATCAATGAACACCTTGTAGATCATCTTTCCCTCCATTCTCCAGACCCATCGTATAAACAGCTTAGTTATTTTTCTATGTATTTTTATAAAATCATAGGCATATTTATTCAATATGAGGTTTATGATACAACAATCATGTGAACATTGCAACCTTTTTCCATTCCTTTAACCTAATTTTTTTATTTCTTTCTGCAATCTGCAGATGATTTTCTTCTCAAGCCTTGAAATATATGACTGAGAGATTCCCATTCTGTCGGCAACCTCTTTCTGTGTAAGCTCTCTGCCGCCGGCCAGACCGAATCTCATCTGAACAATCTCCTTCTCTCTGTATGAAAGTTTATTCATTGCATATCCCAGAAGCTTTCTGTTCACTTCTTCCTCTATATGGCCATAAACTTCATCATTTT
>JBJESR010000129.1:0-14090 GCA_051882895.1 Lentihominibacter sp.
GTAATTCCCGGCTCTTACTCTTTTGCCGCAGTACTCTATTTCTCTGTACAGTGCCTCCAGATATCTGTCGATTTCTGTCCTTTCAACCTGATTGGATGTAAATGAGCAGTACAGACATCTTGTAGGACAGAAAGGAATGCCAAGGTAAACAGACATACTGTTTTCCTGCGGCAGTCCTGCTGTCTTCAGCTGATATTCCAGTATCTCTGCAGTCAGAGAACTTTTGGAACGATCCAGCAGATATTCTCTTTCGAGATCTCTTCGTACCTGCATCAGATCGCCGCACTTTCTGTACATTTCGCCGGCCAGCTTCACCGGTCTGATTCCTGTGAGTATTCCCCATTTAGGTGATTTACCCGTATGCTTCTCAAGGTCTCTGTACAGACGGCGTTTCAATTCATTTCTGTCTCCATCATATGCGAAACTGCTGTATCCACATACTTCATCTGTGCTGTCAGTCAGTAGCCTGTAATTCCTGTCCGGCATAAAAACACGGATCAGCTCTTCATATTGATTTGTATTGTCTGTTCCTGTTATTCTACATGTGTACAAAAGGATTGTTCCTCTTTTCGAATTCTATTGTGGTAGGGCCCATATGTCCCGGAAAAACATTGGTATTGTCAGGGAGTGTAAACAGCTTCTCTTTTATTGAAGTCATCAGATCACTGAAGGAGCACCCCGGGAAATCAGTCCTGCCGACTGACTGCCGGAACAATGTGTCTCCACAGAAAACAGCATTGTCCTTCGCCGAGTATATACACATTCCTCCCGGAGAATGTCCCGGTGTATGAAAGAATTCCAGTGTCATGTCTCCCACCTGCAGAGTATCTCCGTCATTCACGAAAATATCCGCACTGACCGTATCAGGAGTTCCAAACTGAGCACTCATATTGAAATTTTCATCTGTCAGCATGGCCTCTTCTGCTGCGTCTGCAACAATACGGGCCTCCGGGAAATCTTTATGATGTGCATTGACTCCGCATATATGATCTGCATGTCCATGGGTTATAATAATATATTCAATGTCGATACCCTCATCCTGTACTTTTTTTGTGAGCATAGGATTATAACCTCCGGGATCAACAATAAATCCCTTATTTGTGTCATCATCCACCGCAAGATAGGTATTGACACCCAGCATACCGCTGGGCATACATGTAATCTGCATTTTCTGATCTCCTTAAAATAGTTTTCTGCTGTCCAGCAGTATAGTCACCGGACCATCATTCTGTATATCAACCACCATATGGGTCTGAAAAACACCCTCTTCAACATGAATACCTCTGCTGCTGATAAGCTCAATGACTTTACGGTAAAGTGCATCAGCTTCATCAGGACGTGCCGCCTTGGTAAAGCTTGGTCTCTTACCCTTGCGCACATCCCCCAGAAGAGTGAATTGAGAAACAGCCAGTATCTCACCACCTACATCTGTGACAGACAGATTCATCTTGTCATTTTCATCTTCAAATATCCTTAATCCGGCAACCTTATCTGCGATATACTCAGCATCCTTATCAGTATCTCCGTCTTCAACACCGATAAGCACCATCAGTCCCCGGTTTATTTCTCCTGTTATTTCTGAATCCACTGTAACGCTGCTTTTCGTAACCCGCTGTATTACTGCTCTCATATTTTCGTTCTGTATGCCTCCATTATGCCGGGCACATTTTTAAGTGATCGGCATATCTTTTCCATCTGAATTTTATCCTGTATGGCGAGAGTCAGATTGATCCTTATGGTTTCATCCTTGTCAGCCTTCGCATTAAGTCCTGCAATATGAACATCCATATCTTCACATACCTTGGAAATATTGCTCAGCATCCCCTTCTGATCCTTGGCTATCAGGCTGATCTCCGCATTGAATGATCTCTCTGGCTGCTGAGTATCCCAGCTGACTTTGATGCATCTTGCTTTCTCACTCTCCGGAAGGGATTTGAGGTTGTCACAATCTGTTCTATGCACAGAGATTCCTCTTCCCTTGGTGATAAAACCGATGATGTCATCACCCGGAACTGGACTGCAGCATCTGGCTATCCTGATCATCAGATTATCAACACCTTCAACTATTACACCTGAATTATCATCATTCTTATGCCTGTTCTTCTCATGCTGAACGCGTTTCTGGGTCTTCTCGCTTATCTCATTGAGGTTCTCAAGCAGAGTCTTCTCCTTCTCTGCTTCTTCTGCCCTCGTTTCTGCATCATATTTCAGCAGCAGATTTGTAAATTTCGTCTGTATTGACCCTCCGTTGCTCAGCTGTGTATAAAGCTCGTCTGTATTTCTGAAATTCAGTTCTTTGACAGCTCTGTTGATATACACATTTTTCAGCAGGGCTCTTGGATCGTATCCCTTCTTGCGTATATATTTATCAATAAGATCCTTGCCCTTGTCGATGTTGTCTGTCTTATTCTCTTTTTTCAGCCACTGCCTGATTTTATTTCTGGCGGAGCTGCTTTTGGCAATTTTGAGCCAGTCAATACTCGGACCAGCCGCATTCGGAGATGTTATGATCTCTATGATATCTCCATTCTCGAGAATATGATCGATTGTGACCATTTTGCCGTTAATCTTGGCACCTACACATTTACAGCCTACATCGGAGTGTATCTTGAATGCAAAATCCAGCGGTGTCGAGCCTGCCGGCAGTTCTATTACATCTCCCTGCGGAGTAAAAACAAATACCTGGCTGGAGAACAGATCCATTTTAAGGGATTCCATAAATTCCTTAGGATCCTTGACGTCCTTCTGCCATTCAAGCGCCTGTCTGAGCCATGAAAGCTTGACCTCCTCCTTGTCAGAGGTTATTCCTTCTTTGTACTTCCAGTGGGCCGCAATACCGTATTCGGCAATTCTGTGCATTTCATAGGTTCTTATCTGAATTTCAAATGGCTTGCCGCTTTCACCCATAACCGTAGTATGAAGTGACTGATACATATTCGGCTTGGGCATAGCAATATAATCCTTGAACCTTCCCGGTATAGGTGTCCACATGGTATGAACCAGACCCAGAACAGCATAACAGTCACGTATTGAATCAACGATTATACGCACAGCCATCAGATCAAAAATCTCATCGAGATTTTTGTGCTGATACTTCATTTTCTTATATATGCTGTAAAAATGTTTTGATCGTCCATAAATATCGAAATTAATATCGATTTCTTCAAGTGAGCTTCTTATTTTCTCAACAACCTTGTTGATTGCGTCTTCTCTTTCCCCCTTGCGCTGGCTCACCTGCTCTGCAAGATCATAATATGCCTCAGGCTCGAGGAATTTAAGTGCAATATCTTCCAGTTCCATTTTCATAGCATAAATACCTAGTCTGGCAGCCAGAGGAGCATAAATATCCAGCGTCTCACGACATTTCTCAATAATTTTATCGTGAGTCATATAATTTATGGTTCTCAAGTTGTGCAGCCTGTCCGAAAGTTTGATTATAAGAACACGTATATCCTTTGACATGGCAAGGAACATCTTTCTCAGGTTCTCTGCCTGACGTTCTTCTTTGCTTTCGAACTTAAGTGAACCCAGCTTGGTTACACCATCCACAAGAAGTTCGACCTCATCACCGAAATCAGAAGCGAGCTCCTCCGATGTGTACGGAGTATCCTCAACCACATCATGAAGCAGTCCGGCTATGATCGTTTCTTCATCCATGCCGAGATCAGCCAGTATCTCAGCCACCGCCATCGGATGGATGAGATACGGCTCTCCTGATTTTCTCAGCTGACCGCGATGCATTTCTTCAGCTACATCGTATGCCCTGCCGATAAGTTCGATATCATACTTGGAATTATATTCAAGTATTGTATTTAAAAACTCACTTCGTTTCTTCATCGCTCTTTAACTTCTTATTCTTTTTCCTGTTTTTCTTAACTTCTTTTTCATATTTTGATACGCTTGCCGGTTTGGCAAATTCATAGTACAGAGGGCTGCAGACTGCTATTGAAGAATATGCACCTGCAATTACACCTACCATCAGCGGCAGTACAAATTCTCTGATAGCTTCTCCTGCCATTATCAGCAGCGGCACCATAACAATCAGAGTAGTAACAGATGTCATCAGCGAACGGCCCAGAGTCTGGGTAATGCTCTTGTCTATGATTTCTTCTGTATTACCCTTTCTCAGGTATCTGATGTTCTCTCGTATTCTGTCAAATATTACAATTGTATCATTGATGGAATAACCTACTACGGTAAGTATTCCGGCAATGAACGGATTGTTGACAGTAACATTGAATATAGCATAAAACGCTATTACAATCAGTACATCATGAAGCACTCCAAGCAATGCTGCTCCGCCGAATTTCCACTGGGAGAACCTGAACCTTATATAGATCAGCATACAGATCGATGCGATCAATATGGCAAGTATCGCATTGTTCCTGAGTTCCTTGCCGACCGACGGTCCGAACAGTTCTTCGGCAACCACATCATCCTCGGTAGTGCCGAACTCCTGATTTATGGTATCTATAACTTCAGCTCTCTTGTCACTGTCAAGAGATTCGATTGTCCTAATTACGATCTGTTCATTATTCTCACCGGAATATATTATCTCAGGGGAAAGATCATATTCTTTTATAGCTTTCTCAACATCAGCAACCTCCACCTGTTTGCCCATATCCATCTGAATCATGGTTCCTCCTGTGAAGTCAATACCATAATTCAGGCCTCTTACAAGACCGAATACAAGACCTACGACCAGTATTGCTATGGATATAGCATAGAAAATCTTCCTGTGTCTGATAAAGTGGAGATCTCTCCTGATACTGAATACTGCTGTATTGTCATCTCTGATTCCGAAGAATGATCTTTTAGCAAGTTTTCTGCTTTCTGAAATCAGTCCTACATAAAGCTGTGTAACTACTACAGCTGTGAAGATACTTACAATGATACCTATCATGAAAGTAAATGCGAATCCCTTTACCGAACTTGTTCCTATCTGATAAAGGATAACCGCTGCTATCAGAGTTGTAACCTGTGAATCGACAACAGTACTCATAGCCCGCTTGAAACCGGTCTGTACTGCAACTCTGACTGTTCTGCCATTTGAAATTTCTTCTCTGATTCTGGAGAATATTACAACATTGGCATCGACGGCCATACCTACCGAAAGTATTATACCGGCAATTCCAGGCAGTGTAAGAACACTTCCCATGGCTGACATGATATTAAGCACTATTATTACATAGAACAGCAGCGCCAGATCAGCAGCAATACCCATTGCTCTGTATGCCACCAGCATAATAATCATTATTATCGCCAGACCGATTATACCTGCATATACGCTCATCTCCAGAGCATTATATCCGATTTTGGCAGACTGAACTGATGAGTTGATTTCTTCAAGTTCCAGCGGCAGTGCACCACCTCTGATAAGGGCTGCCAGATTTGAAGCTTCTTCCTGACTGAATCCTCCGGTAATGGAACACTGTCCTCCGCTTATAGGCTCATTTACCCTAGGGGCAGAAATAATCTGGCCGTCAAGTATTATCATTATCGCTTTGTCATCAACACCTTCAATTGCCGAAGTTACAGCTCCATTGTACGCCTGACTTGTCGCCTGATAAAACAGATCTGATCCTTCACTGTCAAATTCAAGTGCAACGGCATAACCGGCTGATTCATTATCAGTGGCAATATTCGCATCCTTGACATTGCCTCCATCCAGTACTACCGTTCCATCTGCAAGTGCGAACTGCAGCTGAGCAGTCCTGCCTATCTGATCAATAGCCTCCTGTGCATCCTCAGCTCCAGGCAGCTCGACCCTTATTCTTTTTTCACCTTCTATCGTGACAACCGGTTCTGCCAGACCCATCTGATTAACTCGTTCCTCAATAACAGCCTGAGTCTGCTCCATTGCCTCTCTCAGTTCATCACCTTTGAGATCAGTCTTGGCCTCCATTACAACATAAACTCCGCCCTTGACATCAAGTCCAAGCTTCATTCTGTCCTTTAACGGCTGAATCGGACCGGCTCCGACAATCGTCAGATACCATCCTGCAACTATTATTATCACGAATAATACTGCTAATACACGTTTTAACTTATAGTTCATCTGTTCCTCCTGTAGATATTCCTCATCAACAGACAATAAATGTCCATCAAATCATACTGTTGATATTTTACTACTTTTTTGGACTCTAAACAAGGGCAAATGCATTGATTTACTCTATTTGTTGCTGTTTGTGCCTGCAATCGCACCGATTGTACCTGTAAGCACAGGTATAAGATATAACAGATCAAATGAATCAGGACCAAATGATTCTGCGAATGCACTTCCCGTCGCAGCAACTATTATAAAAATAAACAGCACTGAAGATATGATTCCTGTTATCAGGCCTCGCCTTCCTGTTATTCTACCTTCTATCATTCCCAGAAACATTGAAGCTGCTGACAAAGCAGCAATCAGACCCGGGTAGGACCATTCTTCAGGAAAAGCAGTAAATCTGATAACTGCCGCCAGAATCAGTGTCAGCATCAGAAACAGAAGCAAAGCACATACGTATGCTTTTAAAGACTTTCTTAAAATTTCCATATTGCACCTCCCGTACATTTTATTTTACCGGCAGCTGCAATAGAACGATGCCCGGATGTTTTGGCAAAAACAAAAGAGATGGTTACCCATCTCTTTATCCTTCGTTCAGTCTTACGACTATTTGTCTTCGGATTCTGCTTCTGCTGGAGCTTCAGGTTCAGCTGCAGGTTCTTCCTGTTTAATCTCCTCTGCTGGAGCTTCAGCTTCCGGAGCAGCCTCCTCCTGTTTAACCTCTTCTGCAGGTGTTTCTTCAACAGGAGCAGCTTTCTTGATTCTCTTAGGTTTTCTGGCAGCCTTAGGGTCTTCATCTTCTGCAGCCTTAGCCGGTCTCTTGCTCTGTTCAACAACCTTGGAAACAGCCCACCTCATAATTTCAAACTTGACTTTATCAGCTCCAACCTGAATTACAAGCGATTCATCCTTGGTTTTGACAATCTTACCGCAGATTCCTCCTATTGTAATGATTTCATCTCCTACCTGAACGCTGCTTCTCATTGCGTTCACTTCCTTCTCTCTCTTTTTCTGAGGTCTTATGAGCAGGAAATACATGATACCTATCAGTAATATCAAAGGTAGTATAGTAGCTAAAGTTGAATTCATAGAAAGTTCCTCCTAATTTGTTATTGGTTTGATTGATTTCAAACATTACCCATCTTAATCATAATGGTGCCGGCGATGGGGGTCGAACCCATACGGTGTTGCCACCACGGGATTTTGAGTCCCGCACGTCTGCCAATTCCATCACGCCGGCGTAACACTATGATTATAGCATCAAGCCGATACTATTTCAAGTTCTTCTTGCTCTATTTTCACCATAGTTTTCCTGGCGAAAATCCTGTACATCACCGGGATAATTATCAGCGTTGTAACAGTCGCATACAGAAGACCACCGATGCATACAAGCGCTACAGGCTGTACCATTTCAGCACCGGTTCCCAGCCCGACTGCCAGTGGCAGAAGTCCGAGAACAGTTGTCACAGCTGTCATTATAACAGGTCTCATTCTGGCTGAACCGGCACCGATGATAGCCTCCTCCATATCCATGCCTTCTAGCCTGAATCTGTTGATGCAGTCAACCAGTACGATGGCATTGTTTACAACTATACCCATCAGCATCACAAATCCCATCATGGACACAACGCTCACTTCCTTGCCGCATATGAACAATGCCATCATTCCTCCGGTAAATGCCAGCGGAATAGTGAAAATGACAATGAACGGCGACCTGAGAGACTGGAACTGTGCCACCATGATAAGGTATACAAGAATAAAGCCTACAATCATCATGAGCAGCATCTGCTGCATGGCATCCATGATTTCTTTGTTTTCGCCTCCGTATTCAATCTCCACACCATCGGGAACCAGCTTGTTTTCTTTTATCATTTCTTTAATTCTGCCGGTGACTATAGTAACATTGCTGCCGTCCTTTATACCTGCGGTTATCTGAAGGGTTCTCTTCTGGTTATTATGCTCTATATCGTTCAGAGAAGCATCACTCTTTATCGACGCTATTGAAGATAATGTCACTTTCTCCTTAGTGCCATCCTGTTTATCAACTGTCAGCCTGAAATTCTTAAGATCCTCCTTATCAAAAGTATCAGAATTTGCATTCTCAACGACAACATCCAGACTTCCACCTGTCTGATTCAGTGTAGTTGCAGTGGTATCCTTAGCTATTTTCTCTGATATCTGCTGATATACCTGAGCTGTTGTCAGACCATATTTCATTGCCTGATTCTTATCAACTACAACCCTTAGTTCCTCTGTACTGTCTTCATTAACATCTGATATCTCTTCAAGTGAATCCATTCTGCCAAGCTCACGTTCAATGTTTGATGCGGTTTTTCGCAGAAGATCAAGATCATCGCTGTACAATCTGATATCAACATCCGAACCGCCCATCATTGACGACATATCCATATCTGCAGAAGTCGTAATTTCACAATTATATTCTTCGGCAAGCTTCTCCAGTCTGCTGCTGATAAGTTTGCCGTTTTCCGCTTTATCTTCGTCGAGAATAATATAAAGCATTGTGGACGTCACATCCTGTTCAGCAGAGGACATTCCCATCATCCCCATTGTGTCGCTTGAAAGCATCGCGCCTACAGTTTCAACTCCATCGATTTTTTCTATTTCTCCTGTTATCTTATCTGTAACATCCGATGTTTCCTCCAGAGTGCTTTCGTCAGGCATCTGTACCGTGGCAGAAATCTGAGGAGTGCTCATCGAAGGCATGAATGAAAAGCCTCTGACTAATGCAAGCCCGGAAAATGCAAACAGAAGTACAACTGCACATATTATCACAGTTTTCTTGTGGCCAAGACTCCATGTCACAACTTTTTTGTATTTTTCCAGCACCCTGCTTCCTTTACCGAGCACTGACTTCTTAGGATTTCGGACAAGCATTCCCTTTGCCATGGCAGGCACCAGTGTAAGAGCAACAATAAGGCTCGCTATCAGCGAGTAGGCTATAGTGAGAGCAAGATCAAGGAAGATATCTTTTGTCATTCCATCCACGAAAACAATCGGTACAAACACACATATCGTGGTAAGCGTCGATGCTGTGATGGCGCCTGCAACCTGAACAGCCCCTGATACAGCCGCCTGTGTCCTGCTGTATCCCAGTTCCCTCAGCCTGTAAATGTTTTCTATAACAACTATGGAGTTGTCCACAAGCATGCCTACACCCACCGCAAGACCAGACAGGGAAATCATGTTCAGCGTCACTCCGCTGAAATACATCAGAGCAACTGCAAAAATCACACTTATCGGAATGCTTACTGCTGTTATCACTGTCGGCCTTATATCTCTAAGGAAAAACAGCAGAATAAGAATTGCCAGCAGTGCCCCCAGAGCCAGATTCTGAAGCACTGAATTGATAACTATATGAATATATTCTCCCTGGTCGGACAGCATTGTGAACTCAAGTCCATCATGTTCACTTTCGAGTGCTTCAAATGCTTCCGATATATTTTCAGAAACCACTGCCGTAGCATAGCTTGACTGCTTCGTGAAGCTGAGAAGCACACCGTTTTCTCCGTTTATTTTCGCATAAGTATCTTCGCCTTTGTTTGAATATGTCACCGTGGCTATGTCCGAAAGTCTGACGGGATCCACGCCATCAATATCCATATCCACCAGAACAAGGTTCTCCAGTTCTGATTTATTGCTGATTTTATCACCTACACTTACAAGCACATCAGCTTTGCCGTCACTTATATATCCTGCCGGCATTGAAAAATTCTGTGCGTTGAGAATAGCGGTAATATTGTTCATGGTAAGTACGCCTGTCATATCGGCACTTGCCAGAGCTGCCTCTTCGGAGCCTTTGACCTCTTCAAGCGCACTCTGAAGCTGGTTGACTGTAGATGTCAGAGTACTCTCAGTTGCTGCAAGATCAGAATATTTCGTACCCAACTCAAATGTAGTCTGCTGACTCTGCTGGTCCAGATTCTTTATTGCATCATCTATAGCTTCAAGCTGTGCATCGATTGTACCCAGCTGCGCATATGTCTTTTCAAATTCATCGATACTGGAAAATCCTGCAGCCTTTATCGCTTCTTCACACTGCTCTGTTACGGCCTCGATTCCGCTGTTCTTAGCAGCCTGATACTGTTCATAAAGCTGGCTTATACTATCCTGATTATCCTTAAGGGTCTCAAGCTGTTTACGACTTTCTTCAAGCTTTGTCTTCGCTGCACTTATCTGCTGGGCAGCCTGCTTCTGGCCATCAGTCACGGCTTCCTTGCCTTCTTCTACCTTGGCCTTGCCTTCTTCAGCCGCATTGATACCGCTGCTTATCTGACTTTTTGCTGAAGCCATCTGACCGGAAATTGCAGATGATATTTCTTCATTGATTTCATCGATTTTATCCTGTGACAGCACGATCTGAATGTTATCCTCCACCATACCCATCGTGTTGAGAGCTGCCACACCTTCTACACCTTCAAGGGTGCTTTCCAGATTTTCCTTAGTGAACTCCGACACCTCACCCGGTGATTTGCCTTCCATACCCACCGCAGCTGTAACTACAGGCACCATATCCAGATTTATCTTCATAACAACCGGGGTGCCTGAATTCTCCGGAAAATTCCCTTCAATCTGGTCGATTTTATCTCTTATATCTACAGAAATCGCATCCATATTGACCTCATCCGAGAATTCTATCTGTATGACAGAATAATTTGCCGAAGATACAGACATGATGTTTTTAAGATTACTCAAAGTAGCAAGCTGTTTTTCCATGGGCTCGCTGATCTCTGTCTCTATTTCCTCCGGACTTGCTCCAGGATAGGTTGTCATTACAATTACATACGGGGTATTTATCTTAGGAAAAAGATCCGGGGTCATCTTCATGAAAGAAATAACTCCGAAAACAAGAACAATGACAACTGCAACAAATACTGTAAATGGTTTCTTCACGCTGAATTTTGATAGCATCCCGTTTTCTCCTTTTCCTGGATCTGATAATAATCTATTGCATTATACTATATCAGTATTTTAAATCAAGTACGCAGAAAAACCTGACATGGTATCCCGCAACATACCTGCAGGTTACCTGCCGCTGTATTTTCTGAATTCCCACTCGCTGCCGTTAAACACATTGAGATCCACATACTTCTCACCACCGGCAATGTTTTCTGACACACCTCTGAAGGTATACTGACAGAACAGCCAGTCTCTGCCGTCAGGAAGAGTATCAGAAATTTCCGGGTCGCTTATCCATACAGGATAATCATCATATCTTCCCGAAATATAACTGCTGTATATATATGAGTTGGTATAGATTATGGGTTTCCTGTCATATCGTTTTTCAAGCAGCTCAAGCATTACATCAAGAACTTCATAAACCTTGTCATGTTCCGGATGTTTCTCATTATAGCTGCCGTAAAACTCCACATCAATTGCAGGAGGCATCATGCCACGCTTCTTTTCCACGTTATTTATATAATTCTCCGCCTGGGTGACTCCGGATGAATCATAGCTGAGAAAGTGATATGCACTGATTTTCATATCAGTTCTGCCGGCTTCTTTCCAGTTGTATTCAAAATTACTGTCTGTGAGGGAGCTTCCTTCAGTTGCCTTGATAAAAGCGAACCGGTAGCCTTCTTTTTCAAGGCCTTTCCAGTCTATATCCTTCTGAAATTCCGAAACATCCACGCCTTTTACCGGATACGGATTACTGCTGTCGATCCGGGAACCTGTAATATAATAGTATATATTCTGAGACACAGTAAAAACAGCAATAATAATAACAGCAAAAAGCACAAGCGCAATCATCCTGCCCATGAAACTTGTACTCTTCCTCTTTTTAACTGTTCTCCTGCGTTGTCTCCTGATTCTTTTATTTCCTGCCATATTCAGACTTACTGCTTTAAAACAATAAATATACCTTGTTAAGTATATATTTTATCAGAATTTATTTCAAGAAAATAAAAATATATTCACACAATGTTCAATTTAATAGAAAACGTGTATAAATCATAAGTCTATATGATTCATACACGTCATGTCATATCATATCAGAAAGGAGTGACTTCACTCAGTATTGCTGCTATGTCTTCAGCTCCGGCTGTCCTCGGGTTTGTGGCAGTGCAGGTATCTGCAAGTGCAGCCTGAACCATTTCATCTTTAAGTTTTTTCACATCCTCCGGATCAACATCCAGTTTCTTTAACGTATCAGGGATTCCGAATGAGCGTTTCATCTCTTCAATTCTTCGTATAAGGCTGCCTACTGCTACTGCTGTATTAGCATACGGAAGCCCTATGAGTTTAGACATGCGCTGATATTTCCTGGCGCTCAGAGTCTTCTCACGGGCACCTGTATCAGCATTAAAAGCAATTACGTGAGGCAATACCAGAGCATTTGCCCTGCCGTGGGATATATGAAACTTACCTCCTATTGTATGGGCAATACTGTGACATATACCCAGTCCCGCAGTATTAAAAGCCATGCCGGCGAGGCAGGATGCATTATGCACCTTTTCTCTTGCCAGCAGATCGTCACCGTTCTTATATGCCTGAGGAAGGAATCTCATCAGAAGTGTTACTGCCTTCTCTGCCAGCGCGTCAGTGAAATCGGTAGCCTCTGTTGAAACATACGCCTCAAGAGCATGTGACAGCGCATCCATCCCTGTATCTGCCGTAATGGCCGGCGGCACTGTCCTTACCAGTTCCGGATCGAGTATTGCCACCATCGGCTGCAGTGCTTCACTCACCAGTGGGTATTTGACACCCTCCTGAGCATTCGTAATTACAGAGAATTTCGTCACCTCAGAACCTGTACCGCTTGTGGTCGGAATGGCGAAGCATTCTTCCACCTTTACCATTCCAAGCTGGCACGATAGTTCTCTTATGGCTTTGGCTGCATCTATCGATGAGCCTCCGCCTACCGCAATCATGACTTCGGCCCTGCATTCGTCAAGGCATCTGATACCTTCTGCCACCACCTCAACCGGAGGATCCGGCACTATGCTGCTGAACACATATACATCACACGTGTCCAGATATCCTTTTATCCTGTCAACAACACCTGAATTTTTCATAAATTCATCGCATACTATCAGAACACGCTTGTTATTAAGCTGCTGAAGTCTGCCCAGTGAATTTTCACCGAAAAACACATTCGTGCTGATACTGAATTCCTTCATTTTTCATATCCTCTTTTCTAATGTGATGTCCCTGCAACATTCAGGATCACAACACCTGCCAGTATAAGCAGAATCCCGAAAATACCCGCCGAGGTTATACCTTCCTTAAAAATCAGTACAGATACCAGGGTGGATACAACTATACCAAGCCCTGACCATAATGCATATGCGAAGCTGAGATTTATTCCTTCAAGAGATCTCGAAAAGCTGTAAAAACAGATCACATACGATATTATCACTATAATCGAAGGTCCGAGTCTGGTGAATCCCTCCGTTGATTTCAGAAAACTGGTACCCACAAGCTCACCAGCTATAGCAACTGCCAGAAACAAATTATGCATTGTGCATTCAGCCCCTTTCTGTCATCGTCTGTTATAGCCTGTGTGGAGAAGTCTGTGAGAAAGCTCACCCAGCGGTTTACCGTAAAACTCACTGTAGACCCGGGCAATCTGCGGATTATCAGCTGAATTTCTGAGAGTCATCCTCTCATCTTCAGAATACATGCTCTGTATCCTGCTTCGTCTTATATCATCTGTTACAGGTATCGTATGCATCTGAGGCTGTCCTGCACCGCTGATGCATCCTCCGGGGCAGGTCATAACCTCAACAAAATGATATCCTGAAATATCACCATCCAGAAATTGAGCTGCATTGGCAGTCCCATATATTACCGCTACCTTTATAATGCTGTCTCCTATCTCAAGAGAGGCTTCTTTTATACCTCTCATTCCCCTCACATCTTCAAAATGAAGAAGCTTCTCCGGTGCTTTTTTACCGGTCAGACTCTGATATGCCATCCTGAGTGCCGCTTCCATTACACCGCCTGTATTGCCGAATATCACACCGGCACCACTTCCTTTTCCCAGAATAGAATCGAATGACTGTTCGTCGAGAGTCTCAAA
>JBJESR010000130.1:0-2918 GCA_051882895.1 Lentihominibacter sp.
AAGCGAGCGGGCTTGTGAGTATAGCCGGCAGTGCAAGATATCTGATTTCACCGCTTATTGCAGGCCTTCTTCTTGCCGTGGCTGATATTAAAGTGTTACTGATTATAGATATATGCACTTTCTTTGTGACAGTTGCTGTTACCGCGGTGGTACGCAATGGACTTGAAAAAAAGCAGGTGGAAACTGAAACAACCTTTGCTGACGATTTGTATGTTCGGATTTGGATTAAAGGAAAACCTGCTGACAATCGGTGTGTTCGGGTTTATGTTTTTTGCTATGATTCCTGTTGCCAACAGTGGGCTGGATTATCTGGTAAGAACCAATATTGCAAATGAACTTCAGGGAAGAGTATGGGGAGTGATCGGTTTTATCAGTCAGCTGGGCTATGTAGTGTCCTACGGTCTTTCCGGGGTGTTTGCAGATGTGATTTCCCGATTGAGCGGAATGAGTGTGGGTCGCAGCTGCGGATCCCTGATTATGATCTCGGGATGTATGCTGGTGGTGTCGGCGTTCGTTCTGTATTTTACAAAAAGTGTCAGAGAATTGGAGAAAAGCTGTTGACTCTGACGTCACGTGATGGAGTATCATAGCAATTGTTCAGGGAGGTGCAGGATATGATGACAGTAAGTGAAGTGAGCAGATTAACAGGAATCAGTGTACGGACACTGCATTACTACGATGAAATCGGCCTTCTTAAGCCATCGGAGGTGACCGGAGCAGGATACAGGCTTTATGACGATGTTGCCCTTGCCCGGCTTCAGACTATCATGATATTTCGGGAACTGGAGTTTTCCCTGAAGGATATCGGGAGAATTATAGACAGTCCTGATTTTGACAGGCAGAAGGCACTGGAGCAGCAGATAGAGCTGCTGAGGCTCAGGAAAGAACGTCTGGAGCAGCTGATTGAGCATGCTTCAGAGCTGCGGAAGAAAGGAGTAGAAGAAATGGATTTCAGAGCATTTGACAGAAGCAGATTAGACGAATATGCACGCAAGGCGAAGGAAATGTGGGGAGACACAGAAGCCTACAGGGAGTATGAAAAGAAGACAGAGGGGTATACAGGTGAAATGATGGAAAAAACAGCAGAGGATATGATGAGGATATTTGGTGAATTCGGTAAAATCAGAGATAAGTCCCCGGATTCCACTGAAGCTCAGGAGCTTGTACGAAAGCTTCAGGGATTTATCACAGATAATTATTATACATGTACAGATCAGATTCTGGCGGGACTGGGACAGATGTATGCTGCCGGCGGCGAAATGACAGATAATATAGATGCAGCCGGTGGGTCAGGTACAGCCGAATTCGCAGCGGAAGCTATAGGGGTTTATGTAAATAAGTGATATTTTTCTGATGTTTATATATGGGGGTGTGTATGTTATCTGCACAGCCCTTCCAGAAACAGCGGCATCATCATCTGGGCATACTGGCACAGGGAATAATTGCCGCTTGAGATACACCATTCGTACATTAACCCGCGTTCGAACATGGCATAGGCGCGGGTTATATCGTTTATAGAAAGCTCATCCTTGAAGATTCCCTGTTCCTTGCCTTCGATGGTTATCTGGCGCAGCAGCTTGTAGTAGGTCCTGTTGGTGTTGAGCATATGACGCTCGCCGCTGGTGGTAAGCTGAGTTGCGAAGAGTCTGCTGAGAAGCTCCACGGAAACAGTATTTTCAATCAGCAGGAACAGCTCCTGATTGAGAAACTTCAGTTTATCGATAGGTGAGAGGGAAGGATCAAGTTCCTTTTCCAGCTCGGCATATTTATCGTCAAAAAGGTACGAGAGGGAGGAGAGCAGTGCGTCCTTGCCCTCGAAGTAATGATAGAAGGAGCCTCTGGATGTTCCTGAGACTTCTACGATTTCTTCTACTGTAGTATCATCATAGCCCTGCTGATAGAACAGCTTCCAGGCAGCAGAGACGATTTTTCCCTTTGTGTTTCTTGAATTTTTCTTCATTTTTCGACCTTATTTTTTTATTTTATTTTTGGTATTCAGTAATAACCAGAATGCATTCTACTATATTTATATTGAAATTTCAACAGTAAAGTGCGATTTACTGTTAATTATTACATGAAAATATACAGAATTCATTCTGTATTTCGTTCTTGTTTCGAATGTGTTATACTGTGAAAGCTGTCGAGGTGGTTTTGTGAATTTTTCGGCAGCATGATTCATAGCAACATTATTATACAAAGGAGAAACATGAAATGATAAATGGTGAAATTCTGGCTTTTGCCTTGTATTTCGTCGCAATAGTATGCGTAGGAATATACTTTTTCTTCAGAGAAAGAAAGGATGCGACTCAGGCGAATTTTTTCCTGGGTGGCAGAAAAATGGGTCCATGGGTAACCGCTATGTCAGCTCAGGCGTCCGATATGTCGGCATGGCTGCTGATGGGTCTTCCGGGCAGTATTCTGGCCTTCGGATTCGGACAGATGTGGATAGGTATAGGTCTTGCTCTCGGTACTGCAGCAAACTGGATATTCGTTGCGAAGCGTCTGAGAAAATTTTCGCATGCTGCCGGTGACGCTATCACAGTTCCCCAGTATCTTGGAAACAGATTTCTGGCAAAGAGCAATACACTGCAGGTGATATGCGCGATAATTTTCTTCGTATGCTTTACGATTTATGTAGCATCGGCATATGTGGCAGGAGCATCGGTTTTCACGACTATTTTCCCTGCACTTGAGACAAAGACAGCCATGATAATTTTCGCAGTAGCAATGCTGGCAATCACTTTCTTCGGTGGATTCAAGGCTGTGTGCTGGACAGACTTTTTCCAGGGACTGCTGATGTTCTGTGCACTGCTGGCTGTTCCTATCATCATTGTGGCCACTCAGGAACTGGATACAGCAGCATTGTCTGCAGTATATTCATATCAGGATGCTGTAAGCGGTGAAATGGTTGAATGCAC
>JBJESR010000131.1:0-14019 GCA_051882895.1 Lentihominibacter sp.
GCTGATTTCAGCATTCTGTTCATCACCGCGAAGCCGACTCCGTCAAAATCGCTGAGGGCACCTGCGAGAATCAGGTCAACATCCTCATTGTCAAGATCCCGGAGCCTTGCGAAGAAATCGTGTGCCGCTTCGACGAATGCCTTTTCCTCAAAGAGTATCACTCCGACCTTGGAGCCGAGCCTTTCGTTGAGCATCTTGAGCCTGTCGATTTCGGCTTTGACTTTGTCACGCTGACCTTCTATTACTACCATGTCTGCTTTAGGTGCATAATGCTTGTATTTCATGCCCGGTGCTTTTGGCTTGATGTCTCCGTCTTCGCCTTGCTTATCTCTGAGCAGCGCTTTGTCATATGTCACCTTCTTGTGAAGTACTGCTTCTATATCCTCTGCTGTTATGATTCCAGGTCTTAAGATCACCGGAGTGCTGCCTGTCATATCCAGCACTGTCGACTCAATGCCGACCCTGCAGTCTTCGCCTTCGATGACTGCATCGATTCTGCCATCCATATCGGCAATTACGTCACATGCTCTGGTCGGGCTCGGTCTGCCTGAGATGTTGGCGCTTGGTGCCGCTATAGGGCAATCCGCCTCCCTGATAAGCTTCAGTGCCGCTTCACTGTCCGGCATCCTGACTGCGACGGTATCCAGTCCGCCTGTAGTTCTGTCGGGTACTCCGGCCTTTTTCTTCAGAACCATTGTCAGCGGTCCCGGCCAGAAATTATCAATAAGGTTCACGATATCTTCACTGAGCATCGGTGTCAGCTGTCCTATATCGCTGGCTCTGGCAATATGAACTATCATGGGATTGTCGCTGGGACGGCCCTTGGCTTCATAAACCTTTGCCACTGCTTCAGCGTTGAGGGCATCTGCGCCAAGGCCGTAAACAGTCTCGGTCGGGAATGCGACAAGCCCTCCCTGCTGTATGATCTCGGCTGCTTCAGTTATATCGTTTTCTGTTGTCGATAAAATTCTTGTTTTCATTTTTGGCCTTCTTAGAAATTCTTCATTTTTTCTGCCTGATCGCTGGTGATCAGCGCATCCACTATTTCGTCAATATCTCCGTCAAGAAAAGCATCCAGCTTATAGATAGTGAGACCTATTCTGTGATCTGATACTCTGCCCTGAGGGAAATTATATGTTCTGATTCTCTCACTTCTGTCACCGGTACCAACCTGACTCTTTCTCTGTCCGGCGATTTCATCCTGCTGCTTCTGCATTTCCAGATCATAGAGTCTTGCCTTCAGAACCTTGAAAGCTTTTTCCTTATTCTTGATCTGGGACTTTTCATCCTGACATGTAACAACGAGTCCTGTCGGCTCATGAGTAAGTCTTACTGCAGAGTCTGTTGTGTTTACGCACTGTCCGCCGTTGCCTGATGCTCTGTATACGTCAACACGGACATCATTAGGATTCAGATCAATCTCCACGTCATCAACCTCCGGCAGTACAGCTACTGTAGCTGCTGAAGTATGGACTCTGCCGCTGGACTCTGTTTCAGGCACACGCTGAACTCTGTGGGCACCGCTCTCGTATTTAAGTCTTGAATAAGCACCTTTACCCTTGATAAGCACAACAGCTTCCTTGATACCGCCGATTCCTGTCTCGTTTATATCCATCAGTTCAGTTTTCCATCGGTTTCTTTCTGCATATCTTGTGTACATTCTGAGCAGATCAGCTCCGAAAAGGGCAGCCTCATCACCGCCGGTACCTGCTCTTATTTCGAGAATTACGTTCTTTTCATCGTTAGGATCCTTCGGCAGCAGGAGCACCTTGAGTTCTTCCTCCTGAGCCTCGATCTTCTCTTCGAGCTCACTGATTTCCATCTTGGCAAGCTCGCGCATCTCTTCATCGCCCTCGTCCAGCATTTCTTTAGCACCTTCAAGGTCGTTCTTTGCCTTCTTGTATTCCTTGTACGCCTTAACGATAGGCTCCATCTCTCCCATCTCTTTTATATATTTCTGCCAGACAGGCTGATTATTGATGACCTCAGGGTCTGAAACCTTCTCTGCCAGCTCGTCATATTTACCTGTTATAAAATCTAATTTATCTAACATTGCACTCTCCTGTTTATAGTGTTTGTCTATCATGGCTTCCGGCATATCCGGAACGCGGCAGGCATCGCCGCACCATATCTGCAAATGTATAAAAAATACACTTTTCTAACTTTATATTATAGCAGAAGCTTTCTGTAAAGAAAAGTGCAAAGCATTCACAAAATGTGAAGTTGACGTGCTTTTTGTGAATACTTTTTTCTTTAAACACAACAAAACCAGAACGCCGACAACAGCGCTCCGGTTAATGTACTTACAGATCAGGCCGGTTCCGGATTCCATGGTTATCAAGACCTGCCTGCCACACATCAGATGCAGTTCAGGTTATCCGAAGAATCCTCTGGCTTCCGCTCTCCAGCTGAGTTCCTCGGGATCATCGGTTTCGTTCAGCACTATCCCGTGGGCAACCGGCTCCTTCGTCCCCGATTTCACTGTAACAAAGGTCGTATATCCTTCGGCATGTACCTCTCCGGTCTGCTCGTTCTTAAGATGAACATGCATTGTGAGACTTGTTCTGCCGGTTCTTACCACAGTGCTCTCATAGCTGATGATATCTCCCGGCTCCACTGATTTTATGAAATTGAATTTATGTGTGTTTTTGTAAAGCAGCCCGTGTTTATCTCCGTGCTCCAGACATGCTGCTATAAATGAAGCTTCTATCATCCATTCCGTGCCTCTTCCTGCATAAAGATTCTGGTGGTGATTAAGGTCTTCCATTCTTACCATATGTATTGATTTGTATCTTTTCATATAATCTCTCCTGTGTTTGTGCAGACTTCAGTTTACATCTTAGCACCCTGAAGGTCCGGAGTCAAAATAATATTTTCTTCCGATGATCTGCCCTGGCTCTATCACAGCGAACTGCTGATCCCATTTCATGGTAATCAGTTTTTCAAGCAGCAGAGTTGTTCCCCTGACATATTTCGTTTCTGCCTGAAGCCATGCAGCATCGGCCTTGACTTCTTTGATGTACTGCTCACTATGACAATCATGAACCCCTGTATCAATTATATCAAATGAATCATAGCTGTCCTTCCAGGCATTGTAAATCAGCTCGGCGTCCTCCTGCTTCATTTTTTTCGTATACTTTTTAAAAATGCGTCTTATGGAATCCTGCTGAGGATCACTTCCTTTGACATATATATGACCCGGCTCTTTTCTGTCCGCTTTATAATTGTTATCTGTTGTCAGAAGCAGGGAATAACAGTCATCAATTCTCGGAACAACAATGCGGCAATCCGCCTGAACGTTTTCCCACGAGCCTCCGCAGAAGCCCATGGCTACGAGTATCGTATCATACTCTTCGGGTATTTCTCTGAGAGCGTTTACAATCTGCTCCCTCATCAGCTTCGGTGAGCGATGATAGTTTTTATCAAGATAATACACCGGAAACTTCGTATTCTGTTCTGCCTGTACAGCTTTTATAAATTCGGCAAGAGAACTGCAGGCCAGTATAGCAGCATTCATTTTTCTCTCCTTTCAGCATAATACCAACATTATAAAGGAAGCAGGGACGATATGCAAACGCCCTTACGATTCTCTGCACATCAATCCCTGCGGATAAAAAGGATGGACATAAAAAATGACTGTACCCAATTAAAAGTACAGTCCGCATTCCCTGAACAAATTTCTTATCAATAGACCAGTTTCCCGTGGATTGATATTCTTCTCATGCAGGTCTCCTGACTTGTCGATCGCTATTTCACATTACCTTCCCGATTTCTCAGTGGCTGCCCCGTGGCATAATGCAAAACTCCCGACTTACAGTGGCGGGTCCGCTCCGGATTCTCACCGGATTCCCTCTTAGCTGCAGCTACTGCTGCAGAACATGGAAGTGATTGTATTGTTTAATTTATCATAGCATGGAGCCTCTTTCATGTCAATATCAATCGTCTGAATGGACGGATGCTGCATCAGTCGGGTTACATGAGTTTTCTTCGCTGCAGATCAGTACCTGAGCTTGATTTTTGAAAGGCACACCTGGGCATCATACCCCAGCTGTCTGGCATACATCTCCATCCCCTCCTTGGCAAGATCCACATGATTCTGAGGGGCTACTGTAATTTTATTTACTGCACTGCAGGCATTAATCAGCCCGATAGTTATATACGGCAGCAGAAACCCGTCCTTCTCGCGGTAATGTATTTCCTTTTCATCGTTTTCCTTGAACACGACACGGTATTCTTTTTCTGCGGCAAACTCCTCCTGCTTGAAAAATACCGAATAAATGGAAACCGCTTTGCGGAAGCTGCGGCAGTATTTCCTGAACACCTCACTCTCACCGCCATCCAGTGCGCTTTGCATGATGTCATCAAAGGAGCATCCGAGAGTTTCCGGAATATCTTTCATCAGCAGACTTCGTATGATGTCCTTCTGGGCTCGGGCTGAATATATAAGGTACCCGTGATAGGATATCTTTCGCGTGCTGCCTATCATGTCCAGGAGCTCGCTGCTCCTGAATTCCAGATTATATCCGGTGTTGTTGCCGAATTCCGACCACAGGGTGATGCTGTCGGCATCGACAGAAAAGGAAAGCACGAAGTAGTTCTGTTTTTTCATATCCTCGGCGGAAACTGCCAGGCTGCTTAGAAGTATGGGTCTGCTCTCGGGAGCAGAAATTCCCTCCAGCACTTCGTTGACAAGAGCCAGAGTATACCGCATTTCATTTGTATCGTTGAGAAAATCGCTCTTGGTGGCAAAGAACGCTTTATCCTTCAGAATTCCCTGCACACCTTTGCACTTGGTATAATGATAAAGATTGCCGCTTTTTTCTATCTTATCCAGCACCACATGTCTGTTGGGCATCTGCCTGTCCTCCTGATGTTCTCATTTTTTCCGCCGGTTTTCAGCAGAGCTTGCTGCCGTTTGCCACCAGCTTGAACCTGCATCCCAGCACCTCCGAGGCTCTTTTGCACATTATCATTCTCTCAAGAAAAATCTCAAAGTAGTCCATCAGACTGCATATATTGTCATCAAGCTCCAGGTTCATCTGGACGATTTTCTTATCCTTATTGATTTCAAGCTTTGATGAAAGGGCTGCGTAATTGACCCGGTCATGTATGTCAAAATTAGCCTTGACCGGATTCTGGACCCTGTTCCTCCTGACGTCGGTCTTGTCGGCGAGGATCAGTGCTGCAGAAACAGGGTCTATGGCTGTTCCGGTCTTTTCATCATGGTGGCCTATGGCCGAAGTGATTATAATCATGTCTTCAGGAGACAGGTCAAAGCCTTTGAGTATCTGGTATGCCAGCAGCGCACCGCTGTGAGCATGATCATTCCTGTTGATGCAGTTGCCGATATCGTGCATGTATCCTGCGATTCTGGCCAGCTCGATATGATGTTTGTCGTAATCCAGAGATTTCAGAATCCATCCTGCACGGGCAGCAACCTTGGCAGCATGCTTCACAGAATGATCCGTAAATCCGAGAACCTTAAGCACAGAATTCCCCTTGTTTATCAGCATGTTTATCTCCGCATTCCTGCGTATCTCTTTGTAAATTGTCATTTTTCTCTTCCTTCATTTTATTCATTCCACTTAATTGTAAAATGTAAAATGAACGTGAACTATCATGCCGGGGTTAAATGTATGTTAAAAAGCACTTTAAAACCGCTGCCGAAGCAGCGGTTCAGTTTAAAATCGATGTTCAGTTTCGAGTCTGGTTTGAAGCCTGATTTGGAACCTGGTCATAAATCTGATTCCGGTTTATGATCCGGTGACCGGTTTACCCCTACGTAGCAGTTTAAGCCCCCGGAGTACTGAAAATTTTCGAAAATCGGCTTTTTTGCATGCTGTTTCGAAAGACTTTTGACCAATTTCCAGAAATTTGAAATCCCTCGTTTCGAAACAGTAACACGAAAGCAGCATTTTCGAAACAAATAGCTGTTTATTTACAATAATTCGAATATATACAAACTCAAAACTGCAAACCATGGCCCAGATATTTCCATTTCAACACTTTCTTTTTCGAAACAGGTATCTAAATTTGCTGATTTCGAAAGTTCTCAGTGAGCTGATTGTGCCCAGCTCGATAAAATGGAGATTTTCAGGATAATCATTGGGTTCCGGAGGTCAGACCCTCAGTGATCTTATATCTGATCCCCCGGATTCCCGATTCAACGCTCCATCTCAGCATGCCGATCCGTCATCTCACTCAGCATGCCAGCCCGGCAGTCCGCCTCTAGATCGCTGCAACGATCAGATCTCCTGCCTCCCTGGTTCCGATAGCCTTTTCACCTTCCTTAGCGATATCCGGTGTTCTGTAACCGTCAGCGAGAACCTTCTTAACAGCCGCTTCAATGGCATCGGCTTCTTCACCGAGACCGAAAGTATATCTCAGCATCATCGCAGATGACAGGATAGTTGCCATAGGATTTGCCAGATTCTGGCCTGCGATATCAGGTGCAGAACCGTGAACAGGCTCGTACATTCCGAAGTTTCCTGTTGCCAGACTTGCCGACGGCAGCATTCCGATGGAACCGGTGATCATGCTGGCTTCATCGGACAGAATGTCTCCAAAAATATTGCTTGTCACGATAACATCAAACTGCTTCGGATTTCTCACCATCTGCATTGCCGCGTTGTCAATATAGAGATTGTTCAGCTCAACCTCTGGATATTTTTCACCGACTTCTGCAACGACTCTTCTCCAGAGTCTGGAGCTCTCGAGAACGTTGGCCTTGTCAACGCTTGTGACTTTTTTACCTCTCTTCATTGCCATATCGAAGGCAACTTCTGCTATTCGTCTTACTTCTTCCTCGGCATACTGCTCAACGTCATATGCAGCCGGACCCAGGTCTGTATCCTTGAAGCCCTTTTCACCGAAATATATACCGCCGGTCAGCTCTCTCACAACTACGATATCCAGACCGCCTTCCACGATCTCCGGCTTGAGAGGACATGCTTCAGCCAGTTCCTCGAACAGCAGCGCAGGGCGAAGATTTGCAAAAAGCCCGAGGGCCTTCCTCAGTCCCAGCAGAGCCATTTCAGGTCTCTCGCTGCCCGGCAGAGTGTCCCATTTCCAGCCGCCGACAGCACCAAGAAGCACAGCATCGCTGGCTTTGCAGGCATCGACAGTTGACTGCGGCAGACATTCACCGTATTCATCGATGGCACAGCCGCCTGCCAGAACTTTGTTGTATTCAAAAGTATGTCCGTATTTTTCACCGACTTTATCCAGCACCCTGAGCGTCTGTTCAATCACCTCAGGGCCAATGCCGTCGCCGGGAATCACTGCTAATTTAATGTTCATT
The DNA here is from genome assembly GCA_051882895.1 of Lentihominibacter sp. Taxonomy (GTDB): domain Bacteria; phylum Bacillota; class Clostridia; order Peptostreptococcales; family Anaerovoracaceae; genus Lentihominibacter. Next base: position 7,301 of record JBJESR010000131.1, read on the forward strand.
CTTCTCTCCTTAGTACATTTTTGCCCAGGCCCGCCAGGCCTGTGCCGTCTTATTCTGTAAGGCTCTTCATCAGGCCGCCCTTTGCCATGATATCCTTGATAAAATCAGGGAAAGGCAGTGCCTGATATGTTTCACCCTTAGTCTCGTTAGTGATCACACCTGTGTCGAAGTTGATGGAAACCTCGTCGCCGGCTTCAATTTTCTCACTGGCTTCAGGACATTCCAGGATAGGAAGCCCGATATTGATAGCGTTTCTGTAAAATATCCTCGCAAAAGTCTTGGCGATGACACAGTCGATACCGCTGGCCTTGATGGCGATAGGCGCATGCTCTCTTGATGAGCCGCAGCCGAAGTTTTCGCCGCCAACCATGATATCGCCCTGTTTAACTTTATTTACAAATTCCTTATCTATATCCTCCATACAGTGTGATGCCAGTTCCTTATGGTCAGCTGTATTGAGGTGTCTTGCAGGGATAATAACGTCGGTATCCACGTTATCGCCGTATTTATGTACAAGTCCTTGTGCTTTCATTTTTTTCCTCCTTATCTGCAATCGCCCGGGGCGATTCCTGTAATAGTCCGCGGGATTATTTCAGAGCGTCCGGTCCGCTGATTTTTCCTGTAACTGCCGAAGCTGCTGCTACTGCAGGGCTTGCCAGATAAACTTCTGAATCAACATGACCCATTCTGCCTACGAAGTTTCTGTTTGTAGTTGCGACGCATCTTTCACCTGCAGCCAGAATTCCCATATGTCCGCCGAGGCAAGGTCCGCAGGTAGGTGTCGAAACAACGCATCCCGCATCGATAAAAATATCCATATATCCGGCCTTCATGGAATCCTTGTAGATCTGCTGGGTTCCCGGAATGATGATAGCTCTCACATCCGGATGCACCTTTCTGCCCTTGAGGATCCTGGCAGCCAGAGCCATGTCCTCGAGCCTGCCGTTTGTACATGAGCCGATAACCACCTGCTGGATATCGATATCACCGACTTCATCAATAGTTCTTGTGTTTTCAGGAAGATGCGGGAATGATACAGTCGGCTTCAGTGCACTCAGGTCTATGTCATAAGACTCAACATACTCAGCATCATCGTCAGGAGCGTACACTTTCCATTCTCCCTTGACTCTGCCCTTCATGTAATTCTCAGTGATCTCGTCAACCATGAAAATGCCGTTCTTGGCACCGGCTTCGATGGCCATGTTTGCGATGCACAGTCTGTCATCCATGCTGAGACTCTTAAGTCCTTCGCCCATGAATTCCATGGATCTGTAAAGCGCTCCGTCCACGCCGATCATTCCGATTATATGTAAAATAACGTCTTTGCCTGTAACGTTTTCGCTGAGTTTGCCTGTAAGATTGAATTTTATCGCTTCAGGCACCTTGAACCATGCCTGTCCTGTCGCCATGCCGGCTGCCATGTCAGTGCTTCCAACACCGGTGGAAAACGCACCCAGCGCACCGTATGTACATGTATGTGAGTCGGCACCTATGATGCAGTCTCCCGCTTTAACGATGCCCTGTTCAGGCAGCAGTGCATGCTCGATTCCCATACGTCCTACATCGTAGAAGTTTTTCACATCGAACTTTCTCGCAAATGTTCTGCACTTCATGCACTGTTCTGCTGCTTTGATATCTTTGTTTGGTGTGAAGTGATCCATTACCAGTGAGATTTTCTCTCTGTCAAAAATACCGTCGAATCCGGCTTTCTCAAATTCATTCACCGCAACCGGTGTAGTGATATCGTTTCCCAGAACCATGTCCAGGTTGGCTCTGATGAGCTGTCCTGCAACTACGCTGTCGAGGCCCGCGTGTGCTGCCAGGATTTTCTGGGTCATTGTCATTCCCATAATATTCTGTTCCTCCTTTATATATCTTCACCGCCGTCCCGTCCGCAGTCCGGCGGAAGCCTTTTACTCCACAAAGTGGTCTTTTTTGTTCTGTCTGTTGAGTGCACTTACCAGCGCGTTTACTGAAGCCAGGATGATATCCTCGTGGATTCCAACGCCCCAGAACTGGTTGCCGTCCCCGTCCTCAATGCATACGTAGGCTGCTGCCTTTGACGTTGACTCGGTTGAAAGTGCATGCTCCGAATAAGTTATAAATTTATAATTAAATGTATACGGCGACTGCTTCAGCGCGTTGCTGATGGCATCAAGTCGGCCGTTGCCCACTGCTTCGAATTCGTATTCCTCGTCGGCTATGCGAACCTTGATCTGAACGATCATGCCGTCATTGGACCTGAAGTCCGAAGCTTTCCTGAAGGTGGCGTCCGTAATGTCGATAGGATCAAACACGTTGATATATTCTCTGGCAAAGGCCTGATAAACCTCAACCGGCGAAAGCTCCTTGTGCTCCCTGTCTGAAATGTCTTTTACCATGTAGCCGATCTCTTCCCTCATCTGCTGAGGCACTGAATATCCGAAGTTCTGCTCCAGGATGTATGCTACGCCGCCTTTGCCTGACTGGCTGTTGATCCTGATAACATCCGCTTCGTATTCCCTGCCCACATCCTGCGGATCGATAGGCAGATACGGCACTGTCCATTTGTCCAGCTTCTTGTCTTTGCGCCACTTCATGCCCTTGGCAATGGCATCCTGGTGTGATCCCGAGAAGGCCGCGAACACCAGCTGACCGCCGTAAGGCTGTCTCGGGTGAACCTTGAGATCCGTGTATTTTTCATAAACCTCAACAACCTCAGGCATATTGGAGAAATCCAGCTCCGGATCCACTCCGTGGGAGAAAAGGTTCATTGCCAGTGTGACGATATCCACGTTACCTGTTCTCTCGCCGTTGCCGAAGAGGGTTCCCTCTATCCTGTCACCGCCTGCCAGCAGTCCCAGTTCGGCATCGGCCACAGCTGTTCCTCTGTCGTTGTGCGGATGAAGAGAAATGATGAGGTTTTCTCTGTTATGAAGAGTTTTGCACATGTATTCAATCTGTGATGCGTAAACATGAGGCATTGACATTGCTACTGTTGCCGGCAGATTGATAATCACTTTATTCTCAGGAGTCGGCTCCCAGATGTCGATAACTTCGTTGCAGATCTCAGCAGCAAACTCCACTTCAGTGCCGGTGAAGCTCTCCGGAGAATACTCGAAGGAGTACTTTGTTTCAGGATACTTCGCCGCATATTCTTTGATAAGCTTCGCACCGTCAGTAGCTATTTTGATGATATCGTCCTTTTCCTTCTTGAATACCTGCTCACGCTGAGCCACCGATGTTGAGTTGTAAAGGTGAACGACAGCATGCTTGACGCCTTTGAGGGCATCAAAAGTCTTCTTTATTATATGCTTTCTCGACTGGGTCAGCACCTGCACTGTCACATCGTCGGGGATGAGGTCATCATCGATGAGCTTTCTCAGAAACTGGTACTCTGTCTCGGAAGCTGCCGGGAAACCGACTTCGATTTCCTTGAATCCCAGCTTCACCAGGTATTTGAAAAATTCAACTTTTTCCTGGAGGCTCATGGGCACTATAAGTGCCTGATTGCCGTCTCTCAGGTCAACGCTGCACCAGATCGGCGCTTTCTCGATATGATCTTTTGTCACCCAGCTGTTGCAGGGCTCTTTTGGAGGGAAATATCCCACCTGATACTTGTCGTAGTTTTTCATATTTATCTCCATTCCTTTCTGTAATTTCTTTTTTATATATAATGTTGCTTACTATACAATCTGACGATCTGGAAAATGCATGGCATGCAGACTTCTGCCGGCTCTGCTCCGGCAGGCTCTGACAAGCCCGCCCGGATGGCATACCCGATTCGTCCGTTTTCTAAAAAAGCCTCCGCCTCAAACTAAGAGACGAAGGCATTAGCATCCGCGGTACCACTCTTATTGGTATGCTGTTTCGGCCTCTGCCGTTCTGAATATCCAGCTGACCAGCTGTTCAGAAAATCACATACCCGCTTCAAGGTTTCTGCTCCCGGGTGAGACATCTGATCTCATATACAGCCTCACACCTGCCGGCTGCTCTCTGAAATATTTTAATCAGATTTATTCCGTTCATCGCATCTTTATTATGTTGTATATTTCACCGGAATCACATGTGTTCATGCTTCTGATTCGCATGCCTCTGATTTCCCGGTTACCTACCAATATATAATACAGCAAAAAATTTGTCAACCTTTATCATACAAATCGACGGTGTTATTCTTTTTGCACATATTCCACGTTCACCTGCATCCATCCCCTATATTCTGTGCCGCACCTGACAAAAAACACCAAAATCTTGCATTTTCTTTAGTACACAGTAAATTAATTTGCATTTTTTGTTTATTTTCACTATGTTTTTTAAATTTCTTTGTATTTTATTCACAATTTATGCAAAAAACAGGTTGATTTTATTTTTAAACCATATATAATATAGAAAGCGAACGAAATAAAACTATTATAGGAGGAAGAAATGAAAGTAACAGGATCACAACTGGTTGCTGAGATCTTGCTGGAACACGGTGTAGATACAGTATTCGGCTATCCGGGAGGAACTGCTCTCAATCTTTACGATACGCTGTACGAATACCGTGACAGGATCAGGCACATTCTGACGGCGCACGAACAAGGTGCTGCCCACGCTGCAGACGGATATTCCAGAGCAACGGGGAAAACCGGCGTCGTCTTTGCCACCAGCGGTCCCGGTGCGACAAATCTGGTAACAGGAATTGCAACCGCATTCATGGACAGCATTCCAATGATTGCCATTACTGCCAATGTTCCTGACAACCTTATCGGCAGAGATGCTTTTCAGGAAATCTGCATCACAGGCGTGGCAATGCCGATCACCAAGCATACTTTCTTTGTAAATGATATAGATGATCTGGCAGATGCCCTCAGGAATGCTTTCAGAATTGCCAATAGCGGCAGGAAAGGACCTGTCCTGATAGACATCACCAAGGACGTTACGGCAGATACAACAGATTATAAACCGGAAAAACCCATGGCACTTAACCCTAAACCAGCTTTCACAGATGAAGAGGTTCAGGAAGTTGCTGCAATGATAAATGCTGCCGAAAAGCCTATTTTATATTTCGGTGGCGGTGTTGCTGCTGCAGGTGCTGCCAAGGAAGTAAATCAGCTTATCGAAACAGCCGATATGCCAGCCACTTACACACTTATGGCAGCCGGAATCATCGGCTATGAAAACAAGCGGAATCTGGGACTCATCGGAATGCACGGAAGCATAGCTGCCAACAAAGCAGTTGACAGAGCCGATCTGGTAGTCGCTCTTGGCGCGAGATTCAGCGACAGAGTAGCACTGAATCCTAAGAAATTTGCTAAGAAAGCTAACAAAATACAGATAGACATCGATACAAGCGAAATCAACAAAAACGTTCTCGTTGATATAGGAATCACTGCCGATGTCAAAGAATTCCTCGTGAAACTGCTCCCTCTTATCAAGAAAAAGGATCATTCAGAATGGGTTTCACAGGCGACTGAATGGAAAAAGAAAACAGGAGATGTCAAGTGCCAGGAGGCTGAGCTCCACCCGAGCGAAATCGTCCAGGCAGTATGCGATCTCACCGATAAAGAGACTATATATGTTACAGATGTAGGTCAGCACCAGATGTGGGCTGCACAGTACCTGAAGCATGAGAAAACAGAGAACTTCGTTACAAGCGGCGGACTTGGAACTATGGGCTTCGGATACGGAGCAGCAATAGGCGCACAGATCGGATGTCCTGATAAGAGAGTTGTCCACTTTACAGGCGACGGTTCCTTCCACATGAACCTCAACGAAGCATGTACAGCGGTAAGCAATGAGCTTCCTATCATCACAGTCATCATGAACAACAAGGTTCTTGGTATGGTATACCAGTGGCAGACGTCCTTCTACGGCAAACGATATGCAGCTACAACACCGGAAAGAAAAACAAACTTCCCTAAACTGGCCGAAGCTTTCGGAGCAAAAGGTTTCTCAGCAAGCACTCCTAAGGAGTTCGAGGAAGTCTTCAGGAAAGCTCTCGAAGAAAAGGGTCCTGTATGGATCGACTGTGCTATTGCCAGAGAAGAAAGAGTTCTCCCGATGATTCCGGGCGGCGGTACCGTTGAAGATATGATCATAGGTTAGGAGGCAGGAACAATGGACAAGCAGATAAAAAAAGAAGTTATCAGTATTCTGGTAGATAACCAGGCCAACGTTCTTACCAGAATCAGCAGCCTTTTCGGAAGACGCGGATTCAATATTGACTCCCTTACCGTTTCGGCTACAAACGACCCGAACCTTTCCAGAATCACAGTTGTATTCACCGGAACAGAGCAGGGACTGCACCAGATCATCACACAGACAGCCAAACTGGAAGTAGTTAAGAAAATTTTCACACTGCATTCCGACAACAGTATCTACAGAGAACTCCTGCTGATGAAGGTAAAGGCTGACAAAACCGAAAGATCTGCAATCAAGGAAATCGTAGAGATTTACAGAGGCAGAATCGTTGACCTGTCAAAGAGCAGTCTTATCATCGAGATGACAGGCGCTTCAGAAAAACTGGACGGTTTCATGGACATGATGAGCTGCTATGACATTACTGAAGTATGCCGAACAGGTATCACAGGAATAAGCAGAAGCGAGGAAAGCTGGGATGAAATCCAGCCGGAGAACAAAATAATCAGACACAAAAAATCACCGCTTCAGACTAAAAACGTATATTAAAATTTTTCTATAAATAAAAGGAGATGTTTGAAATGATTAAGAAATATTACGATCAGGATTGTAATTTAGGT
>JBJESR010000132.1:0-2910 GCA_051882895.1 Lentihominibacter sp.
CAGGTGTCAATGTCAATTACATCTATTCGACTATTAAGGCAGCTGCCGATGAAGCAGTTATAATGATGAAAGTGGACGATAACGACAAAGCTATCGAAGCACTGCAGGCAAACGGCATCAAGCTCCTTTGCATGAAAGACATCATTTAAGAAGGATCACAAGTATTAAGATACTGACATAATCAGGTAAGAAAACAGATGCGGCCGGCTCAGCCGGCCGTGCGTATGAAAGGGCACATATGGGTTACGGAAGAAAAATAGTGCTGGTAATATGTCTGATAGTGTTTGTAGGCTCAGCAGGTATGCTGCTGAATTATTTTATTGACGGCATGAAAGCACAGAGTGCATTTGACGATCTGAGCAAGATGAAAACCGAACGTGAGGATCTCAAAACTGACAAAGGAACTGTCATTGGTAAATATGTGGATCTGTATCTGGCAAATAAAGATATAATAGGATGGATAACTGTAGATGATACCAAGATTGACTATCCGGTAATGCAGACACAGAGTAATCCTGAATATTATCTTCATGTCAATTTCAACAATGAGTATTCCGATGCAGGCACGCCGTTTATGGATGCTTCCAGCGATATATTTATACCGACATCGAATTTTCTTATTTATGGTCATCATATGAAGAACGGAACGATGTTTCATGATCTTCTGGAATATGCTGACAGGGAATTCTATGAAGAGCACAAGACCTTTAAATTTGATACCATCTACAAAGGCGGACAGGGAACATATGAGGTTCTGGCTGTATGTTATTCGCAGATTTATCCGAAGGACTCTGATAAATTCAAATACTATCAGTATGCCGGTATGACATCAGAATCAGACTTTAACGAATATGTGAAAAATGTCAAGGCTATGTCTGAATTTGATACAGGTGTCACTGCAGAATACGGAGATCAGCTTGTGACGCTGTCCACCTGTGCTTATCATGTGGAAGACGGCAGATTCTTTGTAGTAGGCAAGAGGGTCGATGCCAGACAGGTGAAACCTCAGTAAGCAGACCATGAACAAGAAATTCAGACAGATAGGAAAAACTCCTCTGAGCATAAGCATATATTCTGTAGAAAAAACACCGACTCATATACATGACCGAGGATTCCTCGAAATAATCTTCTGCCTTAAAGGCAGTGTGAAATTTGCATATGGATACGAGGAGTTCACTTTGCATGCGGGCGAATACATTTCTGTGGACAAGGATGCATATTATCTATATGAGGGAAAAGAAAACATCTGCGTTTCATTTCTCTTTGATCTTGCCCGATATGAAGACAGTTATCCGTTTATCTGCAATACGTTGTTTGTATGCGAAGGGCTTGAAGATACTACAATGGATTTCCCGACAAAATCCCATAATCAGCTCAAGGGAATGCTGATTGCCCTTCTGAAATACATGACTGACGAATGCAGGGAAGAGAGAATTGCCGAGATATCTGCCAGAATAGTAGGTTTCTTTGTAGAATACTTCGATATATTCTTTTTTCATACCGGTGAAGCGGAGGCGAACCGGGAAGCTCTTTCCAAGCTGCAGCAGGCAAACGATTACATGCATACTCATCTTAAAGAAAAGATCGGTATGGGAGATCTGGCAAAGCAGCTGAATTTCACAGAAGGATATATGTCCGAATATATGAGAAAATATTCTATCGGATTCAGAAGCATGATGGGTTATATCAGAGCCAATGAATCTGAGCATTATCTTATGAATACAGATAAGACAATACTTGAAATTTCGGAGGAATGCGGGTTTTCTGATGTAAAGTACTATTATTCGGCATTCAGGCGGTGGTACAAGTGTACTCCGAAGCAGTTCAGGGATCAGTATCGCAGAGCTTCAGAGGAAAGTATTGAATATCTTAAGCTTGAGGACATAGAGGAAGTTCTGGACGGACTGATGACAGAACATTATATGGAAACATTCCTGGGATAAAGGAACAGAAAACATGCGTAGAAATATGCATGTTTTTTTATGGAAAAATACGCTGCGGAAATGATGCTGTATTTATGTTATTATAACAGAACATAGTAAAAACTATAACTGAGAAGAGGAAGTACTAATATGAAAGTAATGGTTGTGGAAGATGAGCAGACGGATCTGAAAGAACTGAAACATGTTATCAGTCAGGCAGAACCTGCTGCTGAAATTATTTGCGTAGAAAATTATACAGAAGCACTTGGGGCAGCTAAAGCGACAGAATTCAACGTTGTACTGCTTGATGCGGAGATGAGAGGCGTCAGCGGACTGACTCTGGCAGAAAAGCTGCAGCAGATTAATCCATACATAAATATTATTTTTATAACTGAGGATGAGAAATATGCGCTGGATGCATTTTCTATCTATGCCAGCGGGTACCTTCTTAAACCCCTTAGAGAAGAGGAGCTTATAAAAGCACTGGGAAACCTCCGATATCCGCCCGAAAAAGCGGGGAATATGAATGATAAACTGGAAGTTCAGTGTTTTGGGAATTTTGAAGTGTTTAAGAATGGACTTCCGGTACATTTCCCCAGAGCGAAATCAAAGGAGCTGTTTGCATATCTGGTTGATCTGAGAGGTTCCTCGACAACAACAAGAGAGCTCTGCGGGATTCTGTTTGAGGATTCAGCTGATATTAAAAAGAGCAGTCACTATATCAGAACTCTGATTTCAGATGTCAGGAAAACTTTGCGTGAATGCGATGCAGAAGATGTATTTATCACCAAAAGGAACCAGTTTTCGATAAATCCCGAGGAAATTGACTGTGATTATTACAGATTTCTTAAGAATGATGCTGAGGCAGTGAATAAATACCGCGGTGAATATATGATGCAGTACAGCTGGGCGGAGTTTTCCATGAAATACCTTGAATAATATAAATTTTCAAAAAACTCTTGCAATATAAAAAGCAGAGTGCTATAAT
>JBJESR010000133.1:0-2897 GCA_051882895.1 Lentihominibacter sp.
CTCGGAATGCCGTTTGAGAAATAAACAGGAGGGACACAATGGCTAAAACATCTCTCAAAGTTAAGCAGCAGAGAAAACCTAAGTTTTCAACTCGCGCATACACAAGATGCAGAATCTGCGGAAGACCTCACTCAGTACTGAGAAAATACGGAATCTGCAGAATCTGTTTCAGAGAACTTGCTTACAAGGGTGAAATTCCGGGCGTGAAGAAAGCTTCATGGTAAAAATAATAAGTTAAAACTACTATCCATTAAGTTGTAAACGCCCGCTCCGGCGAGCGACACAAAACTGGTGGAGGAAGGAGAACAGAACAAAATGACAATGACAGATCCTATTGCTGATATGTTAACAAGAATCAGAAATGCTAACACAGCAGGACACGCAACAGTTGACATTCCGGCATCAAAGATGAAGAAATCCATCGCAGGAATCTTAAAAGAAGAAGGTTACATCGAAGACTTTACAGTAACAGATGATAACAAGCAGGGCATGATCACAGTAACAATGAAGTATGGTCCTGACAAAGAAAGAGTAATCAGCGGAATCAGGAAGATCTCAAAGCCAGGCCTCAAATCATATGCGAAGGCTAATGAAATTCCAAGAGTTTTAGGCGGACTGGGAATCGCTATCATCTCCACATCAAAGGGAGTTATCAGCGACAAGGAAGCAAGAAAGCTCGGAATCGGCGGCGAAGTAATCTGCTATGTATGGTAATAAATGGTAGGAGGAAATAGAAAATGTCAAGAATAGGTATAAAACCCATCACTCTTCCTGCCGGCGTTGAGGTGAAGGTTGACAACAATAATGTTGTTACCGTTAAAGGACCTAAAGGCGAACTGCAGGAACAGGTAAGCAAATTATTAAATGTTGAAATAAATGACGGCGTTGTTAAAGTTACAAGAGATGACGACAGCGCAGAGAAGAGAGCTCAGCACGGACTGGCAAGAACTCTCATCAATAATATGGTAATCGGCGTAACTGAAGGCTACAGCAAGAAGCTTCTGCTGGTAGGCGTAGGTTACAAGGCTGAAAAGAAGGGCAAGAAACTGGTTATGAACCTCGGATATTCACACCCGGTTGAAATGGAAGACCCTGAAGGAATCGAAACAGAAGTACCTGATGCTACTACAGTAGTAGTAAAGGGAATCAGCAAAGAGCAGGTTGGTAACTATTCTGCGAACATCAGAGCCTGGAGAAGACCTGAACCTTACAAAGGTAAGGGTATCAAGTACGATGGCGAAGTTATCCGCAGAAAAGAAGGTAAGACCGGAGCTAACTAAAGAAAGGAGTGAAATAAAATGGCTAAAGAAAGCAGAAACGATAAGCGTGTTGCAAGACACCAGAGAATCAGAAGAAACCTTTATGGCACTCCTGAAAGACCTAGACTGTGCGTTTTCAGAAGCAATAAGAATATTGCAGTTCAGATTATCGACGACGTAAACGGAGTTACACTTGCTTCAGCATCAACCATTGACAAGGAATTAAAGTCACAGGTTGCATACGGCGGCAACAAAGAAGCTGCTAAAGCAGTGGGAGAAGCTATTGCAAAGAGAGCACTCGCTAAAGGCATTGAAGAAGTTACCTTTGACAGAGGCGGATTCCTCTATCACGGAAGAGTTAAGGAACTTGCTGACGGTGCTCGTGAAGCAGGTTTGAAATTCTAACAGGAGGTAAGTTGAATGCGAAATACTATTGACGTATCAAAGCTGGACTTAAACGAAACTATTGTAAATATCAGACGTGTTGCTAAAACCGTTAAGGGCGGCAGAAACATGAGATTCAGTGTTACAGTAGTTGTAGGCGACGGCGACGGACACGTAGGCGTAGGTCTCGGCAAGGCTCAGGAAATTCCTGAAGCAGTAAGAAAAGCTACAGAAGATGCTAAGAAAAATATAATCAAGGTTCCTACAGTAGGAACAACAATCCCTCACAGAAACTTAGGCGTATTCGGCGCAGGAAGAGTTCTCCTGATGCCGGCTGCACCAGGTACCGGAGTAATCGCAGGATCATCAGTTCGTACAGTTCTTGAAGCTGCAGGCGTTAAGGACATCAGAGCAAAATCCATCGGATCCAACAACACTGGAAACATGGCTTATGCAACAATCGAAGGACTCAAAGGTCTCATGACTCTGGAACAGGTTGCTGCTAAGAGAGGCAAGACTAAGGAAGAAATCTTTGGATAAGGAGGAAGAAACAATGGCAAAGATGATTAAAATCACATTGACAAAAAGTGTTATTGGCGCTTCCCCTAAACAGAAAAAAGTTGTAGAAGCGTTAGGACTCAAGAAGATGCACCAGTCAGTTGAACTTGTTGACTCCCCTGTAACAAGAGGCGCAGTGAACAAGGTATCGCATCTTTTAACTGTAGAAGAGCTATAGGACAGGAGGTGCAAAGCAAATGAAACTGCATGAATTAAGAGCGGTACCGGGAGCAACAAAAGCTCCTAAGAGAAAGGGCCGCGGTACAGCTACCGGACAGGGTAAAACTGCCGGCAGAGGTATGAATGGACAGAAATCAAGAAGCGGCGGTGGAGTAAGACCTGGATTCGAAGGTGGACAGATGCCGCTGTACAGAAGAATCCCTAAGAGAGGATTCACCAACATCTGGGGAACTGAATTTACTGCTGTTAACGTAAGCGAACTGAACAGATTCGAAGCAGGAACAGTAGTTACACCTGAACTTCTCAAGGAAACAGGACTGGCTAAGCAGGTTAAAGACGGTATCAAGATCTTAGGTAACGGAACTTTGGAAAAGAACCTGACAGTTCAGGCTCAGAAGTTCAGCAAGACCGCAATCGAAAAGATTGAAGCCGCTGGAGGAAAGGCAGAGGTGATCTAATGGAGATGTTCAGAACAGTTGCAAAAGCTTGGAACATTCCTGATCTCAGGAAAAAGAT
>JBJESR010000134.1:0-2875 GCA_051882895.1 Lentihominibacter sp.
ATAACAGATTTCAGGTAATGAGACATATACGAAGGACTCATGGCAAAATCCGATGACATCTTTTCCAGCGACAGTTTTTCATCGAGGTGTTCATACATATACATATACATACTGTGTATTCTTTTCAGTTCACTTTCGCTGTAGTCGCCGGGACTGCCGTTTCTCTGGAACGCTTCCACCTTCAATTCATTCTGAAATACCCGGATAATATTATCGACATTGAGCATAATGAGGCGTTCCAGAGTATTGGAAGCATACTGTGTTACGAGATTTCTTATATTGGCAGCCTGCTTGTCATAGATTCCCTTATCGTATTTCAGAGCTTCCGGCCACCATACGATAAAGCCTTTTTCAACCGGCAGCAGTTTATCACTTATATAAATAGAAGCAATAAGTGCTTCCCCATCTATAGCTCTGATAGAGTGGACTTCATACTGATTGACTGCGAAGAATTCGCCGGCTTCCATGATGTTTTTTTCGAAGGCGATTTTCACTTCGACCCGACCTCTGAAGACATATATTATTTCCAGGCAGTCGTGCATGTGGATCATCTGCTGCCGGCACAGGCTGCATTGAACAGCAATGTTCTCGTATTTTTCTCCAAAAGGAGGATGTATAATCAGGGAGTTTTCACGATACTGGTTCTTGTCGATCATTGTTAATCCTCATGGTTCATAGTCAGATTGATATATTGATAGAATTATAACACTAAAGCTCTGTTTCATACCATCTTTTTTTGGTGAACCAGTAGCAGATCGGCAGCACATACATATATACAGCATAGGGCAGTGCATGGTAATCCATACCGAAGAAGGACAGAGGCACAGAACAGCCTATGCTCCATGGAATAAAGCATGCAATCAGTATAACAGAGTTTTCCATATCAATGGCAAGCTCCTGCCTGGAAGCACCGGCATCATCATAAGGCTTTGACAGCAGATCCGAACACATCAGTGTGGCGATAGTCTGGTTGCAGAACACTGCTGCTGACCCGATGCTCATCAGGAGAATCATCGAGTACCGTCCGATTCTGGTGCAGCCGGCACTGATTTTTTCCTGAAGAGTTTCAAGCATACCGGTTCCGTTGAAAATCCCCGAATATGTACATGAAATAAGAAGAATTGCAACGATTTCCAGCATGGAAACAAGGCCGCCTCCATTGAGCAGGGAACCAAGCTCACCGCCGTGGGATTCATATCCGATAATGCAGATTTTCAGCACATCAGGAAGAGGAACACCCTGAACAAGACAGGCCACCAGGATGCCGCTGACGATACTCGCCGCCATGGAAATCAGAACGCTGACCTTAAAAAGTGGCAGCAGAAGCATCAGCACGGCAGGCACAAAGGCCCACAGCGAAAGATTGAATTCGCTTCTGAATGATGCGAGAAGCCCCGCATCAACCTGGGTGATAGGATTCATCACTGAAACCACGGAATAAACGACGATGCATATCAGCAGAGGCAGCAGCCCTGTACGCATCATCATTTTCACGTTATCGAAGATTTCTGTATTGGTTACGGCAGCTACCATGTTGGCGCTGGAGGATACAGGAGAGCAGCGGTCTCCGAAATAAATTCCCGACATCAGAACACCGGCTGTAAGCACAGGATCGACACCACCGCTTCTTGCCAGCGTCATGAAGATGACTCCCACGGTTGCTGCAACACCGAAGGAGGTACCGATGGCATAGCTGAGAAGACAGGACAGCAGGAACGCGATTATCAGAAACAGAGGCGGAGTGATGATTCTGATACCGTAGTAGACAAAAATAGTGATGGTTCCGGATACCCGCCATACGGCAGTCAGAAATCCGATGACACACATGACTTCAATGACGATGAGAGAGTCGCGGGCTCCGCCTGCACCCATTCTGCACAGCTCTTTAACACCGAATCCGCGCTTCAGGCCGACAGCGGCGAAAGCCACAAGCCCCACCAGCAGCGCGATAACCATAGTAAAACCTTTTATAAGAGCGGCAAGCATCACCGCCATGAATAAAATGAATGCAATTAAAAGATCCATCTGAATTCCTTTCTGAAGCGGCACTGCAGAGCCTGACATGCCGCATTGACTTAATTCTGCCAATAGTTTAACATGAAGGCATAATTTTGTAAAACGCACACCGGGAGGATTATTATGCAAAATGAACGTCTTGACAGGCAGGTGGATTTCTGCCGGGAGATAGATAAAGAAAAATTTATCGAGAGGGAAACGTATGTGACAGGAGCAGCCCGCATGGAAAACGATGCGGAGCATGCGTGGCATGCTGCACTGATGGCTATAATTCTGAGAGAGTATGCCAGTGAGGAAATCGATATTCTCAAGGTGGTGACGATGCTGCTGATTCATGACATAGTCGAAATCGATGCAGGGGATGCCTACGCTTATGATGAAGCGGCGCAGGCGACTCAGGGCGACCGCGAGAAACGCGCCGCCGAGAGGATTTTCGGTATTCTGCCTGAAGATCAGGCTCGCGAAATGAAGAGTCTGTGGGAGGAATTTGAGGCCAGAGAAACTGCGGAATCAAAATTCGCTCATACTCTTGACAACTTCCAGCCGGTCATGCTCAATGCGGCAACTGACGGCAGACGCTGGAGCGAGCGAGGTGTGAGGCTGGAGAAAATCCTGAAACGAAACGAAATCACTGCAGAAGGTTCGAAGACACTCTGGGATTACTCTCTGGAGAACTTCATTAAACCCAACGTGGAAAAAGGACGTATCAGGGAATAATAAAAGACCTCCTTCTCATGTAATTACGATGTCAAAGAGGTCTTTTCTGATCCGATATGCTGGTTTTACATTTCAGCCTCAGCCGCTTTAATCATGATGGCACATTCCATACGCTTTCTGAAAAGCTCACAGCCGGGCTCAT
>JBJESR010000135.1:0-2850 GCA_051882895.1 Lentihominibacter sp.
CATCTCCTCCACACAGTTGAATCTGCCGAAGCTGAATCTCAGCGTGCCTTCAATCTCTTTATCCTTCAGTCCCATTGCTTTCAGCACATGGCTCTGACCTTTCTTGTTTGAAGAGCAGGCAGATCCTGTTGAAACATATATCCCGTCCTGTTCAAGTGTATGAAGCAGAACCTCGCCTCTGGTTCCCAGGAAAGAAACGCTGAGCACAGACGGACAGCACTGTCCGCTGCCGCCTCCAGCCTCCTGGGGGCTGTTGATTATTATGTCAGCAATTTCCGATCCGAATCCGTCAATGAGGTACTTTCTCATGTCCGCGATCCTTTTCATCTCGCTTTTTCTGTCAGCGCAGGCCATCTCAGCTGCAAGTCCAAGCCCTGCTATGGCCGGAACATTCTCGGTTCCCGATCGCCTTCCATTTTCCTGTCCTCCGCCTATTATTAAAGCCGGCAGGTTTACTCCGTTTCTGATATAAAGCGCACCGCTTCCCTTCGGTCCATGAATCTTATGGCCGCTGAGGGAAATGAGATCTGCATCCTGAGGCATCTGCAGTTTACCAAAGCTCTGAACCGCATCGCAGTGCAGTACTCCGGGTGAATTCTTATCTCTCATTATCTTTTTCGCTTCATCAACAGGCATTACGGTCCCTGCCTCATTGTTGACATGCATCAGGGTTACGAGTATTGTCTCCTCATTGATTGCATTCTCCAGCTGGCTCACATCCAGTCTGCATTTATCATCCACGCCGACGTAAACAACTTCGAAGCCCTCTGCTTCAAGCCTCCTGCAGCATTCCAGAACCGCAGGATGTTCTACAGCTGATGTCACGATCCTCCGACCTCTTCTCTTCAATGCTTCTGCCGCACCGAAGATTGCCATATTATCTGCTTCAGTCCCTCCGGAGGTGAAGCAGATATGTCCGGACCTGCATCCTACAGCTGCATCCAGCTGCTTTCTGGCAGCTTTGACAGATTTTTCACTGTCAACACCCAGCTGATACAGAGACGACGGATTGCCGAATGTATCTTCCATGTGTTTTACCATGAGTTCTGTCACTTCACGACGTTGCCTGGTTGTCGCACTGTTATCTAAATAAATCATATTATTTTATCTCCAGAAAAAAGGCGGATATGAATCCGCCTCTCAAAATCTTATTTCGCATAGTCAACAGCTCTCGTTTCTCTCACAACATTTACTTTTATCTGACCCGGATATTCCAGTTCGGATTCAATTTTCTTCGAAATGTCTCTAGCGAGAAGAGCTATGGCATCATCACCAACTTCATCAGGTTTGGCAATAATTCTTATTTCTCTGCCTGCCTGTATAGCATATGACCTCTCGACACCCTCTGTTGTATTAGCAATCTCTTCAAGCTTCTGAAGTCTCTTGATATATGACTCGAGGGTCTCTCTTCTTGCTCCCGGTCTTGCTGCCGAAAGCGCATCAGCTGCTGCAATAAGCACAGCTTCCACAGATTTAGGCTCATAATCTCCATGATGAGCTGCCATTCCATTTATTACAGCGTCAGATTCCTTATATTTCTTGAGAACTTCAATGCCTATATCAACATGAGTTCCTTCTCTTTCATGGTCAAGAGCCTTACCTATATCATGGAGCAGTCCTGCTCTCTTGGCAAGAGTGACATCAAGCCCCAGCTCTCCGGCCATAAGCCCTGCCAGATGAGCAACCTCAATTGAATGCTTCAGTACATTCTGCCCATAGGATGTCCTGTATTTAAGTCTGCCAAGAAGCTTGACAAGCTCAGGATGAAGATTGTGTATTCCAACCTCAAAGGTTGCCTGTTCACCTTCTTCTTTGATTATGGCATTGACTTCTCTCTCTGCCTTCTCAACCATTTCTTCTATCCTTGCAGGATGAATTCTTCCGTCAACGATGAGCTTCT
Source organism: Lentihominibacter sp. (assembly GCA_051882895.1). GTDB lineage: Bacteria > Bacillota > Clostridia > Peptostreptococcales > Anaerovoracaceae > Lentihominibacter. The sequence continues at coordinate 1,901 of JBJESR010000135.1, forward strand.
CGAGAGAAAGTCTGGCAATTTCTCTTCTTACAGGATCGAATCCCGAAAGAATAACAGCTTCAGGTGTATCGTCTATTATCAGATCAATTCCTGTTAATGTCTCGATTGCTCTGATATTCCTGCCCTCTCTTCCTATGATACGACCCTTCATCTCATCATTAGGAAGCGGCACTACAGATACAGTCGATTCAGCAACATGGTCAGCTGCACATCTCTGTATTGCTCCGGTGATTATTTCTCTTGCTTTTTTCTCCGCATCCTCTTTAGCTTTGTTTTCAATTTCCTTGTACAAAGCGGCTGCATCGCTTCTGGCCTCTTTTTCGACCTTGTTCAGAATAATCTCTCTTGCCTGTTCAATCGAATAGCCTGAAATTTTCTCAAGTTCCTCAAGCTGTCTGGAAACAAGCCTTTCCATTTCCTGCTGCTTATTAGTGATATTCTTTTCTTTGTTTGTTATGCTTTCTTCTTTTTTCTCAATATTTTCAAGTTTTCTGTCAATCGATTCTTCTTTCTGAATAAGTCTGCGTTCAGACTTCTGTATCTCGTTTCTTCTCTCCCTGATTTCCCTTTCTGCCTCACTCCTCTGTCTGTGAGCTTCTTCCTTAGCTTCCAGGATTTTCTCCTTCCTAAGGGTCTCTGCCCTGTTCTCAGCATCAAGAATAAGGTTTCTTGCTTTCTGTTCAGCGTTCCCTATAGTTTTTTCGCCTATAGATTTTCTAAGTATATATCCAACCAGCATGCCTATTGCCAGGGCAGCCAGTCCAACTACGATAGGAATAATAATACTCGCCATCTGATCTCCTCCTCTTCTTCAGTTTTCAAATTTCAATTGTATGATCAAATTAAAGTTACTTGTAAATATCAAATCATTACACTTCTGTAATAAAATTTAATTAAAAGCACACAATATGATTATAGACTTTTTTGGCTTATTCGTCAAGGAAATGGAG
>JBJESR010000136.1:0-13628 GCA_051882895.1 Lentihominibacter sp.
CAGCTGGAGGCTGCATATAACCGCCAGCAGAAAGAAATCGCTGATCTCAAAGATTTCATTTCCAGAAACAAGGCAAGGGTGGCAACCAGAAATATGGCTATGTCACGGCAGAAAAAGCTGGATAACATGGAACTGATCGAGCTCGCATCGGAAAAGCCGAAGCCGGAGTTTAATTTTCAGACTGCGAGGACACCGGGAAAATATATTTTTGAAGCTCGCGAACTGGTTATCGGGTATGATGAGCCTCTGTCCTCTCCTCTTGATCTTGTGATGGAAAGGGGCAGCAGGATAGTTCTGACGGGAGCCAACGGCATCGGTAAAACAACTCTGCTCAGGAGCCTTCTGGGGCTGATTAAACCGCTTTCGGGAACGGTGAGGCAGGGTGATTATCTGCAGATCGGGTATTTTGAGCAGGAAACAGATCCTGATATCAGTACTACATGTATTGAAGAAATATGGCAGGAATTCCCGTCCTTTGATCAGCGTGAGGTGCGTGCAGCTCTGGCAAAATGCGGACTGACCACGATGCATATCGAGAGCAAGGTAAAGGTGCTGTCAGGAGGCGAACAGGCTAAAGTACGGCTTTGCAAGCTCATCAACAGGCCTTCTAATGTACTTGTCCTGGATGAACCTACAAATCATCTTGATGAAGATGCCAGAAATGAGCTTAAAAGAGCACTTCTTGAATACAAGGGCAGTATCCTTATGGTATGTCATGAACCTGATTTTTATAAGGATATTGCGACAGATGTATGGGATTGCACTAAGTGGACAACAAAGCTGGTATAGACGGTACAGGCATTCAGATTGAACTGCAGGTCATATGTCGAAATTTGTCGAACAAAAACACTTGTAAATATTTTACAAGTGTTTTATTATACTCATGAAAGGAAAAAAATGTTAACTATGGAAAAATATGCTGATAAATATTATAACAATCAAAACAACAGTACGGTCTCTGAATACAGGAACGGATTTCCATATTCACCGGAAGAAATCAGAAAATACATTTCTGAAATACGCCTTATTATTACAGAAAACCCCGAAACTCTGACCGATGCGGCAGCATTGGAAAAAATCGAAGAGTATGTTTTTTCATTGAGAAAGGCCCAGAGCTGCAGTCACCGTTATAATGACAGGCTGATCGAACGTATTTTCCTTTCGCTGCGAAAAGAAATGGATATTCTTCAGCCTTATATAGAAGACAAGTCCATTTCTGAGATCATGGTCAATGGGAAAGATGATATATTTGTGGAACGCAAAGGCAGGCTTGAGCGTTTACCATTGAGCTTTGACAGTACCGAGGATCTGGAGGAACTCATCAGAAGGATAGCTTCAAAGGTCCACAGAGAAATAAATGAGCTCAATCCGATTGTGGATGCAAGGCTTTCAGATGGTTCGAGAGTAAATGCGGTGTATAAGAATATAGCGCTGAACGGGCCTATACTGACGATAAGAAAATTTCCGGATAAAGTCATGAGTATGGAAGACCTTATATATAACGGGACGATTGAAGAGGATACTGCAGAATTTCTTCAGATTCTGGTGAAAGCGGGGTATAACTGTTTCGTATGCGGCGGCACATCTTCCGGCAAGACTACATTGCTGAATGTTCTGTCCCAGTCGATACCGCCTGATGAACGTGTGGTGGTGATAGAGGATTCGGCAGAGCTGCAGATAGATCAGGTCGAAAATATAGTAAGGCTGGAATGCAGGAATGCTAATGTGCAGGGTAAAGGCGGAGTGGATATGGCACAGCTGGTACGGGCAAGTCTGCGTATGAGACCTGACAGAATAGTAATCGGTGAAGTGCGAGGCAAGGAGGTGATGGATATGATACAGGCCATGAATACGGGACATGACGGAAGCCTCAGTACGGGGCATGCCAATAACATTGAAGGAATGCTGAAACGTCTGGAAGCAATGTTCCTGCAGGCTGCGGATCTGCCTGTAGAAGCAATAAGAAGCCAGATAACGGAAGGGATAGATATCATGATACATATGAGCAGAATGCCGGACGGCAGCAGGAAAGTAATGGAAATATCAGAGCTTGAAGGAATGGAAAACGGAATTATCAGGATGAACAGTCTGTACAGGCATGGCAGAGGAAGAACCGAAAACCACCTGGTACACACAGAAAAGCTTGAATTATCCGGCTTTGATGCAGACAGAGTGATGGGAGAGAGATAGTTTGGAAAAATTTACAATGATCAGGGATTATTCGGTATATGAACTGTCCGATAAAGAGAAAATGGTTTTTTATATGGGCGGGTACATGTGTATCTCCACAGTTGTTTATCTGTTTTATCACAGTGTGATTTTATCTTTATTATCAGGGGTATTGATAAAATTTGCCATGCCGCACCTCCGAAAGCAGCTTGCAGATAAAAGGATGAACAGACTTAACCTGCAGTTTAAGGATATGCTTTATTCATTGTCGGCTTCTGTTGCTTCGGGAAGACAGATGGAAGAGGCTATTATTGAAGCCGAAGAAAATCTGTCAACCATGTATGACGAAGATGATCTGATTATGAGAGAACTGAAGCATATGAGGGTAAGTATAGTTGAAAACAAGGAGAGTGACAAGCTTCTTCTCAAAGACTTTGCTGCCCGCAGCAGAAGTGAAGATATCAGCAATTTTGTGCAGGTATACATAACCTGCAGAAATATGGGAGGGAACCTTGAGAAAATCATCGGACATACTACTGAAGTCCTTACAGATAAAATAAATATCGAAAGAGAGATAAGGGCTGTAACCTCGCAGAAGAAAACAGAGGGAAGGATAATTTCGCTTATGCCGCTGCTGATGCTGTTGTTTCTTAATATATTCTCTTACTCCTACATTGAACCATTGTATTGTACTTTTGCTGGTAAAATAATAATGACCGGAGCGTTGGCAGCGACATTTTACGGGGTGTATCTGATGGAGAAAATATCAGATATCAGGATATAGGGATAGCTTATGAAGAATAAAAAGACTGATATTAATGAAGTACAGATAAACAGAAAGACGAAACGCCAGATTGCGGCAGTAGTTATCTCGGGTTTTCTGATAATGCTTGCTGATATTGCTGCCGGAGCATCCGGAGGAAGTATTCCGCTAATAGAGGCGGATGGTCATATTTATATGTTAAGGCCTGATTCGGGAAGTGAAACAGGATACCTTTATCTGACAGCCGAGGTTGAAACGGAAGAAGGGATGGTGGATAAAAGTATAAGTGTGAAACTGGATCCGTATGAGGATAAAGCAGCAGTGAATGAATCTCAGGAGGCTGAAGAGGAAGATAAGGATATCAGCGATGAAGAGAGAATCGGATATGAGCTCAGATCTCTTGCTGACAGCTTCAACAAGGATGTATCTTTAAAAAGAATTGAACTGCCGCAATACCTTGATACCGGGGAAAAGATATCGTGGGAGGTGGACAGACAGACAAATACTTTGCTGATAATAACATTTGTGATGGTATTGTCGGTGATTATTTATAAAAGCAGGTATGCACCACTGAACAGGAGAAAAAAGGAACAGGAGGAGTCAGTGATCAGAAACCTTCCTGAATTTGTGAACAGGATGGTTCTGCTTCTGAATGCAGGGCTTGTGCTTAACAGTGCATTTGAGAAGACTGTTGAAGAGAGTATTAGCTTTCATGAAGGGGAGAACGATTATTTTACTGGAAAAATACATGAAATTTATCAGTCAATGAAAACCGCCAACGGGTCGATGCACACAGAGCTTAAAAGATTTGCCAGAGAAAGCGGCATCAAGGAGCTGATAAGAGTTTCGAATATTATAAATGATAATGTCAGCAAAGGTGTTGAACTTACCGATAAACTGAGGAATGAAAATGAAATCTTATGGATAAGCAGGAAGAAAAACTGTGAAGAACGCTGCAGGCTGGCTGAAACCAAACTGACACTGCCATTGATGATTTTTCTTATAGTACTTATTGTTATAGTGATAACACCCGCACTGCTGGATCTTTAGAAAAAGGGGGAATATGAAAATGAAAAAGATTAATGTAAAAAGCAAGAAAGGAATGGAACTGGTTCAGGTGGCAATACTTGTCGCTCTGGCTGTTGCGCTGGGACTTATATTCAAGACAGAAATAACGGATTTCGTCAACAAGACCTTTGAAGGGCTGAGTGGATTCAATTGATAGTAAATAAAAAGGGCAGCTACATAATGGAGGCCGCTGTTGTTCTTCCTGTAATAATGCTGACTGTGATTACGTGTGTTCTGATAATCATGTTCTTTTACAGTTCAATGTCAGAGCGGTGCAGTCTTCACACAGAGCTGAGAAAGGAAGCTGGACTTCTGACCGGGAAGACAGAATACCTTTACAAGATACGGGAGTCTCAGTCTGATGACAGAGAAATATACGTCAGAGAGCACGGCTTCGGAGGTACAGTTTATGGGAAAAAGTACATAATAATGCAGAAGAAAGGGGTTCTGTCAAGAAAGGGTGTATTTGCTGCTGAAGGATCAAGCTGTGCTGCAGATGCACTTGAATTCGTAAGATACTGCAATTTTGTGAAGGGATTGAAGGATGAACAGTAAAAAAGGGAGCAGTTCAGTTTTTCTGATGGTTATACTGGCGGCACTTATTTCGATTGTCTTCTCACTGATACATGGAGTCAGAGAAGAAAGTGTAAGCAGCAGAGCGGATGCTGTGATCAATCTGGCAGGAGATTCGATTCTCTCAGAGTTTGATTATGATGTTCAGAAAGAGTATGGTCTGTTCCTGCTTCATGGGACTGATGATGAACTCTCTGAAAAACTGAGATCGTATGTAGATTATGCATTTGAAGAAATGGATGAAGTAAAAGTAGAAAAGGTCAGAGTGTCTGCAACAGGATTTTCTGTTATAAACAATGAGATAGTAATTGATCAGATTAAAGAGCATATGAAACTTATAGAAGCCGAAGACCTGTTTGAAAAGCTGAGAGGTAAGGATGATGAGGACAGTAATTCCATGCCTGAAAGGACGTTGAGATATGGTCCGGCTATTGTATCTCTGCCCTCTGCTGCAGTGCCGGAAAAGAAACTTTCAGCTCTTGCCGAGTCCATTGCCGATAATGTGTCTCAGGTGGAGTCCGTGTTCAGCGCAGGAACTGAAAAATTTATTCTCAACAGATATATACTGATGCATTTTAATAATAGAGTCCATACAGTGGATACAGAACACTTTTTTAAAAACGAAGCTGAATATATACTGGGCGGTAAAATGTCAGACCGTAAAAATGAGAAAAGGATGGAGATTGCTTTGAAGGCCCTGCGTTTCCCGCTGAACCTTGCTCATATTTATTCGGATGCAGAGAAATACGAAGCAACTATGGCTATGGCCCAGGTGCTTACTCCGGGGGCAGGAGCAGCAGCTACCCAGGCTGCCCTTGCATCGACATGGGCATATGCTGAAGCGGATAATGATGTGGAGCTATTATGGCAGGGAAGTAAGGTGCCGATGATGAAAGATAAAAACACATGGGCAATGGATCTTGACAGTGCAGTTGAAGGTATTTTCGGAGGGACGGCTAAGCCGGCCGAAGAGAAAGGATATGACTATGAAGAGTATCTGCAGATTCTGCTGTTTTTTCAGGACAGAAATATCAAGACTGCCAGAATACTGGATCTTATCCAGATAAACTGCAGGAAAAATATCAATAGGGATTTCAGTATTCAGGAGTATGCTGCAGGAATATCAGTTGATGCAGAGATAAACGGTAAAAGGTACAGTTATGAGAAACACTACTAGAGGTTTTTATTCGCTGGAAGCTTCGATTGTACTTCCTTTTGTTATTCTGGCGGTACTTTCCATGGGATATTTTATGAAAGTTGAAGGTACATGGGAAAACTGTGTTCACGGTGCAGCGGATGAAAGTGTTAAAGCGGCTGCCTATGCATATGAAACAGGTATGGCGGTTATCAGCAGACATACGGTGGAGAACAGAATAAAAGAAGATAACCCTGATCTTGACGAGATTAAGATAAGCCATATTATGACAGGATATTCGGATATGAATACTGATAAACTCACATCGTTTCATATTGATGCAGCAATGAAGCTGGAGCTGCCTTTAGGCCTCGGACATGAATTCACATTGAAGTCAAAGATAAAATTCAGAGGATTTGTCGGAAGCAGCCTGATAAATGACCCTTGCGGAAGTGATGGTCTGGAATCGGAGGCGGCTGAAGATCCTGTATGGATATTTCCTCAGACTGGTGAGAAGTATCATATCGAAAACTGTACTTATGTGAAAGCCTGCGTCAGACAGGAACTGTTGAATTCAAAGCTGAAATCCAGATACAAAGCATGCAGTCTGTGTAATTCAGGGGATATGCCGTCAGGAAGCATAGTATTCTGCTTTGAAAGTGAAGGAACTGCATATCACAGAGGCTCATGTGCATCAATAAACAGGCATACTATGGTAATAGACAGGTCGGAGGCTCTAAGAAAGGGTTATAGTAAATGCAGTAAATGTGGAGGCGGATAAATATGTGGGATAATAAAGAATATAGTCTGAGATTAAAAGAAAACTCAGTGCTGGATTTTGAGAAAATAATGCTTACATCAGGAGAATGCAGTCTGTTTATGCCTATGGGATTTATGACTGCAGATGAGGGTGAGACTGTATGCTATGACTGCAGCGGATTTATTCCCCTCAGCCGATATCAGATAGAAAGAACCGATGATGCTCTTTATATTCTTGAAAATATACTGATCATTCTCAAACGGGCGGTAGAATACCTGCTTGATCCGGCTAAGGTGACCCTGACTACAGATACGGTATTCTGCAATAAGGAAACAGGAGAAGTAAAAATAACGTATGTGCCTCTGAGCAGCGACCAGGTGAATATCAAGAAGAGTCTGGTGGGATTTATCGGACAGCTCAGGCGAGATATCCGGGACAGGTTCGCAGACTACCTTACAGAAACAGCTAAGTATATTTATTATTATAACTACAACCTTACTGATATCATAAATAAAGTAGGATTATTCAGGAGGGAAATATATATATCTGAGAGAGGTGAGTGTATTGAAAAAGAAGCTTGAATTATCTGAAAAGTATGATAAAATAAAATAAACTTGAATAATGAGGTTGATGAAAACCCGAGAGACCTTTTAACGAGGCGCCGAAGCAGCAAATTCGGGGAAGTAGCAGTTCCCTGATGGAAACTAGCAGGCAAAAGCAGGGTTTTCGGACTGACTTTGGAGAGATCGCTTCGATGCGGCGCCTACGAGGATATAACCAACTGGCAAACGGACAAAGGAATGTGCTGTATTTCAGGCATGTTCCTTTTACATATTTAATTAACAACGGAACGCAATAAAACAGCACAAGAGTTATTCAAGATCCACTGCTGAGTAGAAATGGGGTTTCCCCGACAAAAAGCAAGGAGGAAAGAATTATGAAGATGTTGTTAGTAGGATCAGGAGCAGTAGGTGAATCTATTCTCAGAATACTTCAGGCAAGGGATCCTGAAAGTGAATGGCTGGAAAAGGTAGTAGTAGGTGATTATGATTTTGATCGTGCACAGGAGGTCTGTGAACATCTGGGAGACAGCTCGCGTTTCACTCCACAGCAGCTGAATGCTAAAAATGTGGATGAGATGGTGAAAGTAATTAAAGATAACGGGTGCGATTTCGTAATGGATGCTGCTGCGCCTTTCGTATCAAATAATATTTTTGATGCTGCATATGAGGCGGGTGCCAACTATGCCAGCATGGGAACATGGACTGTTCCGTATGATCCGCCTGTATACGGAATCGGTCTTGAAAACAGCTACAGTGAATATATGGCTGACTATAATTTCAGCCGCCACGAGGATTGGAAGAAAAAAGGCAATATGGCTTGTATATGTCTCGGCATAGATCCCGGTGTGGTAGATGTGTTTGCTAAATTTGCTGCAGAATATCTGTTTGATGAGATTAAGGAAATACATGTTAAAGATGGAGGAAATCTTGATATTCCTACTGCCGGAGAGGATGATATCACCTTCGGGTTCAATGTATGGACAGTTCTTGATGAATGTGTGAATCCGAATGTTGAGTGGGACAAAGAAAAGGGATTCATTGTAGACAGACCGTTCTCCGGAGAAGAGATATTCGAACTTCCTGCAGGTGTGGGGCCTAACAAGATGGTAAAGGTTGAGCATGAAGAAACTGTGCTTATGCCTAGATTTCTCGAAAAATACGGGCTTGAGAAATGTACATTCAAGATTGCCCTTGATGACAATCTGGTAAATGCGCTGAAAGTGATAACCGCTCTGGGACTTAGAAGCATCAAGCCTGTAGAGGTAAACGGCCAGACAATAATACCTAGAGATATAGTTGCTGCATGTGCGCCGCAGCCAAAGGATATCGGTGATGAAATGACAGGTAAAATGTGTGTCGGAGTTCATTGCATAGGTATAAAGGATGGCATGAAAAGAGAAATCTTCATGTATCAGCCGTTTGACAATCAGGAATCAATGAAGAAATGGAATATGCAGGCTGTTGTCGCTCAGACAGGCTTTGGAGCAGCTGTGGGTATTGAGCTGATAGGCAAAGGTATCTGGAAAGATACGGGAGTATATGCACCGGAGTATTTTGATCCTATCCCATATCTGGAAATCATGGATGAAGCCGGATTCGATTATGGCATTGTTGAAATGGATTCACCTTATAAGGATGCCAAGGATAAGGAGATGATGGCTGAAATTTTCAGACAGGCTAAAAATAAGTAGAAATAATAAGCAAGGTTAATCAGCTATGGGGTCTGTCCGACCCCATAGTATTTTATCAGGGAGGTGAAGTTATGGCTCAGCAACAGGTTCAGGGTGTAGCGGGACTTAAAAAGCATGATATTAAAGTATCAGGAATTGTGTTTATGCTTTATTGCCTGGTAGCTGCAGGAGCTTTCGGAATCGAAGAAATGATCCCGGAGGCCGGTCCGGGAATGACATTGATACTGCTTATCATTTTCCCGATAATATGGGCATACCCGATAAGCAATATGGTGGCGGAATGTGGGTCTGTGCTGCCTTCTGAAGGCGGTGTCTATGTATGGGTCAAAGAGGCATTCGGCGAGTTCTGGGGGTTCCAGGCAGGATGGTGGGGAACCGTCTCCACATATATCACTAATGGTGTGTATGTTGCTCTGGTGGCAGGATATGTAAGTCAGATGATCCCTATGTCAGAGGTGGCAATACATGTGCTTAAAATCGGAATGATACTGATTTTTACAATCATCAACCTGCTTGGCCTGAAAGAAGTAGGAAAAGTAAGCACGATACTGTCCATACTGATTGTACTGGCCTTCGCTCTGGTGGCACTGGTAGGATTCCTCAACTGGAATACCAACCCTATGGATCCGATAATGCCGGAAGGATACAACCTTATTGACGGAGTCGGAGGAGGAATATGCATATGCGTATGGATGTACTGCGGTTATGAATGTATTTCAAATATGGCCGGAGAAGTCAAGAATCCTCAGGTGATTCCAAAGGGTCTGCTTATTGCAATGCCTCTGGTTGCTCTGACATATGTGCTGCCTACTCTCGGGGGACTTGCTTCACTGCCGGCAGGAACATGGGAAAACTGGTCAACTGATGGCGGGTTCACTGGTGAGACGGTAGGATATGCCACTGTGCTTACCGCAAATCTTGGACCGGCGTGGGGATACATTTTTCTCGTAGTTGCCATCGTATCCCAGTGTGCGATATTCAATACATATCTGGCATCAGGTTCAAGAGGATTTTTCGTACTTGCAGATGATAACCTCTGTCCTAAGTTCCTGGTAAAGGTAAGTAAAAAAAGAGGAGTGCCTTATGTAGGTATCATTTCACTTGCCATAGTTACGCTGATACTGGCACAGAAAGACTTCACAACCCTTGTAAGTATGGAAGTTGTGTTCATGCTGGCACTTTATATCATACTGCCGCTTGCAGTCATAAAACTGCGAAAAAAGCTGCCGGTTGAAGAGCGCAGGAAGAGAGATCTGTTCATAATGCCGGGCGGCAGAGCGGGACTGATTTTCTACTGTGGATTTCCTATCGCCATAGCTGTTATCGCACTGCTGATAAACGGTACAGATTATTTCGTAATGGGGCTGCTTGCAACAGCATCAGGACCTGTAGCATACGTGATAGTGAAAGCCATATATGGAGGATTATCAAAGAATGATCCGGAACATTATCCTCTGAATTCCAGAACAAGACTTGCGGTAGGAGATACCGTCAGGATCGGAGCATATCTTATTATAGCCGGAGCATTTGGATTCCTGGGACAGTTCTGGCTCAGATGGTATGAAATCGATTATGGAGAATGGGGCCCTGATGATTATGACATGATGGGAGATATAATACCTCAGGTGCTGGATATTCTGAAATGGGCAGGACTTGCGGCACTGGCAGCCGGTATCATAGTTGCGGCAATCGGCTGGAAAAAAGACAGACCGGCACCGGAAGTCAAACCGGATATAGATGCTCTGCTTGATAAATATCTGAATGAAGAAAAGCACGAAAGCTTTTTCGATGATTAACTGAATCCTTATTTAAGAGAAGGGACCGGAACCGGATATGCAGCTTTTTAATGCATTGAGGTATCCGGTCCGTTTTTCTTTGCAGAAATGTTGTAAAATATCCGCACATAATGTAGGATATACAATGTATGAAGAACCATTAAGCATGTCTGTTGAAGTCATAAAACATATCTTGCCTTAATAGAATTAAGTATGTACAGAACGTATAAATGCAGGCTGGTTTCGGCCTGCAGGAAGAGAGGAAGATATGTATAATAAGAGAAGAACGGCAGCACACAGAAGGCGAAACGGGTCAGCGCGGCACAGGAACACCGGGAACTCACTAAAGCTTGTCGCTGTGATATTATGTGTTTCAGTAGGATGCGGGTATGCAACAGCAAAATATGTGGTTGAGCCTGTGGTGAATTACACTCCTCAGACCGAAGAAAGTCAGACGATGGATGACAGCAGCGGAAGCGGAGAAACCGGTACGTCAGAATCGGTTGAAGTAATCGAGGATGCTGCGGAGATAAATGATGCAGAAACTGCAGCAGGATATGCAGTCCAGTTCGGCTGCTATTCAAGCCGTGCCGCAGCAGAAGCTGTAAAAGACAATATTGATATACAGGGTCTTCAGATAATAGAATATAATAAAATGTACAAAATTACCGGTGAAATATACAGCGATAAAGAAAAAGCAAAGAAAGCTCTGGCAGAGCTGCCTGAAGACATCGATGCTTTTGTGACGGCTGTGTATAAGTGATCCGGATTAAGGATGGCAGTTCATGATACCATTATCTACGAAAATGAGACCTTCAAAGCTTGAGGATTTTGTCGGACAGACACACTTTATGTTTGAAGGATCATTGTTTTACAATTCAATAAAAAACAAGACTTTTGATTCGGCTATTTTCTATGGCCCTTCAGGGACAGGCAAGACAACACTGGCGAGGATAATAGCTGCCGAAATCGACAGCAGCTTTGTTGAGATCAATGCATCGACAACAGGAACAAAAGAATTAAAAACCATTCTGGAGAATGCATCTGTGAGATTTTATGGGCTTCAGCAGGAAACCACTTTCCTGTATGTCGATGAAGTGCACAGATGGAACAAGCTTCAGCAGGACTCTCTGCTCAAGGCTCTGGAAGAAGGGATAATCAGATTTATCGGGAGCACCACGGAGAATCCTTATTTCTCTATCAATAATGCTATCATAAGCAGAGTCAGAAATATATATGAATTCAGGAGACTGACAACCGATGAACTTACGTGTATTCTTAAAAGGACTCTGGACGATAAAGAAAAAGGCTTCGGAGGCCTGAATATGAAATACGATGAGGATGCTCTGCGTGTCCTGGCAGATATGAGCAATGGAGACTGCAGAGTGGCTCTGGACACACTGGGATTTATTGTGGACAACCTATCTGAGGGCAGAGTGCTGGATAAAGCTATTGTCGGAGAAGCTATGCAGCAGCAGACTACGTTTTATGATAAGCAGGAAGATAAATACAATCTTCTGTCTGCTTTGCAGAAATCTGTGAGAGGCAGTGACCCTGATGCGGCGATCCATTATCTGGCGCGGCTTCTTGAAGGCGGAGCCGATATCGTTATGATAGGCAGAAGACTTATGGTTATGGCAAGTGAAGATATAGGAATGGCATATCCGAGTGCTGTTTCAATAGTTGCAGCGTGCGTGCAGGCAGCTCAGATGACGGGATTGCCGGAAGCAAAGATAAATCTGGCACAGGCTGTGATACTGCTGGCATCGTGTCCTAAATCAAATTCGGCATATATGGCACTCCAGAAAGCCGAGGCGGATCTGAAACAACGCAAAATCGATGATGTCCCTTTGCATCTCATGGACTCCCATTACAGCGGAGCATCAAAGCTTGGCAGAGGCAGGGACTATCTGTATCCCCATGCTTTTGGCGGCTATGTGACGCAGCAGTATCTGCCGGACAACCTGTACAGAGAAGGCGTCAGGTATTATGAACCTACGTCAAACGGCAGCGAAGCTGCATTCAGAAAGTATCTTGAGGAGTTGAAGAAAATCGATGAAAGAAATAATAAGGGCTGAGAATGCCGGCTTCTGCTTCGGTGTGAAACAGGCCATCGAAAAAGCAGAAAGAGCTGCTGAAGAATGCAGCGGCAGCATTTATTCAATGGGATCCCTCATACATAACGAGAGGGTCACAGAAGATCTTGAAAGGCGGGGAATAAAGATAATCAATTCCCTTGATGAGGTACCGTCGGGTTCAGAGGTGATAATAAGATCACACGGCGAGGGAAGAAACCTTTATGCTGAAGCAGAGAAACGCGGAATTAAACTTGTGGATGCCACATGCCCCTTTGTTGCCAAGATACACAGGCTTGTTTATGAGACAGACAAGCAGGTGGTGATTGTAGGCGACCGGGAGCATCCTGAAGTGATGGGCATATTCGGATGGTGCAGGAAACCAGCTGTTGTAGCAGGTTCATACGATGAGGCTCTTGAAGTTGAGGAGGACGACTTTTTCATTGTGACCCAGACAACAATAAGGGAGGAAGTGCTGGAAAGTGTAATAAAAGCCTTTAATGAGAACGGTAAAAGGTATGAGGTCCATAATACGATATGCAGTGCTACATCAAAACGTCAGGAATCATGCAGGAAACTGGCAGAAAACACTGATCTGATGATTGTTGTGGGGGGCAGACACAGTTCAAATACCAAGAAATTATATGAAATTTCAAAAAAATATTGTGCAAATTCGTATTTTGTTGAAAATATTGAAGATTTACCGTTGAAAGAAGTTCAAAAATGTAATAGAATAGGAATAGCAGCGGGTGCTTCGACACCTGAATGCACTATTAAGGAGGTTATTGCCAGAATGAGTGATGTAACACTTGAAAACAACGAATTAAACATGAACGATCTTATGGACGAGATCGAGAAGTCCCTGAGATTACCAAGAAGTGGCGAAATTGTCACAGGAAAAGTGCACCAGGTTACAGATAAAGAGGTGATCGTAAACTTAGGTTGCAAAAAGGACGGAATTCTTCCAATTGCAGAAGTAACACTGGAAGATGGTCAGACATTAGCAGATGCCTTCAAAGTTGATGATGAGATCCAGGCAAAGGTTATCAAAACAGA
>JBJESR010000137.1:0-2828 GCA_051882895.1 Lentihominibacter sp.
GCTGTAAGAGACTATCTGCTGGGAATGCCTTCTAAACAGCTTGTAGAAAAAGCGATCTCCGGTATCAAGAAGGAAGAAATCGAAGTGAGGAACAAAGGGTCCCTGGCAAGCTATATAGCATCCGGATATCCGTATTATACAGATCCTATGCCTAACCTGTATTTTACTAGAGACCCGGGCGCATGTGTAGGAAACGGTCTTAATGTTCACCACATGAGTACTGTCGCCAGAAGAAGAGAAGCTCTTCTTCTCGAATATATGTATAAATACAACGAAGATTTTGCTCCGGCGGGTACACACCTCTGGTATGACTATAATATGGATGCCTCGATAGAGGGAGGAGATGTTCTCGTGCTTTCCAAGGACATCGTAGCCATAGGATTGAGTCAGAGAACTACAGCCGGCAGTATAGAGCGTTTCGCTGAAAACCTTCTCAAGGAGTCATCCTTTAAGAAGATTCTTGTATTTGATATTCCTAAGAGCAGAGCTTTCATGCATCTGGATACTGTTTTTACTATGGTTGATTATGATAAATTCACTATCCATCCGGAAATCGAAGGCCCTCTCCAGATTTATGAGATCACTCTTAATCCTGATGGCAAGGCTCATTTTGAAAGTATTCAGGGTGAGCTTGAGGATATCCTGAGTTCAGAACTGAAGCTCCCTGCAGTGGAACTGATCAGATGCGGCGGCGATGATCCTATGGCAGCACAGAGAGAACAGTGGAATGATGGTTCCAATACACTGGCTATTGCACCTGCCACAGTAATCACTTATGAAAGAAACTATGTTACTAATGAGCTCCTTGACAAGAAAGGAATAAAGGTTATAACAATGCCTAGTTCCGAGCTTTCAAGAGGAAGAGGCGGCCCTAGATGTATGAGCTGCCCGGTTAACAGAGATGATCTTTAATAAAGATATTTGTGTATAATTGATTCTGATTATGATTTTGAGGAGATTTGAATAATGAGTGCAGAAAAAATAGTAATTGCCCTGGGCGGCAACGCTCTGCAGTCCGGCAAAGGCCCGGCTACAGCAGAGGCACAGCTCGAAGTTGTGAAGAATACAACTGAACATATCGCGCGTATAAGCGGGATGGGTTATGAAATCGCAGTGGTTCACGGCAACGGACCGCAGGTCGGCAGAATAGTTATGGCAAGTGAAACTGCCAAAGATGTTACTCCGGCAATGCCTTTTGATGTGTGTGGTGCCATGTCACAGGGATATATAGGTTACCATATTCAGCAGTGCCTTAAATATGCACTGAACAAGGATAACAGAAACGTTCCTGTTGTCACAGTTGCAACTCAGGTTATCGTAGATGAGAATGACCCTGCTTTCAGCAATCCGACAAAGCCTATAGGCCCGTTCTATACAGAAGAAGAAGCCAAGACTCTTGAAGCCGAGAAGGGATATACGGTAAAAGAGGATTCCGGAAGAGGCTGGAGAAGAGTTGTTGCATCGCCTATGCCTAAACGCATAGTTGAAATCGAAGCTGTTAAACAGCTCTGGGATAATGCTATAGTTATAACATGCGGAGGAGGCGGTATTCCTGTTGTGGAAAAGCCGAACGGTACACTTGAAGGTGTTGCTGCAGTTATTGATAAGGATCATGCAGCAGAACTGCTGGCAGAAATGGTTGAAGCTGATGTGCTTATGATTCTGACTGAAGTTGAGAAAGTATCAATCAATTTCAATAAACCTGATCAGGAAGATCTGTCTGTGCTTACACTTGAACAGGCTGCCAGATATGTGGAAGAAGGCCATTTCCCTGCCGGAAGCATGCTGCCTAAGGTGGAAGCGGCAATGAAGTTTGTAAGAAGATACCCTAATAAGAAGGCTATCATTACATCTCTGGACAAAGCAGTTGATGCCCTTGAAGGTAAAACAGGAACCGTTATCACATTTAACTAGAATACGCTGCTCTTAATAAGCTCCCGTACCTTCGGGAGCTTTGTTTTTTAGAAGAAGTCTGCGGTTTCTGATGCAATAATGATAATTTACTTGCTTTATCCGATATTAAGTGATATTATCAGTGCATACGTTTTTCAACGGTTTCAAAAGAAAATGAGAAGGTAGTATATGGAGATTGAATTAAAGTATAGTATCCCGACACAGGAAATTGCTGATGAAATATGGATAAACAGAACATTTTTCACTATGGAGGAAGATGGTTCCAGGGAAGAACTCACATTTGATGCCAGATACTTTGATACTGCTGATTGTGATCTTATGGACAGAGAAATGGCATACAGAGTGAGAAAAGAAGGAGATCACTGGGTGGCCGCACTGAAATGGAAGGGCCACACAGAGGGTGCGCTTCACAAGAGAGAAGAAATAAATGTTCCTGTTGAAAACGGGGAACCGAATCCCGGGGTGTTCTGTGAGAGCAAGATCGGAAATACATTGATAGAGCTGGTAGGCGAGAAACAGCTGCAGTGTGTGCTGGAAACGAAATTCCACAGACGCAGGTTCAGGCTTGACACAGGAAGAGGTATATTTGAAGTGTCTATTGACAGAGGTGAAATAATAACTTCCGTCGGCAGTGAACCTATACTTGAAGTTGAGATTGAACTTTTTTCGGGAGAAACCGAAGAACTGCTGGAGCTTGGCAGAAAACTCAGCGAAACTTTCGGGCTTGAAAGCCAGGAAAAAAGCAAGTATGCCAGAGGTGTCGAGCTGATTGAAAAAAACAGAGATTAAGCGCATGAGGCATTCGGATATTATTTTATGACGGATGCCTTACTTATTTGATTAAGCCTTTACTTTTCAGATAAAAAGAGGTATAATAATATGCACTATGTGTTTATAATCGAGGAGGATATATA
>JBJESR010000138.1:0-2818 GCA_051882895.1 Lentihominibacter sp.
CAGCCACAGCGAGAAACTGCCTTTTAAGGTCAAGTTCAGTTATGGACTGTCGGGCTACTGCAGCTTCATAGCATGGACTGCATTCAGCTATTACGGACTTTACTTTTTTACAGACGTTGTTGGCCTTTCAGCAGCATTTGCTGGAGCAATGATTTCATTAGGTACTTTATGGGACGCAGTTACAGACCCTATCGTCGGAGGAATATCAGATAACCTCAAATCCAAGTATGGCAGAAGACGCCCTCTTATTATAGGAGTTGCTGTTCCTTTTGTACTTATTGCAATTCTGCTGTTTACAAACTGGGGATTCAGTGAACCTGTTGCCAAAGTTTACTTTGTAATAGTGATATTACTGTATTATACTGCACAGACTGTGCTTGATATTTCATCCTCATCCCTTGGTTCAGAAATGACTCTGGATTATGATGAAAGATCCACACTGGCGACATTTAAGAATTATTTCGGCCTTGCTGCAACAGTTGCCATCAGCCCGACACTTATGCTTGTATCATATTTTGGCGGATGGTTTGAAAATGCAGACTTCGGATGGAGCTGCACACTGGCAGTATATATGATAATAGCTCTTATCTTCATAACTATTCTGTGGAGAAATACCAGAGGCTATGAAAGACACAGAGAAGAAGGCGGCGGCAAGTTCTCATTTGCTGATGTCAAGGAGATATTCAAAAATAAGGCTACTAGAATTGCAGCTATAATTTTCGCAGTAGGTATTTTCTCAAATACAATAAACTACGCTATTCAGGTTTATTACTTTACAAATTATGCTCAGCTCACTGAAGGACAGATTGCCAGTGTAACTCTGGTATTCGGAGTTGCCAGCATTATAGGTGCGTGGATAGTTGATGTTCTGATGAAAAAGCTCGGCAAGAAGCTGGCATGGATAATCGGTGTAGGTTCAGAAGGTATTGTTCTTCTGGTTATGGTTGGATTTATCATTAATCCGGGAAGCGTCGGAATGATATATGCACTCGTTATTCTCATGGCTGTCGGCAACGCTGCAGTATATCAGGTGCCATGGGCTATGATTCCTGACTGTGTTGACGTTACAGAGCTTACATCAGGAAAGAGAATGGACGGTGTTATCTTCGGTCTGATTGCATTCCTGCAGAAGGCATCAGGAGCACTGGGTGCAGCCTTACTTGGTACTATTCTTACATTCATAGGATATTCGGATGCAGCTGTACAGTCAGCAGAAACTCTTTCGGGAATTAAAAATGTGTTCGGATTCCTGGTTGGAGGGTTATACATAGTATCAGTAATTATCGTATTGATGTACCCTCTCAGCAAGGAAAAGCACGACAGAGTATGTGAAGCAATCAACGACAGAAAAGCAGGCAGAGAAATCGATATGTCTGAATTCAAGGATCTTATTTAACAGTGAGATATCTGAAAGGAGTTTAATGATGAAAGTAAAGAAATATGTAGATTTATCATGGGAAGTATCTGATGACAGCCCGATATATCCGGGAGATCCTGAACCAAAAATCACTACCACACATACAATCGAGAAGGATTACTACAACCTTTCAGGAGTATATGTAGGAACTCAGACAGGAACGCATGTGGATGCACCTTATCACTTCAGAAATGACGGAGAAACTATCGATAATATGGAGCTTGACTTTTTCTTCGGCAAAGCGGTTGTAATCCGTGTAACTGATAAAAAAGCCAATGAGAAAATCACCATGGAAGATGTAATGCCGTATGATGATAAAATTGAAAAGGATACAATAGTATTATTCAATACAAACTGGTATAAGACAAGGGGTACAGAGGAATTCTACACCCATCCGTTTGTAGCGGGTGAAGTAGCAGAATACCTCGTTGACAAAGGTGTAAGATTCATCGGCATCGATACGATGAATGCAGACCAGTCAGGCGGTACAGAATTCCCGGTTCATGACCTGTTCTCTGAGAAGAGACTTATGATAGGCGAAAACTGGGCATATCTGGATCAGATAGATTTTGAAAATGTATATGTTGCGGCATTCCCGCTTAAGATAAAGGGCTGCGACGGTTCGCCTGTAAGAGCAGTTGCTATGGAGATTGAAGAATAATTTGACGGGAAAGCAATGACGAGTTATATAAGTTGAGACATTCAGGAGGAAAAGAGATTGAGTATAAAGGCTTGGAGAGAAATCACAGCAGACAGCAGAGAAGCAGCTGATGTGAACATTATGGGTATCACCTTTGACGGCGCGGCAAGTGTCGGCAAGGGTGCTGCAATGGGACCTGAACAGATAAGGAAGTGTACTGAAGTGCTGCCGCCGGTAAATCAGAATGGACAGTTCTTCAGGGATTTGAAGGTTTATGATGCAGGCGATGTTGAATTCTCGCTTGACTGGCAGAAATACTATGCTGATGTTGAGGAGAAAGCTGCTGAGCTGCTGGAAACAGGTAAATTCTGTATCTTCCTCGGAGGGGATCATTCGGTGACGATTCCGCTCAGCAGAGCAATAAGAAAAGTGCACCCGGACAAGAAAATAGGCTTCATTCATTTTGATTCCCATCCTGATCTGTGTGATGAGTATGAGGGCAGCAAATGGTCTCATGCGTGCCCTCTGCGCAGAGTTGTCGAAGATGTGATTGCACCGGGAGACCTGGCACAGGTAGGCATACGTTCATATGAATATGAAGAGATCGAGTTTTTTGCGGAACACCCTGATCTTACTGTAATCAAGGCGTACGATATATTCCAGGATGGATACAAGGCTGCTGCAGAGAAGCTTGTGGAAAAGTTCGCAGATTATGACTTTGTTTATATCACACTGGATATTGATGTGCTTGATCCCGCATT
>JBJESR010000139.1:0-13570 GCA_051882895.1 Lentihominibacter sp.
TAAATCAAATTTATTTTTGACTCAAATTTCTACACTATGAAGTTTTCAATGTTCACTCGCTCTTGGCGAGCTTGTTTAGTATATCGCACCTTTCGAGCTTTGTCAACAGTTTTTTTGATGTTTCCTGATATATTTTTTACATATTTGTAATGCTGTCCGGTACAATAGTTTTCCTGCCCTTCTCAAGGTTAATCATTAGAACAAAACCCTGCTGTATTTCAAGTAATTCAGCAGGGTTTAACAAATTATACTGTTCTAAAACTGTTTACGACTGTTTAGGAAGCTTCGTACGTTTTACGATAGCCCCTGTAGGGCACTCTTTTGCACAAAGTCCGCAGTTCTTACATGCATCCAGATCAATTTCGGCAACATTATTTTTAACACTGATAGCATCAAATTTACATGTTTTGACGCATTTGCCACAGCCGATACATCCGTTATCGCATATTTTTCTTGTTACAGCACCTTTTGCAACTGATTTGCAGGCTACAAATACAAGGTTCTTTATATTCACCATTGAAATAATGTTGTTAGGGCATACCTTGGTACATGCACCGCATCCAACGCATTTGATTCTGTCTATTTTGGCAACACCGTTTTCTATCCTTATTGCATCGTAATTACACTGTCTTATACAATCGCCTAACGCCAGGCAACCGTGCGGGCATGCCCACTGACCGCCATAGAACTGTTTTGCCGCCTTGCAGGTGTGGATTCTGGAAGCTTCCATAATCTGTTTCGTTACACCATAGTTGCCGTTACACATCACCATTGCAACCTTTTCTTCAACGTCACCTGCTTCAACACCCAGAATGCCTGCAATCTGAGTAGCGCACGTGGAGCCCCCTACAGGACAGAGAGACGTGCTCATGTCAGGATCGTCTGCAAATGCTGCCGCATAATCATCACAGCCTGCAAATCCGCATGCTCCGCAGTTTGCACCAGGAAGAACTTCTCTGATAGCTGCAACTTTCTCGTCTACAGGTACAAACATCAGCTTCGATGCGATTGTAAGGATGATACCGGCGATCAATCCTATTACTGCAACTATTATTGCCGGTAATACTACTGTTCCCATATGTATCCTCCTTCCTTAACCGAAAATTCCATCTACTACGCCAGAGAATCCCATGAATGACATGGAAAGAATAGCTGCAGTCACCAGAGTAACAGGTATTCCCTTGAAGCATTCAGGTATTCCCTTGCAGTCTTCCAGTTTTTCTCTGAGTCCTGCGAACAATATCATAGCCAGCAGGAATCCGATTCCTGTACCTATAGCACATACAATAGATTCACCATAATTGTATCCGTTATCGATAACACTTATAGCAACACCCAGTACCGCGCAGTTGGTAGTAATCAGCGGGAGGAATACTCCGAGTGATTTATAGAGAGGCGGCATATATTTCTTGAGTGTCATCTCCACCAGCTGAACCAGTGATGCGATAACGAGGATATATACTACCGTCTGCAGATATCCGATATTATATGGCTCCAGGATAAATTTCTGGATAGGCCATGTTACTGCTGTTGCCAGCAGCATTACAAATGTTACTGCAGCACCCATTCCTACTGCTGAATCAAGCTTCTTGGATACGCCCAGGAACGGACAGATACCGAGGAATTGAGACAGAATACAGTTATTTGTAAGTACAAATGTCAAAATGATGATCATTATCTGAGTCATTATTTGTCAGCCTCCTTTCCCTCTTCTGCTGATTCACAGCTGCCGCCGCACATTGAAGCCATAGCACAGCCTTCGCAGCCGATTTCCTTTTTCTTTATTGCCTTGCCCTTCGTGAAGAAGTTTACTGCAGCGATAAGGCATGCGAATACGAAGAATCCACCCGGAGCAAGCATGAATATACCTGCAGGTGTGATTGCTGTTCCTGCATAGATCGGAATATCAAATGCTGTTCCTGCACCGAGAAATTCTCTTATAAGACCCATAACTCCAAGAGCCAGAGTAAAGCCTATTCCCATACCGAGTCCGTCAAGTGCTGAATCAAGAACACTGTTCTTTGAAGCAAACATTTCTGCTCTTCCCAGAATGATACAGTTTACAACAATCAGAGGTATGAACAGACCAAGTGCTTCATCCAGCGCAGGTATGTATGCTTTGAGAAGCAGCTGAACTATAGTTACAAAGCCAGCGATAACTACGATATAGCAAGGGATTCTCACTTTACCGGGGATTATATTTTTCAATATTGATATAACGATATTCGAGCAAATTAGAACCGCCATTGTGGAAACACCCATACCGATTCCGTTTATTGCACTTGTGGTTGTAGCCAGAGTCGGACACAATCCAAGAAGCAGTACCAATACGGGGTTCTCTTTAATAATGCCTTTTGTTACTATTCCAAGCTTATTCATTATTTAACACCTCCGCATTCCTTAAACTGTTCCAGAGCTTCAACAACTGAACAGTATACTGCATTTGATGTGATAGTCGCACCAGTAATTGCATCGATGTTTTCATCATTGTTGATATGTCCGCCGACAGCGTCAGCAACACCCTTATACTGCTCCAGATATTCAACGGTCATAGCTTTTGTTCCAAGTCCCGGGGTTTCTCCATGTTCTGTAACAGTAACACCTGTTACCTTACCATCCGCTCCGATACCTATCATCACCTTGACTGCACCGCCGAAACCCTTGTACTCTGATGTGACTGCCATTCCCGCTTTATTGTCAGCGATATAACAGTCAATAACTCCTTCTGTCAGTTTACCATCGTATGCTGTGAAGCTGTCGCCTTCAGGGACGACCTGCATTCTGGCTTCATCTGCTGCTTTCTGCTGATTGTCCAGGATTTTAGGGTTTGCAACACTGTAGGTTCCTGCCAGAGCCAGCGTAACCACCAGACAGATGCATACCAAAACGAGAGCAGGGAAGATGTTTTCTTTAAAATTACTATTTTTCACTTTCATCTCCTCCTTTCGCTTTCTTTGGCATAGGATACATTCTGCTTTCACAGAATCTGTCTATGTACGGAGTCAGTATATTCATAAGCAGTATTGCAAATGAAACACCTTCCGGATACGATGCAAACAGTCTGATAAGCATTGTAAACAGACCGCATCCGATGCCGAATATAATTTTACCTGACGGAAGTGTAGGTGATGTCACGTAATCTGTAGCGCAGAAGAATGCTCCCAGCATAACTCCGCCTGCACATAGATGGAACACAGCACCGTCTACACCGCCCCAGATGAAGCCGAGTACTGCAACTGTACCCAGGAAACTTACCGGGATATGCCATGATACGACACCTGTTACCAGAAGAATAACTCCTCCGATAAGAATTGCCAGCGCACTTACTTCACCGATACATCCTCCGACATTGCCTATAAACAGATCCCAGTTACTTGCAGTGACTGCATCTGCTCCGCCTTTAGCAAGCTCTCCAAGAGGAGTTGCTGATGTCACTGCATCCATATGGGCTCCTCTTGCTGTAGGCCATGTAGTCATCTCCGTAGCAAATGCTATGAACATGAAAATTCTTGCCGTTACTGCAGGGTTTACCAGATTCTGCCCGATTCCTCCGAACAGCTGCTTAACAACCACTATAGCTGCAAAGCATCCAACGATAGCAATCCAGTACGGCAGTCCTGCCGGAAGATTGAACGCCAGCAGAACACCTGTAACCACTGCACTTAAATCTCCTACAGTCTGCTGTTTTTTTAGAATTTTATTCATGAGATATTCGAACAACACGCAGGCTGCCACACATACCAGCGTGAGCAGTGCTGCTCTGTATCCGAACTGATATATACCTGATATGAATGCAGGTACGAGGGCTATCAGCACGATAGCCATTATTTTCTGTGTACTGATCGGACCTACCAGATGCGGCGCCGATGACACAGTCAAATTGCCGTGATATTTATTATCCATTATTTACTTGCCGCCTCCTTTAAAAATCCTTTTGCCATTTTATGAGTGAAGCTGAGAGGTCTTCTGGCAGGACATACATACGAACAGCTTCCGCATTCCATGCACTGCATTACCTTAAGTGCCTCAAGCTTCTCAACATCTCTTTTTTCATAGGCCGCAACCATGGATACAGGGAGCAGATCAAAAGGACATGCTCTTGTACATATACCGCATTTGATGCAGCCGGTCTCCTCAGGTATAAGCGCCTGAGGGCCATCAAATACCAGAATAGCATTGTTGTTTTTGATGATCGGGAATTCATCAGAGTAAACCGCTCTTCCCATCATAGGTCCGCCCATGAGGATTTTCTGAGGTTCTGCCTTGTAACCGCCGCAGGCTTCAACCACATCGGCAATCCTTGCTCCGATAGGAACCAGTATATTCTTCGGGTCATTGACCGCATTGCCGTCAACGGTGACTCTCTTCTTTGTCAGCGGTTTTCCTGTCCTGAGATACTGCCCTATAAATGCTATTGTCGTGATATTCGAAAGAATAACTCCTACCTGTGCAGGGAGCATTCCGGCATCAAGAGTTTTGCCTGTAACTTCATAAACCATTACTCGCTCAGCACCCTGCGGATATCTGGCTCTGAGAGTCTCAACTTCTATAACACCCGTTTTACCGGCATCTGCAATTGCTTTGTTAAGCTTCTCTATTGCATCAGGTTTATTTTCTTCAACCCCTATGTACGCTTTTTTAAGATTCAGGTATTTCATTATGGCAGCTATACCATCCATAATATCCTGAGTATTTTCCAGCATCAGTCTGTGGTCTGAAGTGATAAAAGGTTCACATTCAGCCCCGTTCACGATGAGAGTATCCACCTCGTCAAGGTTTTTCGGATTCAGCTTGATGTGAGTAGGAAATGATGCTCCTCCCAGACCTACCACACCGCTCTCTCTCACAGCACTGATAAAATCTTCCATATTATTCACAACAGGCGGTTTGATGTCTTCACTCAACTCCTGCTTCCCATCTGTTTCGATAATTACGACCTGATCAGCTCCACCAGTTACAGATCTTATATTGGTTATCTGCTGTACTGTTCCTGAAACGCTCGAGTGAATCGGCGCACTTACAAATGCATCTGTATCACCGATTTTCTGTCCCACTTTCACATAGTCGCCCTTTTTTACCAGTGGCTGGCACGGTGCTCCTATGTGCTGCGACATGGAGATACAGACAGTTTCAGGCACAGCCATTATTTCAGTCTCACATGAAGCTGTATGCTTCTCATGGCTTACTTTAATGCTGTTCAGGTGCTTGCCTTGCTGTCCCATATTAAAACCATCCTTTCTTTACCCATTTTAATCTGTCATTGTAAGAAATATGCAAGAATCACGCCAACTTCTTACAACAATCTTGTTTTTAACTTACCTTATTTCATTAGCACTGGAAAATCGCTATACAAAATGCATTGTACCATAAAAAACGTTAAGAATCCACAATTATCAAAAAATAATATCAATTTTGTATACAGAATACCCGGCAAAAAATTGCCGATTTTTCGAAATTAATTTCCTTTATTTTAACAAATTTGCTGTCCCGGTCATGCCGCACTTGTATGTCAACTGAATATAATGTAAAATTAACGTACATCTATATAACCACTTATTAAACCATAGGATACACAATTCCCATCCACAGCAAAGCAGGAGGTTACCCCATGTCACAGGATAAAATCATGATAGTTGATAACGAAATGGAAATCATACAGCTAATAAAGCTCTACCTCTCACGGGAGGGCTATGATGTTGTATGGACAACTGACAGCACGAAAGCTGCTGCTCTTGCTGAAAACGAGAATCCTGACCTTATTCTTCTCGATGTAGTCATGCCGGGTATGAACGGAATCGAACTGTGCAGCAGGATACGCGAACAAAGTGACGTGCCTATTCTTTTCGTAAGCTGCAAAGGACAGGACATGGATAAAGTGCTCGGTCTTTCCATAGGTGGTGACGATTATATAACAAAACCTTTCAGCCCTGCAGAGCTTGTCGCACGTGTGAAAGCCCATCTTAGGAGGCGAAGTATAAACAGCCATACCTCGACTGCTGAAATCAGTGAAAACGAAAACATCCTGACTGCAGGAGATCTGGAAATCAATCTTTCGGCACATACAGTCTCTGCAAACGGCAATACAATCCATCTGACTGCAAAAGAATTTGAACTGCTGGTTCTGTTCTGCAAATATCCCAACCGTGTATTTACGGGTCGTCAGATATTCAACAGTCTATGGGACACCTACGGTCTTGATGAGGATGTGAGAACTGTTATGGTTCATATCAGCAACCTTCGCAAAAAAATCGAACCCAACCCCGAAAAGCCAAAGTACATACAGACAGTACGTGGAGTAGGATACAAACTGGTTCTGGAATAAAGGAGCAGGGAGCATCGTTGAATCAATGCTCCCTTTCCATTTTAATGAAGATTTATATTGTCAGCTGATTACATCTTTTAAGATTTTTTCTAATAGACAACAGGAACCTGAACGCCCATGGACTTCAACCCTTCTTCAAAGCATTCGAAGAAATTGTCTATGTCTTCAGGCACTATTGTCCCGAGTGCACACAATCTGAATGTCGGAAGATCGGATACCTTTCCA
Organism: Lentihominibacter sp.; assembly: GCA_051882895.1. Taxonomy (GTDB): domain Bacteria; phylum Bacillota; class Clostridia; order Peptostreptococcales; family Anaerovoracaceae; genus Lentihominibacter. The sequence continues at coordinate 6,548 of JBJESR010000139.1, forward strand.
GGATAAATCGTAAACCCTCTCTCATATACATAATCATGTATAGCTTCAAATGAGAAATTAGGATCATTAGGATAAAGCACTGACACCACCAGCTTTGACTGCAGTTCTCTAGGAATGATAGTCTGGAATCCCAGTCTGTCAAGGCCTTCATAGATAGCTTCCCACAACGACTTATGTCTTTCCCATTTTGCCTGTTCTCCAACTTCCCAGTATTCCTTTATTGCCTGACGTGTTGCGTAAATCGTCTGTACCGGCGGTGTAAAGTGCATCTCACCCTTGTTCTTGATAAAGTCATACTGCATGAAAAGGTTCGTATAATATGATCTTGTCGGATAATCCTTTGAGGCTTCGATAAGGGCAGTGTTTCCGATTACATATGACAGTCCTGTCATGGACATGAGTCCCTTCTGTGCTGATGCCATTATGAAGTCAAGATTATCCTTGTCCATATCGATTGGAATCATTGCATATGTCGATGTTGTATCCACCACCATTGTCTTACCATACTTATGAGCAACCTCCCCTATCTCCCTGATAGGATTAAGTACTCCTGTGCCTGTTTCATGGTGACAGCAGTATACAACTGCTATGTCAGGATCAGCTTTGATAGCTTCTTCTGCCTTCGCAACATCTATCGGCTCTGTGATAGGAAGCTTGAGGTTGATGTGATCCATATGATAATATTCTGCCACTTCTGCTGCTCTGCCGGAATAAGCTCCGTTGTTGAGAACAAGAATTTTCTTGCCTTCAGGTACTAGAGAATTTACACAAGCGTCGATATTTATGGTTCCTGACCCTGTAAAGAGAACTGCAGTGTACTTGTTGAGGTCGCCGTGAACAATCTTAACGAGATCCTCGCCCATTTCTTTCATGATCTGGCCGAATTCCTTTTCTCTAGGACAGATATCAGGTACCACCTGTGCATATTTAACTGTATCGGTTGTGGTCGCAGGACCAGGATTTAACAATACGTTTCTTTTCACTTTAGGGTATTCCATTTTTTCTCCTCCTTAAAATCATGTATGTATGCAACAACCTGTCAGATAAATTATTGACTGCTTTATTTCTTACTGTTCATTAGCTTTATTATTCTGTCCGACTCCTGCTACAACTGCAGCAATCACTATTACAACCATTACACCTGCAATGCACCAGAACACCAGATCCCATCCGCCGTTATCAATAACGCTACCGAAGAATATCGCCTGAACCGATGCACCGATGTATGCAGCACAATCCAGTATACCTGTTGCAGTGCCTGCAAAAGCTCTACCTCCGACATCAGTGGCAAATGCCCACACAAGACTGTTGATGCCATAGATGAAGAAACCTGCAATGAACAGAAGCGCCGATGCCATAAAGCCTGCACCGCATCCCATGAATCCGAATACTGTAACTGCTCCTGCAGCTGCTGAGAGAATTACCCACGGCAATCTGCCTTTTGATGAAAATCTGTCAGACAGCCAAGGCACTATCAGTGCTCCGAAAGCCATTCCCAGCGGACATATTACAGATCCTATAATACCTTCTTCGATATCATATCCGAACTCGTCAACAAAGTAGGTTGGAATCCATGTCAGCAGGCCATATCTGCCGATGCTCGAACATGCTATGATAATAAGCCAGATATCGAATCTCCACTGCTTCAACAGATGTACATAAGGATAAAGCTTACCTTTTTCTGCAATAAGTGCCTGTAGTTCCTCATCCTGAGATTCTCTGTCGGCATCAGGATCAACATATTCCGGCAGACCGATCTTCGAAGGTTTTTCTTTGGCAAAGAAAGGATATATGATACCTACAATGATCATGACACAGGCAGGTCCTATGAAACCTCCGCCCCATCCCAGTCCGGAAAAGAGAACCAGCGATAACGATACTGCGAAAGCAGTGGCTACCGAACCTAAACCTGAAAAAGCATTTGCAAATCCTGTTGCAAACCCTCTCTTCTTGCCAGGCCACCAGTTTGCCAGAAGAGCCATACCCGGAGACCACAGCATTGACTGGAAGTATCCGTTGAATCCCCACAAAATAGTAATGAATATCAGACTTGACTGGAATCCTATCAGTATATTCATTGCTGCTGATAAAAACATTCCTATTACGATAAGACGATTGACGCCTACAATTTCTCCAAGTCTTCCGTTAACCAGATGTCCCAGTCCGTAAGTCCAGAACTGAACTGATGAAAGAACGCCCAGCTGCACCGCAGTCCATCCCTCCTCCGCCATCATAGATGGCATCGCATAGGACAGATTCTGCCTGCCGCAATACAGGAAGCAATACAGAATAGAGAAGGCAAGCAGTACCACCCAGGCATTTCTTTTGAAGACCTTGTACTGTTCCTGGGTATAGCCTAAAGTATCTTTTATTTTGCCGTCAGCCATATTTTCCTCCTTTCAGAAATATACCTGCAAGTTTCATCACTAAACTCCTGACCGCATACCCCATCAGGAAAACAAGGGCATCCCCTTATGAATAATCGGGAATGCCCTGATATGCTGAACTTAGATTGTCTCGATTAAGCCCTGTCCCGGTTTTTCACCTCTTCTGAGTCTTGGTTCGATCTGTCCGAAAATAATTTCAGGAACATATGATACATCCGGTACCAGGAAATCCGGTTTGGATGCAGCCAGCTGATCATAATTGTTGGAGCCGGATGCGTAAAGCCCTATTGTCCATGCACCGGCATTGTTTCCGCATATCATGCCAGGAGCTGTGTCGTCGATTTTTACAACCGCTTCACAAGGAATAGGTTCCTTTGTAATCTGATATGCACTCAGCATGCAGTCATATACCATGAACGGCGTAGGTCTTCCAGGCACTTTTTCTGAGTTGGTTACAACATCGAATTTAAGTCCGTATTTATCTTCAAGAACCTTGTTCAATGCCAGTGAGTCTTCTTCATAATACCCGGTATCACATCCTACCAGTATTCCTGCCGCTCTAAGCTTTTCAATACATTCAACTGCTCCATTGATAGGCTTTGCCAGATCCTCATCCACTATATACTTTGACATAAGAGGTCTGAATGCAGCCAGAACAGCGTCAAAATCATCTTCATTCCAAGGGCGTCCGTACTTTTCTTCCCACTGTGATGAAACTTCAGGAAGGTTCATCAGCATTCTCAGATGAGTAGGCTTGAAGTTACCCATAGGTTTTCTGATTTCTGCCCAGTCGCATTCAATACCGAACTGTTTCAGAGCTTCGTAGAACGGGATAACCGGAGCTTTGCATCCTCTCAGATCGTCCTTAGGCCATCTGTGCCTGAGATCTCCAGGGCCGTCGCAGAAAGTTCCTGCAGTGTCCAGTACCGCCAGTTTGATTTTTCCTGTGTAAGTTCTGTTATACATTTGTCTCCTCCTTTTTAATAATACTTTTTCGTACGTATTCAACTCATGTTCTGTTTATATCTATACTATACTCTGCCTGTTTAAAGCAGCTTTAAAGGGAAGTTTCAGTTTTGATAAAGATAAATTAAAGATAAGCTAAAGATGCGGCTTTGCAGTTTCAGTCCGTTTTATGCATCAAAAAATGAAGACAGGTGTCCGTATTTTCATATGGCACCTGTCTTCAGGATGTGTTATGTCTCTGTACAATTTATATCAGATTGCCGGTTCCCGTAATAATCATTCGGGTTCCCGTATATGTTTTTCCTTCGTTTCCGCGGATTTCCGCGTACATATCATCAGTCTCCTCATCGATTTTCCATCGGCTGCATCCTGCGGCCATCAGCAGATGCTCTATATGTTTCCTGCCTTCGTGAACAGCATAAAACATAGCTTCGTCTCTGGTATCATAAACCGTCCGCTGCCATGGTGCATTAAGAATATATCCATTTCCGTCAGAACTAATCATCAGCTCCACTTTTTCAGAAATACGCCCTGCAGCTGCACCGTAGGCATTGGCAACATCCGCATCATGAGGCACAATGACCTCGGCATCCAGCAGTTTCTCAATCTGTGTGACCCACGCTTCAGCCGGTGCCCCGATTGCGACAACAGGCTTCCTGAGATGAAATGACGGCTTAAGAATATCTGAGCTTCTTATGCCGAAAGCTCTTTCAATAATATACATTGCCTGAGGAGCATCTTCAAAAGACAGATCTTCACCGTCAAAATCCGCAGCACTCTGTACACAGCTCATCGCAAGCTTTGCGTTTACAGCCTTTTCAACCATATCTGTGAAGCCGGCAGACGATATTTCTTTTCTTCGTGCCAGTATATCAATTCCCGCCTGTGACAGTTCACGGTTCCATCTGTTGTATCTGTTCTTCACATGCAGTATGTCTGTAGGTGTCACAGATATTCTCTCTAACACCCCCGCTCTGACCAGTCTCGTCAGATCCACCGTTTCCGGGTCTCTGCCGATAACCTTCGCCAGATATGTCAGACTGTGAGGGCCGTCAAGAAGTCTGTCAATTATCTTCTCCTCCCACTTTTCAATATCCATCGGCGGTTTCCCTCCTGCAAGCATGAAACAGTCTGCTTCCTGGGAGGAATAAGTCTTGACTTCTCCAGATCTGCGGAAACTTTTCATCTCATGAATAAGCTGAGGATATCTGCTTCCTGCCACACACAGCGGACAAACCTTTTCGGGACCTATTTTTATTCTGCCCTTCCTGTCAAGGCATATGCGGCTGTCTCCGCCGATACCGAAGGTAGATATCTCTGCTGCCATCACTCTGGTAAACCACCCGCCTACTCTGGCTCCGCTCCTGTTTATCTTCACCCTGCCGTCAGTAACATCAGCTATATCTGTTGTAGTTCCGCCCATATCAATTACAAGACCCTCTTTTCTGCCGGTCAGTGCCAGTCCTCCGATCACACTGGCAGCCGGACCCGAAAGAATAGTATCTATCGGCTTCTCTTTTGCCATTTTTTCTGTCATCAGGGTGCCATCTCCCTTTACAATCATTACAGGCGCATTAATTCCGTATTCTGCAAGTACATGTCCCACAGCTTTAAGGAGTCTGTCAATCACAGGGATCAGCCTGCCGTTCAGTACCGCTGTCACTGTTCTGTGATGAAAGCCAAGAGCTGAAGTCAACTGATGTCCGCATACTATGGGTATTCCCAGCAGTCCATCGGCAATCCTCTTTATTTCCTGCTCATGCTTAGGATTTCTCACACTGGCATACCCTGACACTGCAACCGCATCCACCCTGCCCTTCATATCGGCTATAACCTGTTTTACCTCATCTGTATCAATATCTTCTGCAAGCCTTCCCATAATATCAAACCGACCCCGAACCTTCACTGACATTTCGGCCGGCACATCTTCATCAAGATCGGCTCCCATATATATCAGTCCGACTTTCGCACCCCTTCCCTCAACAACAGCGTTTGTTGCCAGAGTGGTGGAAAGGGACACCATTTCAATTTCATTCAGTCTGTCAAAATCAATTTCCGACAGACAGTTTTTTATACCTTCCGACAGGTCGTTTTTTGTGGTAAGAGCTTTCGCTTTGCATATTATACTCCTGTCAGCGGAATCGATAATCACTCCATCGGTATATGTTCCGCCGGTATCTATTCCCAAAATAAAAGACATAAACGGATCCTCCATCTGACAATCACAAATAACTATCTGATTACAGCCTTATGTTAATCCTCCTATGTCCTTTTTTTCAATATATACTGCTGATTCTTTAAATAAACTTATACTTCTGTTCGCCTGTATACAGTTTTCTAGCTGTGTACTTCCGGCTCAACGATTGTATTCTTTTTGCTTATGACCATACCGCATATGACCATAAGGATACACAGCATTTCCATTACCACAAATACTGTAATATAACTTCCGAACACTTTCATTACAAAAGGAAACAAGTAGCCTTCTATACATGCTCCCAGATATGCAAATCCGTTCAGGATACCTGCAGCACTTCCCGCAAACACTCTGCATCCCTGATCTATAGCATGTACCCACAGAATTCCGTTGATGCCATACAGAGTGAACCCCGCGAAAAATATTCCGATAAGTACAGACTGTGTACTATCTATCATCGGAAACACTATTATCAGTGTACCACACACTGCAGCCATAGCAGTAACTATAATCCCCTTGTTTCCCGGCATCTTGGTTCCTGCAAACCAGGTTATCACCAATGTCCCGAATGCCATTCCCACAGGCAGTGTAAGATTGGAAAAGCTGCTGCTCAGTAGCATCCCTCCGATCTCATTATCATAATAAAGAGGAATCCAGTTCAGCAGCCCGTATCTGCATATACTTGACAGCATTGCAATCATACACCACCAGCAGAACTTTGACTGTCTGAACAATGTACTCCACGGCAGTCTGCCATTTTGAGCTATCTTTGTTAGGTCTTCTTCTCTCTGCCTGTAACGCACATTTTCAATTATATAAGGTTCCAGACCTGTACTTTCCGGTGTTTCTCTGGCAAATATCGCGAAGAGAACAACGAACAGAAACAGCACACCGACAGGTATAATAAAACTGATCTTCCAGCCCATAGCCGGCCACATGGACATCACCATTACCGGCAGAAGATATGCTGTGGCATGTGACATCCCTGAAAAGAAATTCGCAACACCTATTCCTTTACCACGTTCGCCTGGCTGCCACCACTTCGAAAGAAAACTGATACCTCCAACCCATATCATACTCTGAAAATATCCGTTAAAAAACCAGATCAGCAGCAGCGATGTCCAGTTGTCCTGAAACGGTACACATACATTTAAAACACATGTGAGCACACCTCCGGTAATTACGATTTTCTTCGCGCCGAACCGATCAGCCAGATAGCCATTGATAAAGCTTCCCAGTGCATAGCTGATAAATACGCTCATGCTTATAGCTTCCTGCTGTCCATCTGTAAGTACCAGATCACCAGCGATATAATTCATAAGGTTATTGATGTTGAACCTGCCCAGGTATACAAAATTGTACATAACTGCAAAGGTCATCAGGTTCATCCATTTATATTTTTCAAAAGTTCTGTTCATGACGATTCTCCGCCGACGGGACTGTTCTGCCGCTTAACTGCTAAAACCGCACCTG
>JBJESR010000140.1:0-13487 GCA_051882895.1 Lentihominibacter sp.
GTATTTCAGGTCTGCCCAGAAGTTCGCCTGCATCATTCAGCTCAGGTCGTCGGATTTCAGCTTTTTTGGCTGTGCACGGAGTCACATTGACGGTAACTAGAGATGACGGATCAAGTCCCTCTCTGGCGGCAAAATATGTTTTGATAGTAGCGCCCTGCATTCCGATAGGACTCTTGGCCGTCGAAAGATTCGGGATCCTCTCAGGATAGAATTTCTCAACATATTTTACCCAGGCAGGGCAGCAGCTTGTAAACTGCGGCAGAGGTCCGCTGCCTGTCAGTATTCTGCTGAGAAGTTCACATCCTTCTTCAATTATCGTCAGATCTGCTGAAAACGTCACATCAAACACATAGTCCGCTCCGAGTGCCTTGAGAGCTGCAACCATTTTCCCTTCTGAATAGACTCCTGCTCTGTCAAGAAAAGCATCTCCCAGTCCCACTCGTACTGACGGTGAGGTTGAGAATATGACCACCTTGGCCGGGTCTTCCAGTGCTTCCTTCACCTGGCTCAGCTCTGATCTGACACATATTGCCTGTTCAGGACATGCAGCGCTGCACTGTCCGCAGTTAATGCATATCCTGCCGTCAACACCTGTGTTTTCATCACATGCAGCCAGACAGTGACCGCACTCCACACATAAACTGTCATCCTTTATTATTGCAGGATTATCAGGTTTTACAGAGATACAGCGTTCATATCTTTCCATAATATGCTCCTTTCTCTCTGTACTTTACAGCCCAAGCCCTGAGCGTTTTTCCATGATCACAGCTTCAAGGGTATCGGCCGATGCTTCAATATCTGTATCGATAATCAGCTGTCCGCCGGTTATATCTTTCATCTTATTTGTCAGAACATCTACAGCAGCAGGGCTCCCGGTCACAAACGGCGGAAGTCCCAGGTGAACCGTGAAGCCCAGTGCCAGTGCGAAAGCTCCATCAGCCAGAGCCTGCTCCTCAAGCCACTGCGGTGCAGACATTACTATCGGAAGCTGTGGAATATCCACTCCCAGCTCTGCAGCTATTCCTCCCGCAACAAGTTCCATACGCCCGATAGCCAGACAAGGGCCGAAATTCAGAACCGGCGGTATACCCAGGCTCTGACATACCTCCTTGAGACTGTCTCCTGCCAGCTCTGCCGCCTCTGGGCTCATAAGCCCGCAGTTCTCAAGCCCACCGCAGGTGCAGCCTGCCGAAAGCACAAGTATGTTCTTTTTTATAAGCTGCTTTGTAAGCTCAACAGTATAAACATCATGCCCCTTGGCACGAAGATTGGAACAGCCGACAACACCGGCTATTCCCTTGATTTTACCCTGCTTCATAAGATCAATAAGGGGTGCATAGCTTCCACCAAGGAACTCCCTCAGAGTCACTTCGGTAACTCCTGTAATTGCATTGCTAACACCATGATGCTCCATAGGATTTTTCCTGCAGCTATCATTTGAAACCATCTGAGTCAGTGCCTTCTGAAGCTCATCCATATCAGGTTCTCTGCCTGCCAGACAATCCCTCAGCGCATCCGCCAGTCTCTGAGCATTGCCAGGGTTTGCTCTGTTCTTCCTGATGCCGTATGACTCAAAGGCTTTATCCACCACCTGTCTGCTTATTTCAGCTCTTTCTTCATATGTAAAATGAACGTAATCGGCATTGCGTTTCCTGGCTACATCGTCAAGGCAGATCTGAGGAATTTCAAGTTTGTCACATATTGGCTCAATTCCAGGTAATGTACAGTTGAATTCCGAAAGTATCAGATCAATACAGCCTGTAGACAGAACTGCTTCACTTGTGTAATTATTGCCGGCATGTCCGCAGAAAGCATCTGTGCCGGCAGCTTTTCTAAGCTGAAAATCCTGGCCTACACATGTGCATCCCACAAGCTTCACTGCCCTGACACCTGCTGCTTCAGCACGTTTCATCACTTCATCTGATACCAGATATTCCTGAAGATCACCGAAAAATGCATGCTGGTGTCCGGTGATCATGATGTTTATGCATTCCGGATCTACCACCTGTATCCCGGCAGGTTCAAAGCTTATCTTTCCTTCTCCCATCAGAACATCATTTAGCAGATTTGTAAGGACAAGCCCGTAAACACCTGTTGATATTCCCAGTCTCAGACATTGAAGCAGCATGTCCGCAGGATCAGAATTCAGATTTGTTGAAGTCTTCACGACTGCATTAAAAACTTCATCCTTGGCTCCGCCAGGCATCAGCCCTGCCTTCTGCCAGGTCCGGCTTCTCATCGGATATGCGATTTTCTCCACCAGCTCCATTTTTTCATCTTTAGGCCTGCAGAGATCCTGAAGAACCTTATCAGCAATTTTCTCCGCTTTGTCCCAGTCGCTGCCACCTTTTATATCCAGCATATCGCATAGGCGTGCCAGTGCATTTTTGCCTTTCAATGCAGCTTTTTCAGCAGCCGCTTTTTTAAGCTGCTTCGCTGCGTTTTCCACAACGTGAATATAACACCCGGAGCCTGCTGCAACAGAACGCAGAAAATTTCTGACTGCGATAGTATCTGCATCAGCTCCGCAGACTCCTCTCGGTCTTGCAGGTGAAAGCCGGCATGGTCCGTTGGAACATAGTCTGCAGCATATTCCCTGAAGCCCGTATCCACACTTGTTTTCCTGATTCACCATTCTGTGATGAGATGTTTCTATATCAAGGCTCTTAATAAAGTTTTCGAGTACTTTGTCTGCATCCTTGCAGATATTCATCTTCTTTTCCATACTATTTCCTATTACATTAATAAAACACATGGGCAGGCAAAGCACCCGCCCATGTATTCCCGATTGTTATAATTTATTTTGCTTCCTTCTTAGCAGGCAGGATATCTTCTACTTCTGCATGCGGTCTAGGGATTACATGTACTGAAATCAGTTCTCCAACTCTCTGAGCTGCAGCTGCGCCGGCATCTGTAGCAGCTTTTACTGCGCCTACATCTCCTCTTACCATTACAGTTACGAGTCCGCCGCCTACGTGTTCCTTACCGATGAGGTAAACGTTAGCTGCCTTAACCATAGCATCCGCTGCTTCGATTGAACCTACTAAACCTTTTGTTTCGATCATTCCCAGTGCATCATACTTTGTCATCTTTTTTTCCTCCTAAAGATTTTTAATTTTGAATTTTAACTTTATTTTTTAATTTTAATTTTTGTTGATGAATTGATATTCATTGCATTGGCTTCCTCAGTGTCTACATGACACTCCAGAGCCGATGCATCATTTGCTCTTATTGCTACATTGGCATATATTCCACCTCGCGGACCATCTATTTCTATATCCACGATCTGTCCGTCATGAACACCGTAATTCAGTGCATCCTGCGGTGTCATATGTATATGTCTCTGAGCAACGATCAGACCTTCACTGGTCTGTACCGATCCCTTAGGACCTATTATAGTAATTCCCGGGCTCCCTGCCAGATCTCCCGACAGTCTCGCCGGTGCGGAAACGCCAAGCTTAAAACCGTCTCCTGTGAGAATCTCGACCTGTGTTTTGCTTCTCACCGGTCCCAGAACTCTTACTTTTTCGATAGCACCCTTCGGTCCGCATATCGTTACAGTTTCCTTGCAGGCAAACTGTCCCGGCTGTGTCAGATCCTTTATCGGAGTCAGCTGATATCCGGCTCCGAACAATGTATCAAGGTCTGCCTGTGAAAGATGCAGATGGCGGTTTGAAACTCCTACCGGTATTCCATCCGGGCTCTGGCAAGCTCCTGCAGCGGCATTTGACTGCACTGCCTCCAGGAGAAGCCTCAGGACAGCTTCATAATTTTCATTTGCCATCTCGTATTATTCTCCCTTCATTGCTTTTACCAGTGCATTGATCATATCTGTCAGCTGTGCTGCATCTATCGGCTGATCACTGGCAACCGGTGCTGTCGCATTGGTGCTTCCGCATCCGCATCCTGTTCCGTAAGTGATGCCGCTGTTTCCGTTCTGGTACTCGGCTGGTGACAGGTATCTGGATGTACTTCCGCATGCTGGTGCTGCCGGTGGTACCGGTACAGGTGTTCCGCAGCTTGTTGTTGTCATGCATGGTGCTGCTGCTGAGCATCCGGAATTCAGTTCAGGATGATTGAATGTCGGGTCATCTGCTGCCAGCGTAGCGCAGTTCTTGATGCCGTATGCAACCTTCTTGATATTGATCAGATGCAGCGGGCTTACATTCTCTGATACTGAGCTTCCGCCCCATGTTCCGCATCCCAGAGTGAAGGATGGCAGAAGTCCGGTGCTTGCTCCGGTTCCACCCATGCTGCTTCCTGTATTAACAAGAATTCTTGATGCCGGTTTTCTTGTAAACTCTAAAACAACATTTCTGTCTTCTGTGTGCAGACTCATAGTATGTCCTATGCCGTTCTGCAGCAGTTCGATACTGAGTTCGCATGCCTCATGCCAGTCTTTTACAACATAGAATGCAAGAACGCTTGTCAGTTTCTCGAAGGAAAGCGGATATCCGTCACCTACGCCGCCCTGTGGTCCGATGAGGACTTTAGTATTCTCCGGAATAGCTATGCCTGCTGCTGATGCGATTACAAACGGTGATCTGCCTACAAACTTGGCATTCATAGCATGACCGTTCTTGAAAAGCAGCTTGCATACCTTATCTGTTTCTTCCGGTGTCATGAAATATCCACCCTGGCGCTTCAGCTCTGCTATAACTGCTTCTTTGTTGCATTCCTCGCAGATGATTGACTGTTCTGATGCACAGATTGTGCCGTAGTCAAAGGTCTTGCTGGCCATGATATTAGTAACTGCCTGTCTGACATCTGCTGTACGCTCGATATAAGCAGGTGAATTGCCGGCTCCTACACCAAGGGCAGGTTTTCCTGCACTGTATGCAGCTTTTACCATTCCAGGTCCGCCTGTCGCGATAATCATCTTAACCTCTTTGCTGTGCATCAGTTCATTTGTTGCAGGCATCGACGGCATTGTGATACATCCGATGATATTTGCCGGTGCACCTGCCTCAACTGCCGCCTCATACATGAGCTGAGCCGCTTTCTGAGTACATTTGGCTGCAGACGGATGCGGTGAAAATACTATGGCATTTCTTGCTTTTATCGCGATAATCGATTTAAAGATCGCAGTTGACGTCGGATTGGTGGATGGAACGATTCCCATAAGCAGTCCAACAGGGTCAGCCACATCCATGGTCCTGGCAACAGGATCTTCACTTATGATGCCGCAGGTCTTCATATCCTTGATTGCATCATACAGTAAAGTGGACGCCATGTGGTTCTTGTATGTCTTATCCTCCACCTTGCCGAAGCCTGTTTCTTCAACTGCCATCTGAGCCAGAGAAACCGCATTGGCTTCAGCTACTCTGACCATATTCCTGATTATTCTGTCTATCTGATCTTCTGTGTATGTTGCGATCTGTTCTGTCGCAATCTGTCCAAGTCTGGCCAGATTTCTCACTTCCTGCACAGATCTTAAATCATAATCCATATTTTCCATAAGTATGGCACCTCCTTTATTATTTTAGTATTTCTGTCTTGCCGTATCAGCTGTAGTATTTTCTGAATTCTTCTATCAGAGCTGTCTTGTTAGCTTTTGAAATGTCTCTTCCGGCAATTCCGAAGTCCTTATATTCTCTTGCCAGATTTCTCAGCTTTACAACCTTGCATTTTTCTATTATTTCCACGGCTTTGTCCACACCTTTTTCAGCTACAAGCCTGTCCATGTCATCCTTATGCATTTCAGAGGCTTCCAGTCCGATATCAGGTTCTGCTGTCACATCCGGGTCCAGTGTCTGAGCAGTTTCAGAGCTCTCAACTGCCGGAACTTCGGTTTCTTCTGTCTCGGATTCCGTATCCTGTTCATGACTCTCTTCTTTATGTAATTCTGCCAGAGGTACAGGTGAAACTATAGTTTCCCCCAGTTCACTGTGCGGTCTTGGAATCACATGCTGGGAAACCAGCAGTTCCGCCCCGAGTCTGCTGACTGCAGCCGCTGCTGCATCAATCGAAGCTTTTACAGCAGCAACATCTCCCGTAACTGTCACGGTTACCAGTCCGCCTCCCACGAAAGTTCTCTCAAGAAGTCTTACTTCAGCCGCCTTAAGCATCGCATCGGCACTCTCGATTGCGGCAAGAAGACCCTTGGTTTCTATCATTCCAAGTGCTTCCATCTGTCAACCTCCTTAATCAGTGAGTAGCATAGAATACTTTCACTTTGTCAGGTGAACCGAATGAAAGCTTAGCTCCGTTCTGGAAGAACAGTGCATCTCCCGGATGAGCTGTGAACACTCTGCCGTCCTTTTCAACAGTCAGGGTGCCTTCAACAACATAATAGATCTCTTCACATGCTACATCCCATGGGAAGCTGCAGTTCTCAATCGTCATGAAACCTGCATTCATTGAGGAACCATCACATGAGCCGATGAGTTCATTATAGAACACCTTGTCAGCCGGGTTTCCTGTATCAAGCGGCTCCCACTTTGCTGTATTTCCTCTTACAAGCTTTACGAATCCATCCGGATCCTTTTCTGATACATAAGGTACATCCTGACATGCTGCCATGACATTGCCGAGCATACCCTTTTCCATCAATGCAGTCAGTGCCTTATATATAAGCTCACTGTCTATGCCGCCCTGCGCCTGTGGAGCCGTCTGATCTGCCGGTGCATCCTGACTGCAGCATGTGCACGTGGCATCAGTCGTAAACTCTATGCCGCGTTCTGCAGCAGCATCTCTGGCAGATGGAGTAATCAGAGTATCTGCATCGATGTACATCACTTTTTCACCTTTTTGAGCCAAAGCTTCTATTTCTTTAGCACAAATCAGCTTTTTCATGCCGTCACATCCTTTCATCTATTTGTACGATATGAAATAATTTCATCTATATTCAACCTGCACCTGCTGCTACAGCAGTGTAGGCACAAGTAACTCAGATGGTGAAGGGATAACCTCAGCATTGACGAGGAGTCCCTTTTCCTCAGCTATGGCTTTACCTGCGGCAGTTCCTGACTGTACTGCAGCGACATCACCTGTATAAGTGAAGTATGCCTTGCCTCCGAGACCGTTTCCCAGTCTCAGCTCGATAGGTTCAAGCTCAGCTGCTTTAAGTATCTGGTCTGCACAGATTATCATTGTTGCCAGTGAGAATGATTCCATGATGCCCACTGCCTGAACACGTTCCGGCATAGTCGCACCTGTGATCGCAGGGAATACTCCCGGATCTACATTTGGTATCACGATGGAATCCACAAAGAATTCCTCTGCCATCCTCTCGCCGATGCGTACAGAATCTTCAACTGCAGCCACATCGCCGTGTACGATGGCTATGTATTTCCCCGGGCAGGCGGTTGATGCAGTTACGATCTCAACTTCTGAAATCTTGACCATCTGATCTGCCGCATAAATACCTCGGGCAATACTGTTAAATTCGACCATTCCTATTGCTCTTCGCATCTCAGCCCCTCCTTATTTCGATATATTCATCTGTCACCTGTGTAACAGTGCCTGGAATACTTGCATGGATTGCAGCTCCAAGGCTGTCTTCAGGGATTCTGCCGATCATCTGTCCGGCCTGCACCTGCTGACCTTGTGACACTACAGGCTGTGCCGGTGCTCCCACATGCTGTCTTGTAGCTATGCGTACTGTCTGAGGAACAATACCCGACTCGGTCATCGGAGCCGGCATATCAAATGCCTTAAGCCCCAGTCTGGCTACAAGGCGTTTGCTTGGTACCAGTCTGTACTGACGCACATTTCTTGCCTCAAATTCCTGCTTGTCAGGTTTATATCTGATGCCTTCCTGCGCCAGTTTATCCTTGAAGTAAAGGTTGGCCATCTTAGGATGAAGTCCTGCAGGACAGGCAAACAGTTCACACATGTTGCACTGACAGCAGAGCTGAGCGATTTTCTGTCCTTCCAGGTCGTTTATAGAGTAATTCATGACTCTCATCATCTTATGAGGCTGCATGTTATGCCCCAGCAGATATCTCGGACACATATCGGTGCACATCCTGCACTGCTCGCATGTAGCCTTGTTCACCCTTCTGGCCTGTTCAGGAGTTATGCTCTTTTTCCTTATCAGGAAGTGATCCTTTTTAAGAATAACGAATCCTTTGTTTTTCTTAGTTACAAATCCGCCGATATCTGCCATTACAGGCCCCATCATCGGACCGCCGTCAATGACAGCATAGTCTGAAAAATCTTCAATACCTGATAGTTTAAGCACATCTATTACAGGTGTTCCCACTGGAACCTTAACTGTTACTCTGTTGGGAACATCTCCCGCAACAGTTATGTATTTTTCTGTAACCGGCTGTCCCTGTGAGGCTCTGTATATATTGAGTGCTGTTTCTGTATTCACCACTACACAGCCGACCTGAATCGGGATCCCTGTTTCCGGAACCACACGCCCTGTAAGCTCATATACCAGCACCTGTTCATCTCCTGCAGGATAAATATCCGGAAGCGGACTTACCTCCACATACTCTGACAGATTGAGAGCCTGTATTCTCTGATTCAGTATGTCTATCACTTTTCCATGCTTCTTTTTGATACCGATCAGTGCTTTCTTCGCACCAGTCATTCTGCCGGCTGCTTCAAATCCTCTGATTATTTCATCAGGCATCATTTCCATGAGCTGCTGGTCAACTCTCAGTAGCGGCTCACATTCCGCACCGTTCATCAGGATGTATTCAGCCTGAGATGTAAGCTTTGCATGAGTAGGGAATCCTGCTCCGCCTGCACCTATTATGCCGGCATCTCTGATCTGTTCAAGAAGATTCATTCCTGTACCTCCCACTCTATTCAAATTCACAGTCCTCATCGATAATTCCGACTACTACTGCGTCTACCGGGATATTATCATCTCCCAGCATTCTGCGTGCCGAGGATCCTGTTGTCACAATAACGCGATCCCCTATACCTGCACTTATAATATCGACCACTATAATCCTCTGCCCTGCATCTCTGCCTCCGCCGATTATTTCGGCCTGCATGAGCTTGAGACCATTCAGTGATTCTGCTTTTCTCGTGGACCATATATGATCCACCAGTTTTGCTGTTAACATATATCTGTACCTTCTTCCACTTTTCGTCTGATTTCCCGAAGCGCTGACTCAACAGAAGCCGTGTCTCCGAAAATCGCCAGTAAGATCATGTTCTGAGGGCAGCTCCCCCGTATATCTTCTACCGTTACGCCGACAGCTTTTTCTGCAATATCAGCAGCAATTACCATATCGATCATACGTCCCTGCACCAGACCGACAGCGTCAATGCATTCAGGGCTGATGTCTCTGCCAGATCCCTTTCTGCGCATCAGAATATCTATGGTACCCGGTGAAGGGGATTTAATGATCCTGAATTCCATGCCGCATCATCCTCCTACATTTCTTCCTGTCTGCAGCTGAGAGCTATGCCCAGAGGAGTTACGAACATCGGATTAGCCGGTTTATGAGTAAACACTCCCGTCTTCTTCTCAATGATTTTCTCTATCCCCGTAAGACAGCATGTACCTCCCACCAGAGACAGCTCCTGAACATCATAATCACTGATATGCTGTGTGATAATAGAAGATACTTTTTCTATTACCGGCTGAAGCACAGGTAAAAGCTCTCTGTGATTTGACGGATCTCTTTTGTAAAGCTCCGCTTCTTCAAATGTTTTGCCGTACGCTCCCGAGATAACGAGAGAAAAATGAGTTCCTCCTGTCGGCTCATCTGCAATATATACGACCTCGCCATCTCTGAGGACTGATATCCCGGTTGTTCCTCCTCCGATATCCACCACCGCACCGTTCTTCATCTTAAGAACTTCATTGGCTGCAGTAGATTCATCAAGAAGATTGGTCAGCTCAAAGCCAGCTCCCTGGATAACATTCTTCACTGCTCCCGAATCCAGCAGATCCGTTCCCGGAGGAATCGCTCCTGCTGCATATATCAGCTCGGTATCCAGCTTTTCTTCTATTTCCTCTTTAAGCTCACGTACTATCTGTACTGCACCGATATAATCGACCACCATTCCGTCTCTGACAACATCCGCATATCTGTAAGCTCCAGCCACCGGACGTTTATTCTCGTCAAGTACGGCTATAACCACACATGCTGTTCCAAGGTCGACCCCGGTATAATAAACTGAGGATTTTTCTTTTATTGGATTTTCAATGACTTTTTCAAAGTCAGCGACCATCTGATCACAGTAGTCGAATGTTAATTTCTCTGACATTCCTTACCTCCGACTGCACAGCATATCATCTGCGACAGAGTATTGATTATCTGATTCAGTTTACCGGAAAATGTATTCTGTAGCTCAGTGTCTCTTATGAAATCCTCAAGCTCAGCGTCCAGTTCTTCAAGGCTGCTTCTGAGTCTTGTCAGAAGCAGTATTTCATGTCCCTTTTCCAGCTGCATATGAAATTCTGTTATTTCAAAGCAGTCGCCAATATTCCGGGAAAAGTTGTCAGCATTTATTCCGGTACATGCTTTGCAGCACAGATCCGCTGCTTCACATTTACCTTCAGCTGCCGAACCTAAACAGGCAAACTGTCTGTACAGACCTGTGATCTGCTGTGACATGCACACATCCTGTTTCATCAGTTCCTCAGCTGTCAGAAGAAAAAGTGCCTGTAAAGATTTCAGCCTGCTGCAGAATTTTCTCTTTTTCCTGTCACCTGCAGATGCATCGGCAGATTCTGATGTTTCCGCTTTGACAGTGCCGGAGCTTATAAAGGGATCGTTCTTATCATACATATTGATCCCTCTGTCCACCAGAAACTGTCTGGCTCCCGGTGTCAGCCTTTCTCCCGGCTGCAGGTCGTAATCTGTGAAGGGCTGTTTTTTATATATGTCGCGTAAGTCCTCTTCTGTTATGAACTTCATATTTTAGCCCCTTGCCTTTCTTTTAATTCTGCTAAATAACGTTTTAATTCTTCAGTGCCGATCCCCTCCGGTACGCTTACCTTGAAATAAGGTTCAGCCACACCGATGGTATCAAGCTGACGGATGCATACTTTCTCATTTTCCGGCGAAAGGTCACATTTGCTTATCACACCTACAACCGGGCATCTGAAAGCTTTTGCAAATCCGTGGGAATATACTTCAGCACATCTCGACTGATCCACCAGCACCAGCATGCACCAGGCATCCTGGGACAGAGCGATCATGTGCTTGTACATCCATGCGTTTTCAATATATGCACTTGGCACATCAATGGTATATTTACCATAAATCGTATCCTGCGTCCTCCTCAGAGGTCCGTCATAATCGTTCAGCATATTGACCAGAGATGTTTTCCCGCACCCTTTAGGGCCGACCACCATGATTCTTTTTTTTCTCATGTTCTCGTGATCGGTACTGTAGTAAAGTCCAGAAGACTGCACAATGTCTCAGTTACTGCTTTAAGTGCTGTTTCAACACTCTGCACATCTCCTGAAATTACCACAGAACCCGTAAAACGGTCCAGAAATCCGATTTCCACATCAGCAGTCTTGGTGGCGATATCCGCCGCGATGATCGCTGTTTCATAAGGTGATAAAGTTAAAATTCCTATTGCCCCTTTGTCATCTATCCCGAGTCTTTCATAAATATCAGACATGGGCGAGGCGATAACATGGGCTATGGTAACCTGTTTTCCAGGCACCGACTCCTGTATGATGCGATCTATGGTTTTGTCATGCATTACTCCCATAAATTCTTACCTCTCTGCTGTATGTTAATGTCTTATTACTGATACCGGGAAATCGTATTCTCTGATCCAGCCTTCGATCCTGTCCAGATCTTCCTCTGTGAGGCTTGGATCTCCATCTATCGGATAATCCATTCCAAGCTGAGTATACTTGTTCACTCCCAGCTTGTGGTAAGGAAGCAGGTCGATTCCTCTGAAGTTTTTATACCCCTTGTAAGGCATCAGGAAGTCGATGACACCTCGTATCTCCGCTTCGCTGTCGTTGATGCCTTTGAGCATGGGCATTCTTATTTTCACATTGTATCTGCGGTGCAGCAGCTCCTCGAGATTCTCGAGAATCATTTCATTTCTGACACCTGTCAGCTCGAAATGCCTGTCCGGATCGATATGTTTTATGTCAAAAAGGAACAGGTCTGTAAACTCCGCAATTTTTAATATATTTTCTTTTTTCGTGTAACCGCAGGTCTCAATAGCCGTATTGATACCGACCTGCCTGCAGGCCATCAGCAGATTCGCTGCAGCCTCAGGCTGTGCAGTCACCTCACCGCCTCCCAGAGTGACACCTCCGCCTGACTGGTCATAAAAAGCTCTGTCTTCTTCGATATAATCGAGAAGCTCGGATATGGTGTGCTGCTCACCTGCCACCTTGAGCGCACTCTGGAAACAGCTTTCGACACATTTGCCGCATCCCAGACAGTTTATACTTCTGTCGATGATGTGCTCACCCTTTTCGGAAATGCTGTGGATACCTGCCGGACATACCGGAACACATGCCCCGCAGCTGACACAGCTTGCAGGCTTAAGCATGATCTGATACTTTTTTTCCAGCCCTTCCGGATTTGAGCACCATTTGCAGCGAAGCGGGCAGCCTTTAAAAAAGATCATAGTCCGGACTCCCGGTCCGTCGTACATATTATATTTCTGTCTGTTGAAAATGAATGCTTTTCGTTCTATCACATTCATGCTGTTATCATTCATTTCTGTTCAGTCTCCCGCCTTCGGGCTTTCCTACGGTTCTGTATCCGGATGCGGCTTTCATACCGCACCCGGAACTTTAAAATAACTGATTAAAACTTTGTAAGCATGGTTCTGCTGATGATCTCATCCTGTACATCTTTGCATAATTCTGTAAAGAATGCACTGTATCCTGCTACTCTGACAACCAGATCCTTGTAGTTTTCAGGATGCTTCTGTGCATCAATCAGCGTGTTGTTGTCCATGTAGTTGAACTGCATTTCACCGTTACCGAATGCACATGCTGTTCTGAGCAGCGTGATGATGCCGTTTTCACCTTCCGGTGTATCCAGTAGTCCAGCCATCAGCTTGAAGTTATGAACCATACCGATGTTCATGTTGTCGTTTGACAGTTTGGCTACTGACTTGATGATAGCAGTTGGTCCGTTGAAATCGGCTCCCTGTGTAGGGCTGATACCGTCTGACAGCGGAGTCCATGCAGCACGTCCGCCTGCTGATGCGCCCGTCAGCTGTCCGAACGGTGTATTGTTTGAAATGGAAAGTGTACCGTGGCTCAGTGTCGAATAGAGTGTCTTGTACTTTCTGTGTTCCATTTCAGTGAAGTTGATGAGATCAGCGGCAATCAGATCCGCATAGTCATCATCATTACCGTATTTAGGAGCAGCCAGACAGTCAGCCTTGATCTGGTCATATCCCACGAAGTCAGCCTTAAGAGCTTCATTAAGCTGTTTAAGTGTATACTTCTTATCATCAAAAACGAGTTTTCTGATAGCAGCCATAGCATCAGCATAAGTTGCAAGACCTGACCATACAACACCTGGTCCGAAGTTATACATTGCTCCGCCGGCTGATACGTCCTTGCCTTTTTCCATACA
>JBJESR010000141.1:0-2785 GCA_051882895.1 Lentihominibacter sp.
ACCACCATCCACCTGAATCAGAACCCGATACTCTTTCTCGGCAGTTTTCTCACCGGAAGCCGCATAGCCTTTCTGCCCGGCAAACTTCTGCAGATTCTGAACAGCGATTTCGTTATCCACCAGCACTTCCAGAACGCCGCCGTTTTTCATCTCCTCTGCCGCCTTCTTGGCATTGACCACAGGCAAAGGGCACGCAAGCCCTCTGGCATCAACTCTGGCATCAACCTCACCTTGCCCTCTGGCATCAACTGTTACTTTATTCATAAATATTCTTCCTTTCTTCCGACTCATCTGGTTTCACCAAAACCGAAATTTCCGTTTCTTCCGGCTCAGCCAGCTCCTTCAGAGCTGAAACTGCCAGACATACCTCTTCCATGGTATTGTAATACGAGAAGCTGAACCTCACAGCACCCTGCTCAGCTGTTCCGAGAGCCTGATGCATCAGTGGTGCGCAATGACCTCCCGATCGGGTATATATCCCATAATTGACAGCAAGAGCATTACTGACAGCAGCCGATTCGTAATCCCTGATATTCAGAGATACTATCGGTGCCCTCTCCTCAGCAGTGAAATCACCGTAAATCCTGATTCCGGGAATCTCTCTGACCCCATCGTAAAACGCACACATCAGCTCATGTTCTTTTTCGCATATCGCATCTATACCTGTCTCACAGATATATTTCACTGCAGCACCAAGTCCTGCAATCCCATGAGCATTGAGGGTTCCTGCCTCAAGGGCGGTGGGCATCTGTTCAGGGTGCCTGCGGCTGTAGGTCTTAACTCCGCTTCCACCTGACAGAAGCGGCCGCACCGCAACGCCTTCACGTACATAAATTCCGCCGGTTCCCTGGGGTCCCATGAGACTCTTGTGTCCCGTAAAGCACAGAATATCTATGTTCATTTTCTGCACGTCAACAGGGAAAACTCCCGCTGTCTGCGAGGCATCCACCACAAACAGCACATTATGAGCTGCCGCAATCCCGCCGACCCGCGCAATATCAACAAGATTTCCCGTAAGATTTGATGCGTGGGTACATATTATTGCCTTCGTATCCGGCCTTATTTCTTTTTCCAGCTCATCACAATCTATATTTCCCCTGCTGTCAGCAGATATTATCGTCAGCGCCACGCCACGTTCTTCCATTTCGTAAAGTGGACGCAGCACCGAGTTATGCTCCAGGGCTGTCGTTATCACGTGATCCCCTGCACTCAATATGCCTTTGATTGCAATATTAAGAGCTTCGGTGGCATTGGCAGCAAAGGCTATCTGCGATGGATTCTCTGCATTAAACAGCTCCGCAAGCTTCACACGTGTATCGTATATAACCCTGGATGCATCAAGAGAAGCGTCGTGACTTCCCCTGCCGGAATTCCCCATACTGCAGAGAGCCTCGGTAACTGCCTGCACCACCTGAGGGGGTTTTTTCATCGTAGTCGCTGCATTATCAAAATATATCATTATTTCACCTTATCACACCATACATTCCTGCATTCCCTGATGCCTGATACCGTTCCTCTGCATAAGTTCCATCAATGCTCCGCGACTTTCAGGACGAGCACACCATGCAAGCCCGCACCCTGCTGTAATGGAACGCGGTACAGGAATAAGCCTGCCCTCAGCAGCGTTCTCTTTGCACACCTTTTCCATAGCCATGGCATCCGCTGTTGTGTGGAATGTAATCACCAGCTTAAGTTCTTTTTTAATCATATCTCATCTCACATTTATTTCATATTCCGTCTTCTCCGTTATCTCGCCGATGACTGCTGCCGGAAGTCCGGCTCTGTTCATTTCTGCTGCCATATCCTGCGCATCATCGGGATGTACAGCCAGCAGAAGTCCACCTGAAGTCTGAGGATCAAACAGTACTTCCTCCATAGCAAAGGGCACGTCTGCAAAATGAACGTATTCTGTCAGGTAATTCCTGTTTTTCTGTGCTGCTGCTGTCAGATAAAATTCGTCGGCATACTGTAGTGCATTTTTTATTACCGGGACCTGATCCACAAATATACTGCACGAATTTCTGCCGTCCATCATCTCATGAAGATGTCCCAGAAGCCCGAAGCCTGTAACATCGGTACACGCATCGACACGATACCTGCGTGAAATCTCCGCAGCTGTTTTATTGAGAGTCGTCATGGAATCCACCGCTTCCTTCATGGCTTCAGCCGACGCCTCCCCGATACGGTCTGCAGTACATATTATACCAACGCCCAGCTTTTTGGTCAGCACCAGAGCATCCCCAGGTTTACCTGTATTGTTTGAATATATTTTATCAGGGGCCACGATGCCGGTAACAGAAAGACCGTATTTAACGCTGTCATCAGCGATGGAATGGCCTCCCGCCATGTTTCCGCCAGCTTCGATGACCTTCTCGCAGCCGCCCTGCATTATCTCGCCGAGTATATTGAGATCCATATCTTCAGGAAAACATACGATATTCAGTGCAGTCTTCACTTCTCCGCCCATGGCGAAAACGTCGCTCATGGCATTTGCTGCTGCTATCTGTCCGAAAATATACGGATCCTCCACCATCGGCGGGAAGAAATCAAGAGTCTGTACGAAGGCTGCACTGTCTGATATCTGATAAACTGCAGCATCATCCCTGCTGTCATAGCCTACAAGCAGATTCTTATCAGCAGCACCCTCAGGCAGCATACCCAGCACCTTGTTCAGAGCTCCGGCTCCCAGCTTGGCAGTGCATCCCCCGCCTTTGCAGAATTGTATTTTTTCCTTCATAATATTTGTTTTCTCTTTCTCTACTAACAATTAACTACAATGATTATA
>JBJESR010000142.1:0-13292 GCA_051882895.1 Lentihominibacter sp.
ATTGAGGTCGGTATACCTGTTATCAATCACTACTGATATCATTTCCCGTCAAAAACTGAAAACATGACAGAAGCATCTTACTGCCCTGTCATGTTTTTTTATGTTTTATTATGTTATTTATCTGTTACAACCTCCAGCAGCTTTTCCTTAAGCTCGTTTTCCATCTTCCTCAGTTCAACCTCAGCTTCAGCGCGTTTCTGACGTCCGTCCTGCTGAATCTGCATCACCTCGTCGAGAGTTGAAATCAAAGTCTGATTGGTATGCTGCAGTGTCTCCATATCGACGATTCCCCTCTCGGTTTCACGGGCAGTCTCAACCGTTGCCATTTTGAGAGTTTCGGCGTTTTTCCTGAGCAGCTCGTTTGTCATATCACTGACTTCCCGCTGTGCCTTCACTGCTTCATTGGAATGAGCAACTCCAAGTGCCAGAACCATCTGGCTCTTCCAGAGGGGTACAGTGTTGACAAGGGTTGACTGAATCTTTTCCACCATCATCGTATTGTTTCCCTGCACCATTCTGATCTGCGGGGCTGTCTGGATGGAAATTGTTCTGGTAAGCTCCAGATCATAGAGTTTCTTCTCAAACCTGCCGCATTTTGATTCCAGATCCCTGGCTGCCTGAGCATCCTCCGGAAGTCCGCTCATCTGCGCTCTCTGAACAAGCTGAGCAAGCTGACCCGAACGTATGTCAGCCAATCTCTTTTTACCTGCCAGAATGTACATTGTCAGTTCCTTGAAATATGTCATATTGGCTTCATACATCTTATCCAGAACTGCAATGTCCTTCATAAGCTGCACCTGATGACCTTCAAGTACTCTGCAGATATCTTCAACATTAGCTTCAACTTTGTTATACCTTGCCTTGAGGGCTTCAACCTTGTTCTTTCCTTTTCTGAAAAATCCCAACAGACCTTTCTCTTCACCTGCATCAAAACCCTTGAGCTCTACCACAACGTCACTCAGCAGATCACCTATCTCTCCAAGATCCTTTGATTTCACTTTCTCCAGTGCAGATTCCGAGAAGTCGGCCATTTTTTTCTGAGTTCCGGCTCCATACTGCAGAATTGCCGTTGAATCATCCAGATCGATCTGCCGGGCAAAGTTCTCAACCATCTGCTGCTCCTCCGGTGTAAGAATACTGTCATCCATCGGCTCAGGCTCGGCATTGACTGTCACTATTTCTGCCTTATCCACTTCCTTGAAGGGATCCATTGTCAAGGTCGGTGTTGCTGCTTCTTTAAATTCCATACTCATATTCTCCAATCTCATTATTTCTTATGTGAAAAATCATCCTTTGTCAGCCCTTCCTGTGCAAGCATTGCTTCAAGAACTGATATGTCAGAAGAAACATCCCATGCCGTATCCTGGAACAGATTGTCCAGCAGCTTAGCAAACGCAGCGTTCAAGGTATCAAGGGTTTTCTCTATCTCTTTTTTCGAGCCTTCTATATTATCGCCCTGCACCGGCTGTTTATCAAGCTCCTCATATGCATTAAGCAGCTTGACAGTCATCGGCAGATAATAATCCATAAGCTTCCTCAGATCTGATATATTCTCCGGATGGGCTTCTGCCTGCTCGAATATCCGTCTGACCAGCAGCTCCATTCTGTATATCTTGTCTGATATCTCTTCTCCAGGGATCTCATCATTGCATCTTCTTATCTCTTTTATGTATTCCTGTCCTTTGTCTATAACAGCCCTGGCATCTGCAGATAGACCTGATTCAGCGGCTTCTGCCGCCTTCTGCCGCTTCTTCTCTTCTTCACGCATTCTGGCATTTTTCACAGCATTCATATACTGTCCATACGCTTCATGGGATATCATAAGACATGTTTCTTTATCATCAAGATGCCCTTCGAGGAACCACCCCCTGGCAAGCATTTTCTTAATGTCTCTGATCACAGACTCGTTTTTCTGGTGAGTGTATGCTGCAAGCCTGCTGATGTCAATATAATCACTGCCCTGCAGGCACTTGACATATCTGTCGAATCTCTTTGCCAGCCCGAGACCGCACGACCCGTTCACTATCAGCACTGCTCCGGCAGCCATAAACACCAGACTCAATATCAGCGGTGTCAATCCCACTTCAGCCATGGCTAAAAACACTACCGATACAATACTGCCACTGAATGCCAATGCAGCCAGCACTATTCCTCCCACAAGCTTTGTTACCGCACCGGCACGTCTTTTGCCTCCTCCTGCAAAATATGCATGTGCAGGTTTATACGCGGCATATGGTGCACTCCCGGTCTGACTGTGCGCTGTCCTGTGCGGCTCACCGCTCCACGCTTCACTGCTTCCCTGCCGTGTGTCACCTGTTCCCTTTCCGCTGAGATTAAAATCCCATCCGTCCCCCATGCGCGGCTCATCTCCATCCATCTGAAAAGCTCTTCTCAGAGCATCATTGATATTCTGATTCAGACGTCCGAAATTTCCCATATGTATCGCATCTTCTATTATCCTGTTCAGATCCTGCCCCAGATTGTTCCAATCCTTGCCTGCCATTTTTTCCTCCATCTCAATACAAGCTTGACAGCGTACCTTTTTCCCAAAACAGGCACATGCCTGTACGCTATCCGCATTCTTATTATAGCATGCTTTGCACCCCGAAAAAACGAAAACAGCTGTTTTCATGCGAAAAACACAAAAACAGCTATATTTCTGACACATTCTTTTAGCTGGTTACAGTCATCCCTGCGGGGATGAGCCTACGGCGAACGGATTTGCAACCTCTGCATAATAAACATACATCTGCTTGATACCGTATATGTCGAGTATTCTTATATTTGGAGTAGCATATTCCTGCAGTATGATGTAGTTGATTCCGACGCCAATCAGAAATCCGTCCAGATCCTGAATAATGTTTGAACCTATCAGCTGCTGAACTCTGACATATCTGCCGATCTGCGTTCTGAATATTCCATTCAGATACTGCAGTGCATTATAGTCAAGTACCTCACTGTACTCAGGCGGCAGCAGCGGGTTCGCCGGTACCGTGAAGGTAGGACTGTTTGGCAGTATCATCGGATAAGATACCGGGGATGTGAAATTACCTCCTCCAAGATCCCCTGTCATATCTATCTGAGAGATCGGTATGTCTCCGCTTTCCTCCTGTGCTGCTCCTACCTGATCTGTGTTTTCCATTACAGGGGTCATATCAGAAAACGGTATCTGCATTAAATAATTCTGGTCTGTAGCCATTTGATCACCTCTCTGATTCTATGTTTCAGCATAATATGAGGTGGGTATATAGAAACAGTGTTCATTAATCCTATTATGAATTACACCCACACGTGTCGGGAAATACGTCGGGCACACTCTGCTGTAGGGATTATGAAAAAACAGCGAATGATCAACACCAGCCAGGATCCCTCCTGCCAATGCCCAGTCTGCAATGTCATAATGCTCCTGGGCAGGTATCATATTATACACATTCTGCGGATTGTACTGACCTCCCACTGAGGTTTTCATACAGGTGAACTGGTTTGCCTGCTCAATAACATTTCTGACGTTGCCGCCTTCATTGATTCTGGCAAACTCCCCATATGTTATGTTGGCTCTGTTCATTATAACCGTTGCTACACCCTGCATACCATCGTACCCTTCTCCTCCCGCCTCACACTGGATCAGTCGTGCAAACAACTCTCTCGTATCCATTGCTTTTTTACTCCACCTTTCAATTATCGCTAGGATATCATATGCAGCTGGTCATTTTTTTGTTCTGAATATCAGTTTTTTGAGTTTAGCACCATCCCACGGGATAAGAGGATACAGATAAGATGTGCCTGCAACGGTTCTGGTTGCAGCCATTACTGCGATGGATACGGCAAGTGCCGCCGCCATTCCAGGCCAGCCCAGAAAATGTGCAGCAATGAGCATAAACACTCTCACGAATTTTATTCCATATCCAAGCTCTATACTCGGCTGGGTGAAGCTGGCCAGAGCTACTACCGCCATGCACAGAATAGTCTGCGGCACAAACCATCCCGATGAAACAGAGAATTCACCAAGGATCAGTGCACCTATTACGGAAAGGGACATGCCGAGAGATTCCGGAGTATTAAGAGATGCCAGCTTAAGACCGTCAATAGCAAGCTCAAGCAGAATAAACTGCCAGAAAATAGGTATGGCGAAATTCTCTTCTGTAATAAAAAATTTCAGAGACTCATGAACCGGTATATCGCCTTCTGCAAACAGCAGATATATCGGTGTCGCAAACAGAATTACAAATATGTTGAGTATCCTCAGAGCCCTGAAATAATTTCCGGTAAGAATCGGGAAATAGTAATCATCAACATCCTGCACGAAATCAAATATTCCTGACGGTATCAGAATTACAGTAGGTGAATTATCAACTATTACCGCAATTTTCCCTTCTTCCATATGTGCTGCGATTATATCGGGGCGCTGCGTATATCTGACTCGGGGAAACGGATTGAATCTGCCGGCTTTCTTTCCCGTCAGTTCTTCGACAAGAGTCTGCTCAGTCACAGTAAGCCCCTCTGACCTCAGATTCTTAAGGCTTGAATCAAGTTTCCTGACAATCCCCATGTCGGCCTTGTTCTTCATATAGGCCATTACAACATCTGTTTTTGTCATGTCGCCTATATTGTATATTTTAAAAATCAGGTTGTTATCACGAATGCGTCTTCTGATCAGAGCGATATTCGTCATCATCGCTTCCACAAATCCATCCTTCGCACCCCTCAGGCTCTTTTCCTTGGACGGTTCCTCGACACCTCTCAGCGGATAGTCCCTGCAGTCGATTATTATTATTCCATCATATCCTGATATAAGCAGCGGTACGAGCCCTGAATAAAGATATTTTATCGCCTTATCGATGTCGTACACAACAAGGGAATCGAGAAATGCCAGATTGTGTTCGATAAATTCCTCAGCTGTCACTGCGCTGTCCACCCGCTGTTTTTTCAGAGAAAACAGACTGAACATCACTCTCTGCATCATCCCTCCGTCTGTAAGACCGTCTACAAAGAACATCGTGGCATCTCTGCCGCCGATCTCAAGTTTCCTCTCAAGCAGATCAAAACTCTCTCCGACAGGTATCCTTCTTTTTATTGTTTCCAGCAGCACATTATATTCTTCCATAAAAAAACCTCGCATAATTTTGGTATTAGTTTTACCCGAATACCAGCGATTATGCGAGGTCTGCAGTCAGTTATCTTTTTTTCTGTTTACCGGACATGCCTTTTCTCACGGGAGTTTTAGATGCCGCGGCTTTCTCGGCTCTCTTTTTCTTTCCCAGCGTTCTGAAAACCTGAAATACTATGTATACCAGAGCTATCGCTATGAGAAATACAATAGTCGACTTGTCATCCTTAGCGAATCCCAGAACCTTAGCGAAAAACAATCCTCCAAGTATAAAGATCCAGAAGTATAAAATTTTCCCTATTACGCCATTTCCCATATCTGTGCTCCTTTGATGGTTACATACAATACGTCTATTTCAGTTTTGCTATCAGTTCTCCTGCCTTCACCTGCTGTCCCTCTTTGATATATATCTTCTCGACAGTTCCCTTAACAGGAGCCAGAATATTTGTTTCCATCTTCATCGCTTCAATGACTGCTATCGGCTGTTTCTCATCAACTTCATCGCCTTCATTGATAAGCACCTTCAGGATGGTTCCCGGAATGTTTGCGCCGATTTCCGTAGGATCATCCTCATCTGCATATACAGTGGATGTCGCTGTTGCGAAGCTTGCAGCAGCCTGATCCTTGATCTTGACAACGCTTCTGTTGCCGTTGACCTCAAACACCACGTCTCTGAAGCCTTCTTCATCTCTGTCTCGTGCATTGGAAAGCTTGACAACCAGTTCCTTTCCTTCAGCAATCTTGACTTCACATGTTTCACCTTCATAAAGTCCATGGAAGAAGATATCGCTGCCCATAAGTCTGAAGTTCCCGTCTGTCTTGAGGCTCTTGAGATAATCTTCAAATACTTTCGGATACAGTGCGTAGCTCAGTGCTTCCTTTTCTGTTCCTTCCAGACCGTGTTTTTCTCTGAGAAGCTTCTTGATAGCATCAAAGTCTTCATCAGGAAGCAGTTCGCCAGGCCTGCATGTGATAGGCTCTTTACCGTGAAGCACAAGCTTCTGAAGTTCCTTAGGGAATCCTCCTTCAGGCTGTCCCATCATTCCTTCGAAATACGATACGATGGAGTCAGGGAAGTCTATGTCCTTAGCCTTTTCATAAATATTCTGCGGAGTCAGATCATTCTGCACCATGAAAATCGCCATATCTCCTACAGCCTTTGATGACGGAGTTACCTTGACTATATCGCCAAGCATCTCATTTACTGTTTTGTACATCTCCTTGACTTCGCCGAACTTATGACCAAGTCCGAAGCTTTCTACCTGTGATTTCAGATTTGAATACTGTCCTCCAGGCATCTCATATTTATATATTTCAGCTGAACCGGTCATCATATCAGACTCAAAGCCCTTGTACACAGGTCTTACTGCAGCCCAGTAATCAGAAATTTTCTGGATTCCGTCAAGGTCGATGCCGGTATCTCTCTCTGTACTTTCCATAGCTGCTACTATTGAATTGAGCGCCGGCTGGCTTGTAAGCCCTGACATGCTGTTGAATGCAGAGTCAATAATGTCAACTCCTGCATTGGCAGCCATCATGAGAGTAGCTACACCATTGCCGCTGGTATCATGTGTGTGCAGATGAATAGGAATAGAGATTTCATTCTTCAGCGCTTCAATCAGCTTCTTGGCTGCCATAGGCTTCAGAAGTCCCGACATATCCTTGATGCCCAGAATATGTGAACCTCTCTTCTCCAGTTCCTTAGCCATCTTCACATAGTAATTGAGGTTATATTTTTCTCTGCTTTCATCGAGAATGTCGCCGGTATAGCAGATACATGCTTCTGCGATCTTGCCCTGGTTAAGGGTTTCATCCAGTGCCACTTCCATTCCCTGTATCCAGTTAAGTGAGTCAAAAATTCTGAATACGTCGATACCTGATGCCGCTGATTCCTTGACAAATCTTCTGATAACGTTATCAGGATAATTCTTGTATCCTACAGCGTTGGCTCCTCTGATCAGCATCTGGAAAAGGATATTAGGCATCTTCTTTCGAAGAGTTTCAAGTCTTTCCCATGGTGACTCCTTGAGGAATCTGTATGCTGTATCAAATGTGGCGCCTCCCCACATTTCAAGTGAGAACAGGTTCTGTCCATAAAGAGCAGTAGCCGGTGCTATTTTTTCCATATCGACAGTTCTCACTCTTGTAGCCATGAGGGACTGCTGTGCATCTCTCATAGTTGTATCTGTAATAAGAAGTCTCTTCTGTTTCTTTACCCAGTCAGCAACTCCCTTCGGACCCTTTTCATCAAGAATCTGCTTGGTTCCTCTCAGCCTGCTGATTTCTTCAGGCTTGATTCTAGGGAATACAGGCACGTCAAACTGCGGCTTGACACCTCTGTTTCCATTGACGAACTGCTCTCCCAGGAAAGTAAGCACCTTGAGCTCCTTGTCCTCCTTTGCCATAACATTGAGCAGTTCCGGATTGTCTTCAATAAATCCCGTATCACATTTTCCTGCCCTGAAGGTCGGGTGGTTGAGCACGTTAAGAAGGAACGTTCTGTTTGTCTTGACTCCCTGAACCTTCATTTCTCTGAGAGCTCGTCTTGCCTTGCTTGTTGCGTCCTCAAAGCTTCTCGCCCATGACGTCACCTTTACGAGAAGGCTGTCATAGTAAGGAGAAATCGTTGAGTTGACAAATGCATTACCAGCATCCAGTCTTATGCCGTATCCTCCCGCACTTGTATATTTTGTTATCACACCTGTATCAGGAGCGAATCCGTTAACAGGATCTTCTGTAGTAAGTCTGCACTGGATAGCATATCCTCTCGGCTGGATATCTGCCTGAGATTTGATATTAATCCTGTCAGAATTGAGTTCATATCCCTCGGCAATCAGTATCTGCGACTGCACGATATCTATGCCTGTAGTCATTTCGGTTACAGTATGCTCAACCTGAATTCTAGGGTTCATCTCGATGAAATAGTGTCTGCCGTCATTGTCAACAAGGAATTCAACGGTTCCTGCACTTCTGTAATTTACAGCCTTTGCTATCTTGATGGCATCATTGCAGATATTCTGTCTCTGTTCCTCTGTTATGGACAGAGCCGGGGTGAATTCCACAACCTTCTGATGCCTTCTCTGAATCGAGCAGTCACGCTCATAGAGATGAACAACATTGCCGTAACTGTCTCCCAGCACCTGAACTTCTATATGCTTAGGCCTCTCAAGATACTTCTCGATAAATATATCATCTATGCCAAAAGCCTTCTTGGCTTCGCTCTTGGCACTTCTGTACTGATCGATAAGCTCTTCTCTGTTCCTTACAATTCTCATTCCTCTTCCGCCGCCGCCTGCTGCTGCTTTCAGCATTACAGGGTAGCCGCAGTCTTCCGCGAACTTGAGTGCCACTTCCTCTGATGGGATTGTTTCTGTCATTCCCGGGATTGTCGGAACACCAACCTCATTCGCCACGATCTTTGATTTTACCTTATCGCCCAGCTGATCCATCATATGGTATTCCGGACCGATAAACACAATTCCTGCCTCTTCACATGCCTTGGCAAAGCTCACGTTTTCTGCCAGAAATCCATATCCCGGATGGATGGCATCCACGCCTTTTGCTTTGGCCAGTTCAATGATTTCATCAATTGCCAGATATGCATCTACAGGAGCTTTACCTCTGCCTACCTGATATGCTTCATCTGCCTTAGTTCTGAACAATGTATTTTTATCTTCTTCTGAGTATATCGCTACACTTCTGATTCCAAGTTCTCTGCAGGCTCTGAATATTCTAATCGCTATTTCGCCTCTGTTGGCAACTAAAACTCTTTTGAATTTCCTGACTTCACCCATTATATTCTGAGTCTCCTTTCTTAAATCGTTATTATGTTATTGTACCATTTCACAGCGAACTTTTCCACACTAAATTGTGAGAATGCATAAAAATACGTGTATATTATAGTATTTCAAACTGATCTTTATTGAAATCTATTATTTTTTCCCGCTTCATCTTATTCAGTTCATTGGAAAGCGCACTTCTGCTCACGCAAAGGTACTGGGCGAACTGTTCACGGTTCATCTTAACCGTGACAACAGAACTTCCCTCTTTTTTTCTGAGAACATCCAGGTATATCATTATTCTGTCACGCAGCCCCCGCTCACCCAGGATCTCA
This sequence comes from Lentihominibacter sp., assembly GCA_051882895.1. GTDB lineage: Bacteria > Bacillota > Clostridia > Peptostreptococcales > Anaerovoracaceae > Lentihominibacter. The sequence goes on from JBJESR010000142.1 coordinate 9,222, forward strand.
ATTTTATGAGTCTTTTTAATGCTGTCACTGGCAAGTTTCTGCATCAGAATAGCCATAATTTCACTTTTATATGTACACCTGCTGATAGATGCCACCGGAATAAAAACCACTGTAGAATCCTCGTTACATATATAATCTGCAGGTGATGTCCTGCGCTTTGAAACTGCAGCTTCAAGCGCAAAAATCGTCGACTCTTCATATAGTTCCAGAATATGTATTTCACCATCAGCATACATTTTTTCACTTCTGACGCTGCCTCTGTTAACAATACATATTTTATCAATCAGATCTTTTTCATAAAAAACTACCGCTCCTTTTTGATACTTTTTTCCTGTTATCGTCAACTGTTCCAGAGCGTCTATGTATTTTTCTTTTTCTATTTTTTCGAACAAACCGCTTTCAATTATCGTTTCTAGGTACTTTATCATTTTCTTATTTCAAAACAGTCTATCTGTTTCCCTTCCATCCAATATCTTTGGGCTTATATTTCTTTCTTTGAAACATCAATACCTTAGTCAATTCACATTCTACTCATCAAATATTGTGTTATTTTATCATAATCCATCAAAACGTTTTGTTGTTTAAACAACGTCGAAAGTGTTTTTAACAACAAAAAAATATTATTTTTGTTGTTTCAAGTTATATATGAAACACTTTTTTACCTTAAAAAAATTCAAAGAGTTATCACTCCAACATTTCTGGCTATATTTTTTGTTATAATATAAATGTAAATAAAAAAATGGAGGTATTTATGTACAAACATTTATTTCTGGAAGGTCCCATACAAAAAGGGAAATCCACATTATTACGCGAATTGTTATCACCTTATATGAATGAAGTCGGGGGGTTTACCAGCCAGCGTCTTCTGGATTCTGAGGGAAAAACAGTAGCTTTCAGAATCGGCAGTGCCAGAAACACCCCGCTCACAGCACCATACGATGAAAATTACAATGGAATATTCAGGGTTATCACAACACAAGGACAATCGTTGAAATATCCGGAAGTTTTTGAAAACGAAGGTTTGAGATATCTTACAAATAATAAAGGGAAAAAACTTATTCTGCTCGACGAAATAGGTGGTGCTGAACTGCTGAGTTACTGTTTCAGAAAAGAACTGTATAATCTGTTGTCCGGCGACACCCCATGCATCGGGGTAATCAAGCAGGAAGTAAAAGCCAAATTTATGTCCGCTACAGCAGGTTATGAAAAAAACCTGCTCTCCTATAACAGAGAGCTTCGCAAACTTCTGATTTCAAAATATGGTGGAAAAATCCTGCAGTTCAAAAGAAATGATGAAAATCTAAAGCGGGAAATAGAGGATTTTTTATACAGGATATTTACGACAGATTAATAAACGTAAAAAACAAAGCCGCCTCCATAGGAGCCGGCCAGCTTCGTCTTCCGGAATTCGGCAGAAAAATAAAAATTACTGCACCATAATCATTCTATTACAATGCCGAATTAACGTTTCTTCAGATGTACATCCATCTGAGGATATGGTATCTCAATATTCTGCTCATCAAATGCCAGCTTGACATTTTCCTCGAGATAATACTTCACATCCCAGTAATCATCCGTGTTGCACCATGCTTTCAGATCAAGAATCACAGCATTGTTGCCATGATTGGCCACACCGATAAGCGGTGCAGGTTCCTTGTATATCATCGGATTTGAATCGCATACATTCTGAAGTATCCTCTTGGCTCTGGCAATGTCGTTATTGTATCCGATACCGAAAGTGCAGTCCACACGCCTTAAGTCCTCCTTGCTGTGGTTGACAAGGATGGAAGTGTTTATCAGGCCATTAGGTATTGTGATGGTTTTATTATCATAGGTCTTAAGGGTAGTCAGGAAAAGATCTATGTTCTCCACCTTTCCTGAAACATCCCCCACATCTATCAGATCATCCTTGCTGAAGGGCTGCGTGATTATTATCATTATCCCACCGGCAATATTGGCAAGGCTGTCCCTCAGCGCCAGAGCTATGGCAGCACCTGCTGCACCTATAACTGCAATTATAGTGGTCATCTGAACACCCATGACCCCCAGTGCCATGGTTATCAGCGTTATTATCAGAATCGCCTTGATGGCATTGATCACAAACGTATAGATGACAGGATCTGAGCTTCCCTTTACCAGAGCCTTCCTGGCTATTATAAGTATCACCTTTATCAGAATCAGACCGATAACAACCAGAACAGCAAGCCCTATAAGCCTTTCTGCGAAATCTGACAGCCTCTCGGGGCTCAGCAGATTTTCAAAAAATGTTCCTGTTTTTTCCAGTTCGTCCATCCCTTTTCCTCCTCATCTCATTTTAAAACACCCTGTACAGGAATCACATTTTATTCCTCAGTCTTTATCTTCCTGCCGAGCCTTCTTCTCTCAAGCTCCTTAAGGTATTTCTTTCTCAGTCTGATATCATCCGGTACGATTTCCACCAGCTCATCATCATCGATGAATTCAAGAGCTTCTTCCAGAGTGAAGGTTCTGGCAGGTGCCAGCTTGATGTTGTCATCACTTCCGGCAGCTCGCATATTGGTAGCTTTCTTTGCTTTGCACGGGTTCACCACCATATCGTCACTTCTGGCATTCATGCCGATAATCATACCTTCGTATACTCTTGTACCCGGTTCAATGAACATCTGAACACGTTCGCTTATGCTGAAAATAGCATACGGCGTTGCAACTCCCTCTTCCTGCGCGATAGCCACACCATTTGTCCTCTGCGGGATTTCTCCTGAGAAAGCATCGAATCTGGCAAATCTCCTCACCATAGTGCCTTCTCCTCTCGTATCATTGATAAATTCACTTCTGTATCCCAGAAGCCCTCTTGTAGGCACCAGATACTCAAGACGAGTGAAACCGTTCTCGCTTTTCATCTCCTGCATTATCCCCTTTCTCACATTGAGCTTGGATATTACAGAACCGGAATACTCATCGGGAACTGACAGTACCACCTCTTCATACGGTTCCAGAACCTCATTGTTTTCACCGCGACGCATAATTACCTCAGGCTTTGATACAGCAAGCTCATAACCCTCACGTCTCATATTCTCAATAAGAATAGAAAGGTGCAGCTCACCTCTTCCTGAAACCTTGAAGCTGTCGGTTGAATCTGTCTCTTCAACCCTCAGCCCCACATTGACTTCAAGCTCCTTGTTAAGTCTTTCTCTTATATGTCTTGAGGTTACATATTTGCCTACCTTACCGGCAAACGGCGACTTGTTAACCATGAAATACATGGAAAGTGTAGGCTCCTCGATGTGAATCATCTCCAGCGGGTCAGGGTTTGCCGGGTCGCAGATGGTTTCACCGATGGAAATATCGGAAATTCCTGAAACCACTACAATGTCTCCGGCTTCTGCCTGTTCAACAGCTACTCTCTTGAGTCCTCTGTAGACGAACACCTGATTTATCTTTCTCTGCTCTATCTGTCCGTTGTCCTTGGCAACGGCAACAGTCGTTCCTGCTTTGATTATTCCCTTGGTGACTCTGCCTATTCCCAGCCTGCCGATATAGTCATCATATGCCAGTGCCGATACCTGCAGCTGAAGCGGTTCATCATTCAGATCAGGATACGGAGAAGCATGCTTGATTATAGTCTCAAACAGCGGAGTGATGTCAAGACCGCCCATACCCTTGGCACTCTTCTTGATTTTTGTTTCTCCAGCTTCCACCTCTATTCCTTTTACATCTTCAGGATCGTATACAACTATTCCCTGCCTTGCAATACCATAAAGAATAGGGAAATCCAGCTGCTCATCATTTGCCTCAAGATCCATGAACAGTTCATAAACCTCGTCAACAACCTCATCGATTCTGGCATCCTTTTTATCGATTTTATTTATCAGCAGTATAGGATTGATTCCCTGCTCCAGAGATTTCTTGAGCACGAATCTAGTCTGAGGCATAGGACCCTCACTGGAGTCAACCAGCAGAATAACGGTATCAACAGTCTTAATGATTCGTTCAACCTCTGATGAGAAATCTGCGTGTCCCGGAGTATCCACAATATTGATTTTCACATCATCATGCATTACTGAACAGTTTTTGGAATAAATCGTTATACCA
>JBJESR010000143.1:0-2760 GCA_051882895.1 Lentihominibacter sp.
TGATTATTTTTTTGACGGGAGCTGCGGGCTACTCGATAATTGAATATATTTTCAGGGGGTATACCCACTGGTCCATGGCACTTACAGGAGGTGCATGCCTTCTGGCATTTTATTATTATGTCAGGACACACAGGGAAGCACCTATGGTTATCAAAGCAGCCGCCGGTGCATGTATTATCACCGTCTATGAATTCTTTGTAGGTCTTCTCGTAAACGTTAAATTCGGCTGGCACGTATGGGACTATTCCGCCCGGCCGGGAAACATCATGGGGCAGGTATGTCCCCTTTTCACCTTTGTATGGTTTCTCATATGTCTGGGGCTGCTGATTATCGTGAAGACAACCTCGGGGATTGTGCACAGAAGTCACTGATGGCTGCAAATATTACCGAGGTCGACGGTAAAGGCATATAAACTTAAATAACAGCAGCACCCTATCTTCGGTCATGTGATTAAGTGAATAATAAGGTTTGGCTGCAGGTGAACGTGGAATATGTGAAAAAAGAATTGCATGAGATAAAAAATTGCACAGTTTTTATAAAAGACACTTTTTAAGAGGCGGTATATATCGCCAGAACATCCTGATTGTCGTAAATACACCGGGAAAGCGGTGTGATTCTGCAAAAATATACAGTTGGCTGACACTTCCGAGGTTTTAAATGTGCAATTATTTTCACATTCTATTGAGTTGTGCACATTTTAGCTGTGTAATATTGCGAACATACCCGCAAGGGGTATATCATCTTAGAAAAACCAACAGCGTGAGCAAATCAACCGGGTTCATTTTTCGATGAACCAGAAGTAATTGCACATCAGACACGTAATAAAAGGTTAGCCCTCGCTTTCGCAAGGTAGTGTACCATATTTATCTGCTTAAGACATTTTTTCCTGCGATATATTAAGACATTATCATATATAAAACAGACAGCAGGCACAGTATTATAAAATACAATTGAACATGCGGACAAACTCTGATATACTTAAACCGTGTGCGCCCTCCTGTTACGAGGTGGCACGCTGCAATAATCACTAAAGTTACTTATTTAGGAGGAAAATCAGTTATGTTTGAAGCAATTCATTCAGGGATTCTGGCAGTGAGCAACGTGCTGTATCAGCCGTGGTTCGTACCGCTCCTGCTGGTTGTAGGAGGACTGTATTTTACATTCAGATGTAAATTCATGCAGGTCCGCATGTTCAAGGAATCATTCAAAGTAATCATGGAGAAGCCTTCTGATGAAAACGGAATTTCATCATTCGGTGCGCTGATGGTTTCAACGGCATCCCGTGTCGGCACAGGAAACATCATCGGTGTTGCAACTGCCATCTGTCTGGGAGGAGCAGGTGCTATTTTCTGGATGTGGGTTACGGCATTCATCGGAGGTGCCACAGCATTCATCGAGTCGACGCTGGCTCAGATATACAAGAAAAGAGATGCTGACGGCACAAGCTACGGCGGTCCAGCATTCTACATGCAGACAGCCCTCAAGCAGAGATGGCTCGGAGTTATCTTCTCAGTTCTTATCATACTGATCTATGCAGTAGGATACAACATGCTGGCAGCCTTCAACCTGCAGTCGACATTCGCAGCGTTCTCTTTCTATGATGCATCGGTTACTCCGAAGATCATAGGAATTATACTGGCAATTCTGTTCGGCATCATCGTAATCGGCGGAGCAAAGCGTCTGATCAAGGTTACAGGTGTTATGGTTCCGATCATGGGTGTTATCTATGTTGCAGTATCACTTCTCGTGCTGATTCTGAACATAACCAACATCCCGGCTATGATCGCAGGGATTTTCAGAAGCGCATTTGATTTCAGCGCTATATTCGGCGGATTTGCAGGATCATGTATAATGTGGGGTATCAAGAGAGGTCTGTACTCCAATGAGGCAGGTATGGGTTCCGCTCCGAACGCAGCTGCCAAGGCTGATGTTTCACATCCGGCCAAGCAGGGTCTTGTTCAGATGCTTTCAGTATTCATCGATACACTGCTGATCTGCTCAGCTACAGCTTTCATGTGCCTGAGCACTATGACTGATCCATCAGCATATGTAGTGGATGGAGCTGCTGATGCTGCAGGATACGTTCAGGCTTCAATGGGATCAGCCCTGGGAAGCTTCGGACCGATATTCCTGGCTGTGGCAATGTCACTGTTCGCATTCACAACTCTGATCGGTAACTACTCATACTGCGAAGGATGTCTCGAATTCATAATCAGAAGAGCACCTAAAAAAGGAGAGCTTCTGGTATTCAGAATGGTGGCTACAGTTCTGGTATTTGTAGGAGCTATCGCAAGTGCAGGATTTGTATGGGATACAGCAGACATGCTGCAGGGACTTATTGTAGTTGTTAACGTTCCTTCGATCCTCATTCTCGGAGGTACAGCAATCAGGTGTCTCAACGATTACACAAAGCAGCGAAAAGAAGGCAAGGATCCTCATTTCATCGCCAGCGATATCGGAATCAAGGAAGAAACCGATTTCTGGAAATAATTACGGTGTTTATTACTGCTGCTATCAGGCAGCCTGTGAAAGATAATAAAATGGCATACAGTCTGGTAAGTTCAGAACTGTATGCCGTTTTTGTTAATTGAACCCGATATGTTATGCATCATCTCCCATGAGATCAAATCTGCTTCTTTCGGGGGACCAGTGAGTGTGGGCAATGTAATCAGCCACCTGTTCCTTTTTCTTATCCTTCAGCAGATTGCAGATTTCTCTGTGCTCCGCGTTGGTGGCCAGGAGGATTCTGCTGATTTCGCC
>JBJESR010000144.1:0-2760 GCA_051882895.1 Lentihominibacter sp.
CGGAGTGTCGCCAACGCCGTACTGGCTCTGAATTCTGTTAACCTCCTGCAGAGTATAACCTGTGGAAGTCATAAGCTTTTCGTAGTCGAATGAAATAGGTGACTGTTCAAATTCAGCATAGTCAAGACCCAGAGCATCTTTCTGAATTTCGTTGGAACGTCCCATTACGGAAGCATAATCTTTTGCTAATGCCATTATTTGTCACCTCCTATTTCTGCCATTTCTTCTCTTAACTGTTTATCTATCTGAATAAGCTCAGGTACAAATACGCCGTAGCTGTGTGTGTAATAAGGGAAATCGTCGATCAGCGTTCCCTTTACAATACGTCCTACTGCTGTCTCTACAGTAACTTCATCACCGATTTCGGCACTTTCGTCCTGCAGGAAGCCTTTTGTCCACTGTTCAAGGTCGCACTTCTGAGTGTCGTCAGGAAGCTTGGCAGTTCTCTCGTCAGCCTTCAGAACAACACTGTGGATGCGAACCCAATCGCCTTTTTTAGCCATTTTGATTCTCCTTTTTCCTGATTCGTAATTTGATCATGGGGCACCCTGGACGCGGTGTGCCCCTGTCAAAATATTGTATGTCTCTTATGAGTGAGTTGTCTGTTATTATTTATTATTTTACGATTTTCTTTTCCGGTTTGATTCTGTTTCTCATGTCGCCCATTACTGCACAAGGGATAGGCAGTGTGATCATTGTCTGAAGTCCAGGTTCAGCATTGATGATGTTAGGGATGCTGTTAGCAATCATAGCGATAGTTCCCAGACCGCCTTCAACCTCAGGGCTGTTAACCATATTTATTGAAGGAGTTCCTTCGATGATTACATAGTCACCTGTGCTGATTCCAACCTGTTCAGGTTCGATCTGCTGAGGATGTTCCATTCTTACTTCCAGGCCGTTTGACAGTTTAGCGTCAGCCACCATTGCAACGCCTGCACATGAGCCTGCAGCTGCGAAGCCGTAAGGTGATTTTCTGTCAACGTCTGTCTGAATCGGTTCCATATCCTGTGCGAACTCTTCTACAGTAAGTCCCAGGCCTTCAGCCATCATGCCAACTGATTCTGCGAATCCAACGTGGCCTGACATAGTTCCTTCTGCTTTTCTCTTGTTAAACTCGTCGATTGAGATACCGATTCCCTGTTCTTCCATTACTGTAGGACCGAACGGTGATAATGAGTTTACTCTCTTAGAAAGGATGTGCTCAACGTCTACCATGCATCCTGTCATTACCAGTACCAGCAGATCCATGATATGTCCAGGATTGATGCCTGTTCCCAGAACTGATACTCCGTTAGCTTTGGCTATTTCATCCAGTTCCTTGGCAAGTTCAGGTTCCTGAGCTGCAGGGTATGCCATTTCTTCAGCTGAAGTAATAACGTTGATTCCCTGTTCCATAACAAATTTGAGTTTAGGGAAAACTTTAGCTGTGAATGAGTCTGTGCATACGATTACAACGTCTGCAGCACCTGGCTTGATAACATCTTCAGCAGTTCCCATGATGACATCTTCTCTATCTCCTCTTTCAACTTCGATGATAGGAAGGTCAAACATTGATTTGCCTACTCTGTCGCCGATTTCAACAGCACCTACGATGTCAACGCCTTTTTTCTTTAAAAGCATGTTTGCGATTCCGCCGCCCATAGCGCCAAGACCCCAGATAATTACTTTTACATTCTGCATTTCTGTTCTCTCCTTTTCATCACTTTAAAAATTAATTTCGATTTTTAAACATTCCTTTAAGATTTTTGCAAATCTCATATGATTATATAATCAGCAAGTCCCATGCCAAAGGATTCTGTATTTTTTTGTATTTTTAAAATCATTGAAATTCAGCCATTTACGCGCTTATCTATAAAAAATAAAATGCAGAGCCAGCATCAATTTTATAATTTTATGCAAAAAAATTTGCATATATAATGCAATTATTTTTGCATCACATATGCAATTCCGGTATTATTCAACTTTTTCCTGCCTAAATCAGTCCTGCAATCCTACAGCCCGTACTTTTTTATCTTGTGCTGCAAGTTCTGTCTTACCATTCCCAGATCCTTGGCTGTTTTGGTAATATTGCCTTCATTTCTCACAAGGTGCTGCTGTATTACAGTCCTTTCAATGTTTTCCAGATATTTTGAAAGCGTCGAGGATTCTCTCGAAAACTCTGACACCAGCGGTGATGTATGACTGTAGCTCCTGCTGATTCTTATATCCCGGTCAGTCAAAACATGTTCGTTGTCCGCCAGAGAAATCGCAGACATGATTATGTTTTCCAGCTCACGCACGTTCCCGGGGTAATCGTACTGCTGCAGCTTATCCAGTGCCTTATCTGATATCATCCATATTTCCTTGCCGTATCTGGCATTGTTTTTCTGGATAAAACGTTCAGCAAGAACCGGTATGTCCTCTTTTCTTTCACGAAGCGGCGGTATATGCAGATTGACAATGTTCAATCTGAAATACAGATCTTTTCTCAGTGCACCTTCTTCAATCAGCTTCTCTGCCGGCTCGTTGATTGTAGCAATAATCCTGACATCAACAGGAATATCCTTCTCCCCTCCTACCCTTCTGATATAATCCTCCTGGAGTACTCTCAACAGTTTGCCCTGAAGTTCATACGGCATTGCACTGACTTCATCAAGAAGCAGTGTTCCCCCATTTGCCTGTTCGAAAAGCCCTGCTCGGTCAACAGCTCCCGTGAATCCGCCCTTGGCTGTACCAAAAAGAATGCCTTCAAGAAGGCTTTCAGGCAGAGCAGCACAGTTC
>JBJESR010000145.1:0-13272 GCA_051882895.1 Lentihominibacter sp.
CTGATCTATCATTGAAAAATTATTTCCTTCTATATAAGCTTCTACAGCCTGAGGCATTCCACCAACAGCCATATAAATTCTTAAATCTCTCATCAGCTTGCGATTCACCTGCTGACCAAGGCTTTTCTTTTTTTCAAACAAGCCTTTAATGATAGGGGAGCTCTGCCCTGTTGCCTCGCAGAACTCTTCGTAATCCATCGGGTACACTTGGATCTTCATTTCTTCAAAACTTTTGACAAATTTCAATTAATATTGAGTTTAAACTAAAAATCCCTCTGCGAAAACAAACTGCAATCGCAAAGGGTTTTAACTGGCGGAGAGTCCGGGATTCGAACCCGGGGCCCGGTAAAGGGCACGGCATTTCGAGTGCCGCACGATCGACCACTCTGACAACTCTCCATATTGATTTCAACCGGATAAACTGTCGGTATGACACGTCAGTTCTCCGATGGCTTCTAGTATACCTTAATTTCCGGTTGTATGCAATAGCCTAAAATGATATTATTTATATATAAGGTTATAGTTAACAAACCAGTGAGGTATCAAATGTACGATAATTTAGATGTGGTCATTGCCGACCCGGCCGGAAACATCACAATAATGGTTCTGACCCCTGTTGACAGGAAAGATTATGCGCAGGTGGCTCAGAGACTTCTCGAAGACAAGACGCTTAATGGTGAACAGGTGGCATTCATCTTGCCGGATTCTGACCGTAAGCAGACCACAAATCATAACGATTCATTATCAGATAACGATCTGTCCGCCGGCTACCCTGCCATGGAAATGTGCGGTCTTGAATTCTGCGGCAATGCATCCAGAGCCTTTGCTCTTTACAGGTCATCTATCTCTCTACCGCAGAAGAACGAAATAACAGTCAGAGTAAGCGGGTGCGACAAACCGCTTACTGCCAGGATCGATCACAGTACAGGCAATGTCGAAATGGATATGCCCGTACCTGATGAAATCAGAGAATTTACTGATAAAGAGCTTTCTCTCAACAAAGGCGGAACACTGGTGTGCCTGGACGGCATCGCCCATCTGATTATTCAGGATGTCCCACCTATGAAGGACACCTTCGAGATGCTCCGGGACTGCATATATGAAAATTACGATCCGGATCTGCCGGCATTCGGAGTAATGTTCTGCGATACAGTAAACCAGATGATGACACCGGTGGTTTACGTCAAGGACGTAGATACCACTTATTTTGAAGGAAGCTGTGCATCAGGCACCGTAGCTGCGGCGTATGCGCTGGCCATCACTCTGGAGGACGGGACGCACCAGCTTAACCTGCAGCAGCCCGGCGGTACCCTCTGCACAACCACAATAAAAAAAGAAAACCGCATCGAGAAGATTTCTCTCAGCGGCATAATAACCTTGTCGGATGTCATACATATAAGCTGATACGGACAGCATCACACAGACGGCACGATAAATCTGAAAGCATTCTCCACAATGGAGAACCTCACCTTTTTCTGTGTCGTGATCTCACCATCGGTGCACAATCTCAGGCTTTCGCCGTTAGCAGTAACGGTGAGAGCCTTTTCTTTCGTATATCTTATAATATTTCTGTCTATTATCTTTTTCTTGTTAAGATGTGTTCCCTTTGCATAGCTTGGAAACAAAGTAACAAAAGTCATCCGGGAAATATCCTTCACAACACTGACATCCATCAGCCCGTCATCCAGCACTGATTCCGGTACACCTTTGACACCACCTCCGCAGAAGCATCCGTTGGCAATGGCTATAAGCAGGATCCTGCCATCGAGCACAGTTCCGTCATCGTATTCGATGGTAAGGTCAGCTCCCTTTTTTTCTATCAGTATTATTGCCACAGAAATCAGATAAGCCAGCGAACCGCCCACAAAAGGCCAGTTCTTGACTCTGGCAGTCATATCAACCACATTGCAGTCAAACCCTATGTTGAACATATTTGCACAGTACCCTTCGGTCACATTGTCTTCATATTCTGCACAGAAATGGACAGCATCACTATACCTTGACTTCCCCATTATCTGAGCCTTGATATCGAGAAAAGAGGACACGTCCCCGTAGTTGCGTATGTAATCGTTGCCGGTGCCCATAGGTATAACACCGATTTCCACGTTGTCAAAACCGCAGACACCATTGACAAGCTCATTGACCGTTCCGTCACCGCCGCAGCCGTAGATTCTCAGTTCCTGTCCTGCGGCATCAGCCTCCTCGCACAGCTGCCTCGCGTGCCTTTTACAGTCCAGCGGCTCACTGGTAAAATATATGTCGTAGTCCACACCAAGCTCTGTGCATGCCGATGTAATGGCATCTGTGATATGACGGCGGCTTCTCTTCCTGCCGGATAAAGGGTTCATTATAAAAATATGCTTCATAAAATCCTCCTGCTTTCCCCTCTTTTAAAAATAACACAGTTAGGGTATAATACGCTATAGGAAAATAATGAAATTGACATAAATAAGGAGGAAAAAATGGATCCAAGAATCAAAAAATTAGCTGACCTGCTGGTCGGATACTCATGCGATGTGCAAAAAGGCGAAAAAGTCCTCATCAGCTACGAAGGTGAATGCTGCAAGAACCTTGTAAGACAGATAATCAAGAACGTATATGACCGTGGCGGCATGCCGTACACTGAAATCCGCGACTCTGCCATAACAAGGGAAATCCTGTTAAACTGCAGTGAGGAACAGATAGAATTCATGAACGACTGCCAGCTGGCGCAGATGAAAGGCATGGACGCATACATCGCCATCAGAGCCGGCGGAAACACTGCAGAGCTGGCAGATGTACCGTCAGAAAAGCTGAACATGTACTACAAGCTGACAAGACCTACCCTTGATTACAGAGTTAACCACACTAAATGGGTAGTTCTGAGATATCCGAACAACTCAATGGCGCAGCTTGCCAATACTAGCCTTGAAGCTTTCGAAGATTTCTATTTTGATGTATGCACACTGGACTACAAGAAGATGAGCAAGGCGATGGATTCCCTCGTTGAACTGATGAATAATACGGACAAAGTTCACATCAAGGGACCGGGCACTGATCTGAAATTCTCCATCAAGGGAATTCCAGCCATCAAGTGTGACGGTCTGAGAAACATACCTGACGGCGAAGTTTATACCGCTCCTGTCAGAGAATCAATGAACGGAACTATTTCATACAATACTCCGTCAGAAGAACAGGGATTCACTTATGAGAACATCGTTTTCAAGGTTAAGGATGGTAAAATAGTCAAAGCAACTTCCAACAATGATGAGAGAATCAACCAGCTTCTGGATACCGATGAAAACGCACGTTATTTCGGAGAATTCGCACTTGGTGTCAATCCGTTCATCATGGATCCGATGAAGGATACTCTCTTTGATGAGAAAATTTCCGGAAGCTTCCACCTGACTCCAGGGGCTTCCTATGAAGATGCTTTTAACGGCAACAAATCCGCCATTCACTGGGACCTCGTAATGATACAGAGACCTGAATACGGCGGCGGCGAAATATATTTTGACGGCAAGCTCATAAGAAAAGACGGCATGTTCGTTCTCCCTGAGCTTGAATGTCTCAATCCTGAAAACCTCAAATAATTATTCTGAAGCATATCAAAAACTGAGAGCTGCAATGCTGGTGGAATGATTCTCACACAGCCTGCAGCTCTTATTTTCATTTTGTATTCTGTTTATGATAACGGGGTTATTTTATCCAGTCATCATCATCTCCATTGTCGATTCCCTGCCAGTCATCCCAGAGTTCAGTTTCCTGACTGGCTTTTTTCCTGATTGCTTTCTGTTTCTCATGTTCTTCCTGGAATTCTCTGCGGCGTTCTTCTCTTTCGGAGCTCCAGTCTCTGAGTTCCTCGGCTGCTGACCCGGCATCGTCGGCCATATGGTCAGAAGCTGCAGAACGTTTCGCTTTCCTGTTTTTCCTGTTTCTCCTGCTTATCAGAACTGTAGCTATTATTGCGATCAGTGCAACCAGAACCGCTGCTGTGATCACCAGTATCTTCGTTATATCCGTATTTTCAGAAGATGCATCTGCATCAGCCTCAGGTCTTTCGTCTACACCGTAGAGCATCGTCTCTTCAGTGGCAGAAGTATCAGAGGATGGCTTGCTGGTATTCTCTGATGCAGCTGAACCCGAAACATGTATTGTTTTTGATGCAGAAGGCTGATCATCCAGCATCATCTCATCCAGGTCATAAATTTCATTGGTTATTACCTCCAGCGTTGTATCGCCGTCCTTCAGAGCTTTGAACTTAAGTTCGAAGGATATTGTGCCGTCGATTCCCGCTTCGTTAAGCTGAATATATCCTGAATCTCCTGTACTGCTCCCTCCTGAAATATATGATATTCTGCTTGAATCGTAATTCATGTATGCGATGACACGTCCTACAGAACCTCCGCCGAAGGCCACATTCACAGTAAAGGTTTCTCCTCCCTTTATCTCGCTGTCACAGCCGATTGAAACTGTTGACGCTGCGAAAACCTGCGGTGTTATGAAAGGAAGCGCCAGAGCTGTTATCACTATTATGATTATCAGCTTTCTGAGCACTTTTTCTATGAAGCTGTCGTTATCATTATAATTTGCCATAATTAACTCCTATCCCGTTTTTATCTTGTATTTTAAGGCAGCGGGCATGCACTTGCAGGCATGCTGTTATATACAGGTATCTCAAATGTGATCTTAGCACTGCTGCTGTATCCTCTCTTGACTATACCGCCTTCGCTTGCCGCACCTGATACATTTGTCATATACTGATGTCTTCCTACATTGCTGATTCCGTTTTTAACATTGAATTTCTTGGTGTAGTACGAATCCTGACCGCAGTTCACGTAAGACTGGGCATAGAACTGTGCTCCGCCTTTAATTGATTTGTAAGGTGAATTCCAAGGCCTTGAGTATGAGCCTGAACACGACGCATACCACAGACCTCTCTGTACAGCGGTCATCGTGCTTGTAGGATATGCACCGATATTAAAGAAATTGTAGTATCCTTTGTATCCTGATACTGTGCCTGTCACCATCTTGCTTCCGCTCCATCCCTGCTCCTGAATTATCATGGCGGCAAGGACATTCGGATTGACATTTGCAGTTTTGCCTGCCGCATAAATCAGACTCTGATAAGAGGAGTAGTCACCCGGTGGGTTTACGCCTTCCATGAATGATCCTGCGATCACAGATTTTACTGTCGATGTGCTCTGAGAGCTGCTGTCAAATTTATGGGTCATAAACTGATATATGCCTGTTTCGTTAAGGAAATTCCTAGGATCCATATAATGTGCTATAACAGTTTTGCTTGCTTTATACCATCCTGGTTCGGGCTGTGTATATTTATCGTCCGGATCCCTGTAGGAAGACGGATATATCCCGCTTATCAGGTTTCCGCCTCTTGATTTCTGATAGGAAACCGCACTGCTCCAGCTGTATCCTGCCTTATAAGCCTTGAATACCCAGTTCGGATGTTCAGCATGCAGAGCTCTGAGTCCCGGCTTATAGCTTTCAGGGAATCCCTGCGCTGTAAGATAGTCTTCAAATTCACTGTCGGATTTAACTGTCTTTACTGTTACATAATCAGAACAGATATAACCCTTCTGACTTGTGCTGTATTTGTATATGTACCATGTTTTACCGTTGCTGTCCTTGGCTGATCCTGTAATTACTACCGTAGTACCCTTGGCAAGGACTGTAAGCTTGCTGTAGCCGGTACCTGCTCCTGTTCTCACATTGAGTCCGTCTGATGTAGTCACAGTTCCTGTTTTGAAAGTCACTGTGCTCGATGATGAAGTTGTGCCTGATGATGATGACGTGTCTGATGTTTTGACATAACCTGAATGCACATACCCTGTTTTGCTGTTATAGGTGAATCTGTACCACCATGTGCCGTTTTTATCCTTGGCTTTACCGGTTATCGTGAAGGTTTTCCCTTTTGATACGCTCCCCAGTTTTGCATAACTTGTCCCGGGACCTGTTCTGACATTCAGGGAACTGCAGGTTACAGTTCCTTTTGTATTTTTAACCTCTGTAACAGAGAAACCGGATGTCACTTTAGTTGTTTTAACATATAGAGCACGCACGTATGCTGTCTTCCCATTGTATGTAAGCCTGTACCACAGCTTGCCGTTTATATCATTCGTCTTGCCGGTGACAGTAAATGTTTTGCCTTCTGCCATACTTCCCAATCTGGTATAGCTTGTCCCGGGGCCTGTTCTGACATTCAGAGGTCCGTCTGAAACAGTTCCTTTGGTATCTGACACGGATGTTACAGTAAATTTTATTATGTTAACGTATTTCGATATCACATATCCGGTCTTATTGTTGTATGTAAGCTTGTACCATTTCACCCCGTTCTTATCGCTGGCGGTGCCTTTGACTGTAAAGGTTTTACCCTCTAACATAGTACCGATGCACTTATATCCGGTGCCCGCGCCGGTCCTTACATTCAGTGCAGTTGCAGTTACTTTGGCTGTTTCTCCTGTAGCGTATGCTTTTTCATGCGATACCGCAGATACAGCAGCAAACAGGAAGAAAATCATCGTCAGCACAAGCAATGCTGATATAATATTCTTTCTTATTGCAGCGTTATTTGTTGACATAAAACTCTCCTTGTAAACTTGTTGTTTTATCTTAAATTCTGTCGTTATT
Organism: Lentihominibacter sp.; assembly: GCA_051882895.1. Taxonomy (GTDB): domain Bacteria; phylum Bacillota; class Clostridia; order Peptostreptococcales; family Anaerovoracaceae; genus Lentihominibacter. The sequence goes on from JBJESR010000145.1 coordinate 6,628, forward strand.
TATGTATAGCCTGAAGTAATTATACAACAAAAACGTTGAAAAGTCAACATTTGCAGCCTTTTTTGCAATTCGTTGGCAAGTGCTTTTTTTCATAAGTTTTATTTTTTCAAAAATTATTTTTTTGAAACTGCTCTGCCAGATTTCCGTATCCATGCAAAAAGGACCTGAGCATTAAAGTCAGATCCTCTCTACATTCAATTGAGATAAATTTTCTGTTCAACATGTATGCCTTCTCTTTCGAGAATGCTGCTGCTGGCTTCCACATCTTTTATATCTGTTATCACTGCAAAGCTGCAGCTGTCTCTGATATATACAGGCAGCTTTATTATCCTGTTGTCTATATGATTTTTTATCAGCGCATCTGAACATGCAGCAACACTGCAGTATCCGTTAAACACAAAACAGCACTTTTTCTTTTCCAAAGGGATTCCTCCCTCCTGTAAGATCATATGAGATTTTTCATCATCCGTATGTATATAGTCATAAGATCTGCAGGTTTCACGTCTCTGTCAGAGACAAGATCATACTCTGCCGTAAGCTCCTTGCCTTCATATATCATAAGTGTGCCTATTTTTTCACCTTTGCTGATTTTTGACGGCATATCTTCCTTTATTATAATTTTAGTCCTGACCTGATCGGCTGTACCCTTCTTTACAGTAAGTCCGATATCTTCAGAGGCTACTGCGAAAATATTTCTTACATCACCCTTCTCTATTTTTATTTTCTTTACAGCTTCGCCTTTCTGGGAAATCTCCACTGTTTCATAGTTTGCGAATCCATAATCAAGCAGTTTACGCATCTGGGCAAACCTTATGTCACTTGTTTTGCACCCCAGCACCACAGCGATCAGTCTTGTGGAATCCCTCTGAGCTGCTCCTGACAGGCAGTATCCTGCATCCTGCGTAAAACCTGTTTTAACTCCTATTGCGCCATCATAGCTTCGTATGAGCTTATTTGTATTGGTCAGTGTGAATTTGTGCTGCTTGCCCGGAAGCCCTACTTTGATATCCTCCTGCCACGCTGTGAACCAGGCATGTGCCTTTTCGAACTTCATAAGCTCTTTTGATATCATACCTATATCATATGCACAGGAATAATGATCTGCCACAGGAAGTCCGTTGGTATTCACAAAATGACTGTCCTCAAGTCCCAGCTCGGAGGCTCTTTCGTTCATCGCCTCCACGAAACTCTCCACACTGCCGCTGAGATGTTCAGCCAGAGCTACACAGCCATCGTTGGCACTTACCATTATGACTCCTTTTATGAGTTCCTCCACTGAATGCTGTTCTCCCGGTTCCATATACATCTGACTTCCGCCCATTCCGGCAGCACGATCCGAAATAGTGACTTTATCATCGAGTGCAATTCTGCCCGACTGACAGCCTTCCATTATCAGCAGCAGTGTCATTACCTTCGTGACTGATGCCGGCGGCAGATGTTTTCTCTCGTTCTGTGCAAAAATCACTTTGCCGCTGATTCCGTCGATGAGAACTGCCGCTTTGGCTTTTATCTTCATTTCCTCTCCCGAAACAGGAACGGCTTCTGATACTGTCGATGCGTCTTCCACTATTGTAAGGACTCTCTCCTGCGGCATGAAGTTCTGGATACCCATAAAACCACCGGCTGCCAGAAGCACTGCGGTCATTATACCGCAAAGAGCCTTTTCCCACTTCTTCAATTTTCTTTTCACAAAATAACCTCCTCTCTCCTTAAATGTATGCACTGCATTATGGAAAAAGTCGGTTTATATTTTGTAAAGCTGCCACTGACATTCAGGTACTATGTATTTAAGCTCATACCGTTTATCCATACCGTTAATAATGCTCTGGCATTCATATATTATGCATTCTGAACCTGCAATCCTGCTTCTGTGAGTATTTAACCTCTTATCCACCTTCACCGTGATTTCTTCACCGGAGTCCTCCATCATTTTGAATTTATACGGAATCGGAGGCTTATCGGCATATTCAAATACCACGATAGTCTTTATCGGCTTTGCCACGATCTTCACTGCTTATAACCTCCCATCATAATATAATTGCCATCGTTCACTCCGCCCTGCATCGGCTCCGTATCAGAATTGGCGAAGGTCCCTCTGAAAATACTCCTGTCTCCGAACATATTCCTGATTTCATCTACAGCTCTGTCCAGATGTTCAGCTTTCTCCCTTTCCTCCCTGTCAAATATGGAAAGCTGAACGTGTTCATCACATGTCAGCTCTGCCACAGAAATACTCATAGCCCTTATAGGCTCCCCCTTCCACATTTCTCTGATAAGCTGTTTCACAGTATCATAAATTTCAGTGGTTGTGTCTATACAGCTGTACAGTCTGACCTGGTGGCTGTATCCGCTGAGACTGCTGCTTCTGAGATATACAGACACAAGGCCTGCCGTTCGTTTCAGTTTCCTGAGTCTTGATCCGACTCTTTCACAGAGTGCCAGTGCCTCTCTGAAAATCTCTTCTTCTGTTTCCATGTCATAGGGATAGGTTAGTCCGTTGCCTATACCCTTGCGTATAATTTCACTGTTCACTGTGACAGAAGAGTTGTCAATGCCATTGGCATATTCATATACCAGCTGCCCGTGGCTTTTCAGCAGGGTTCTCAGAAATACAGGATTCGCTTTTGCCAGATCTCCTATGGTCCTGATATTGAACTTCGCCAGTTTCCTCTCTGTGGCTCTTCCCACCATAAAAAGCTCTCTGACAGGAAGCGGCCACAGCTTCTCCGGCAACTCATCATGCCATAAAGTATGCACCATATCGGGCTTCCTGAGCTCTCCTGCCATTTTGGCACAGAGCTTATTTGTTCCTATACCTATATTAACAGTGAAACCGAGCTCACTTCTGATGCGATTCTTAATCTCATATGCTGCCTTTACCGGGTCCTTCACGACCGCCGGCGAGCATGTCATATCACAGAAGCATTCATCCACACTGTATCTCTGTATCACAGGTGTATATCCTGAAAGTATCTCATACATAGCATCGCTGCACTGCAGGAACAGATCATAATCGGGTGCAAACACCTTCAGCTCCGGGCACTTTTTCCTCGCTTCATAAATACTCTCACCTGTCATTATTCCATACTTTCCGGCCGGAATCGATTTGGCCAGTATAATTCCATGCCGGTTCTCAGGATCTCCGGCTATCGCCGACGGAATTTCTCTGATATCTGTCTCACAGCCCTGTTCCAGCATGGCTGCCGCCGTCCAGCTGAGGTATGCACTGTTGGCATCCACATGAAAAACAAGCACACTCTTCACCTCCCCGGACATCTGTACCACAGTTTCACTTTGATATATATATTATAACGAACATACGTTCTCTTTGCAAGTGTTAAAAAATGGACTTCAGCATTTATTTACTGGTCTGCCAAAGTCCATACCGATACATCATGTTATTTTTCACTGCACTTCTCATAGATGCTGCGTGTTCTTTCATCAAAGCATGCTATCGTGACTTCCATTCCATATGACGGATTCTCTCTGAACCAGTCCCTGATAGCATTCAGTGCAACTTCAGTAGCTTCCTGCAGCGGATATCCGTAAACTCCCGTGGAAATTGCAGGAAAAGCTATGGTGTGAATATTGTTGTCACGAGCAAGATTCAGTGAATTCCTGTAGCAGTTTCCCAGAAGTACAGGATCCCTGTCCGACCCGGAATAAACAGGTCCCACTGTATGTATCACATAATCAGCTTTTAACCTGTATCCTTTTGTTATTTTGGCCTCACCTGTTTCACAGCCGTTAAGGGTTCTGCATTCTCTGAGAAGCTCAGGTCCTGCAGCCCTGTGTATGGCTCCATCCACTCCGCCGCCGCCCAGCAGACTTCTGTTGGCAGCATTTACTATACACTCTGTTTCTGCTCCGGTTATATCCATGGTTCTGAAATTCATTGTATTTGTCAAAGCTTTTTTCTCTGTCATTTTAATATCCTCCTATATCAGATACAATCATCATCTGACGGGTTCACATGTACCATCACATGCTTTACTTTCCTGAAATTCCTTTCGATATCATCCTGCACCTGATGTGCAATATCATGAGCCTGTCTCAGCGTGCATTTCCCATCAACACTTATCTCAACATCCACATACATCCTGCTTCCGAAGGCTCGTGTTCTTAGTACATCTGTTCCCAGCACACGTTCATTTTTCATAATGGTCTCACGAAGCTGATCCTCTGTCTCCCGTCCGCACGAACGATCCACCATCTTACCTGTGGAATCCTTGAAAATTTCATATGCTGCCTTCAGTATAAAAATACTTATCAGCAGGCTGGCAATGGAATCCATGACAGGAAAGCCCAGCATAGAGAACCCTATACCGATGAAAGCGCTTACCGATGAAAGCGCATCTGTGTGGTTATGCCATGCACTTGCCATAAGTGCGCTGGAATCAGTTTTTTTCGCATAATGTCTCATGTACCAGAACATGGCTTCTTTCGCAAAGATAGAACATGCTGCTACTATCAGGGCAGCTTTACCTGGTACCGTGAGATCGCTGTAATTACCATCAAAGATATGTGTCAGTGCTTCGCTTCCTATTCCCAGTCCCATAAAAACCAGAATCACTGACAGAATCACTGCTGCCACACATTCAAATCTTTCATGTCCGTAGGGATGCTTCTCGTCAGCCGCTTTTGAGGCCAGTTTCACACCAGCCATCACGATAAGTGTATTGAACACATCGGAAGCCGTGTGAACCGCATCGCTTATCATGGCATGGGAATGTGCGAATATTCCTGCTGCCAGCTTGGCGATGGCGAGCACTATATTGCCTGCTATTGCAACAAAGGATGCTTTGTTGACATCCCTGCGGAATTCTTCACTTACTGTATTCTGTTTTTCTTCATGTTCTGTGCCCATGCAATCATCTCCTGTATAACAAATCTGTGGTCAGAAACATACTGATTAGACATGTTCTCTGCCGCATATTGAATTATATCATATTTTATCACGTTTGAATCACATTCGTGAGCTTTCCGAATATTTCACTTATTTTCATTTTACACACTATTGGAACTATTTACCATATTATTTACAATAATATTTCGCAGTGCTACAATTTTAATAAAGGGGTATCAGGAAATCTGACATAAGAGGAAGGAATATATCATGTCAACAAAACCTCAAACTAATTCGAGAAATACAGTATTTCTCATCATCGCACTTATCGTTTGTATCGGTGTTGCGATTGCATTCTGCCCTGCAGTAAACAAGAATATTGCAGAGGGAATGGCACAGCTTACCGGTCAGAGCATTGATACATCATCAATGTCCTATGATGCAAGAACGATATTCGATACTCTGTGCTACAACCGTTCAATCCACATCCTGGCAATGCTTCTGTTAGGTTTCGGATTCCTCATGGTAGTGGTAAGAGGACACGGTTACAGCTCCATCACGGCAACTCTGCTGGCTGTCAGCACTGCCATCCCTGTTTATATGCTTATCAAGAGCTTCATGGGAGAAGGCTCTGCTCTCAGCATCGATGCTTTCATGTGGGCCGAATTCGCCGCAGCAAGTCTGCTTATAGCAATTGGTGCTCCCCTCGGGAGACTCACCATGGATCAGTATCTGCTGATGGGCGCACTGTTCATACCTGTGTATCTGTTTAACGAATGGCTTATCCTCGAAAGCGGAATGTTCACAGGATTCCAGGATACAGGCGGCAGCGTCGTTATCCACGCATTCGGTGCTTACTTCGGTCTGGGACTCGTGGCAACCACTGCAAAGAAATTCGAAAACGGCCCATCATGTGAATCAGACAGTGTAAGCAATCAGTTCTCACTTCTGGGAAGCCTTGTTCTCTGGGTATTCTGGCCTTCATTCACAAGTGCCGTTGCTTCACCTGAACGTGTAGTGCTGACTGCTATCAACACAGTATTCGCTTTAGCAGGAGCAACACTCGCTACATACATCTGCTCCAAGCTCATCCGCGGCAAAGTGGACATCGAAGATATTGCCAACGCTTCACTTGCAGGCGGTGTTGCTATCGGATCAACATGTGATATCGCCAATCCGGGCATGTCAATGCTCATAGGTATTGCAGCTGGAATCCTCAGTACTGTAGGCTACAGCATCATCGCTCCTAAAGTACAGAAGCTTATCCGCGGTGCAGATACATGCGGAGTTCACAATCTCCACGGTATGCCGGGACTCCTCGGCGGACTTTCTGCCATCATTATTACAGGAAATGTCGGCACACAGCTGCTCTGCATGATCATCACAGTAGTTGTTGCATTCATCGGCGGACGAATCGTTGGTGCTATCGTAGGACTGCTCAGAACAAAGGAAGAGCCATACAGTGATATCGACGAATTCGGGCACTAGAGAGCTCGTGCTCTGATTATTCGGTTCATAGATTCCTATGGTACAGAAAAATAAATAATAAAAATATGAGGCACTGTCCATCTGATAATAATCGGGACAGTGCCTTTTTTTGTTATATTGTCATCAAATGATTATTTATGGTAACAACAGCATCAGAAATGTGAGATGTTACCACGATTTCAACGTTTCCGTGGGCTCCTGAAGCCGATTCCTAAGTTTCCTGTCACATTTTTAATATTGGACCGCTACAACCGTTGAAATTATGGTAACAACACGTACTTTTTTCGAAAATGTTACCATAAAATCGCATT
>JBJESR010000146.1:0-13255 GCA_051882895.1 Lentihominibacter sp.
CCTTCTCACATATTTAAATAATATTAAATATGAATAGTGTGGTCTGAAATGAAAACGAATTTTCAGACAAGTTTTCAGACAATTTATTATAATGTCTGACCGGAGGACGTGTCAACATTTTAGTAAATTTTCTCATATGTGAGCTTTTGGTGTATTAAAGTTGAGAAAAAACAGCGAAATATATTATAATTCCAATGATTCCGGGCACCCCTAACATGCCGGTAACTGCTGCTGTAATCGCATTTATGGGCAAAATAATTCCGAAATTCTCCAAAATCGCATTCATAATAAGCAGAATAATTCCGCCCAGCAGACTATTAAGCAATATTTTTCCTATCACCTTCAATGGTATCAGCAATATTTTTCCAAAAAAACACACGACCAGCAATCCGCATGCATATGCCAGAAAAATGCCAGCTTCCATTCCAAAATCCATAATTTTCCCTCCACAAAAAAATCAAGAGATGACAAGTCTATCATCTCTTAATTATATTTCATATATGTCTGTTTTATGACAGGCCTACAGTTCTCTTCTGCCTTCAACAGCTTTGAGCAGCGTGACTTCATCCGCATATTCCAGATCTCCGCCCACAGGTATACCGTGAGCTATTCTGGAAACTTTTATGCCTGATGGTTTTATCAGTCTGGCAATATACATTGCAGTAGCTTCCCCTTCGATGTTGGGATTAGTCGCAATGATAAGTTCTCTGACACTTTCATCCTGCAGTCTGTGTATAAGGCTCTTCAGATTGATATCATCCGGCCCTATTCCATCCATTGGAGAAATGGCACCGTGCAGTACATGGTAATATCCCCTGTATTCTCTTATTTTCTCCATGGCCGCCACATCTTTAGGGCTTTCGACAACGCATATTGTACTTTTATCCCGGCTTTCATCTGAGCATATGCTGCAAGGATCCGTATCCGTAAGATTCCCGCAAATCGAACAGTATGTCATTGTTTCCTTTGCCCCGCGGATTGCATCCGCCAGCTCATACACCTCTTTTTCATCCATGGAGAGAATATGAAACGCCAGCCTCTGTGCGGTTTTACCGCCTATTCCCGGCAGTCTGGACAATTCATTGATCAGCTTGTTTAATGGCTTAGCATAGTACTTCATAGTTTTAGAGTCCCGGGATTCCAAGTCCTGCAGTGAGCTTGTTCATTTCGTTCTGAGAAATCTCCTCCATCTGTCTCAATGCTTCGTTGGCAGCCACCATGATAAGATCCTGCAGCATTTCCACATCATCAGGATCCACCACTTCCGGTTTAATCTGGATATCTGTTATTTCCTTTTTACCGCATACAGTTACAGTAACTGCACCACCGCCTGATGAAGCACTGGCTTCCATTTCGTTTATTTCAGCCTGCAGTTCATCCATTTTTCTCTGCATCGCCTGCATCTGCTGCATCTGCTTCTGCATATTTCCCATTCCCGGCGCTTTCTGCTTCTTACCGGCTCTCATTCCTTTTCCCATAGTATTTCCTCCAGTGATTATTGTATTTCTACGTTTATACCTAACAATTCTTCCGCATCATGAGCTATATCCTCGACAGTACGCTCTCCCGCTGCATGGTCCTCATCGCTCATGACAAGCTTCATTATTTTTCTTCCTCCAGTATGCTTTTCCATCAGATTCTCCAGCAGTTCCCTGTTTCTTTCCGCATGAGCTCTGACATATTCCGTATCAGCAGTTACTGTAAATGAGGTCTCGCTTATTTCTGTCAATCTGGCACTTCGTCCTATAATATAAAAGCTTCCTTTAGCAGCCTCACCTTCTTCAAACACATCATTCCATATTTTTTCACAGTCCCATTCGCTGCATGATGCTTTATGCCTCTCCGGTTCCGGCTCTGCTGAAGTTCCGCGATTATTTGCACCGCCTGAGCTGCAGGATTTCTGCTGCTGTTCAGAAACCGTCTCATTCTGCACAGTCTGCGAAATCTGTGGTTTCTGCTTTATAAAACCACCCTGTCTTTCTGTAATAACAGTTTTATCCATATCCGACGACAGTTTAACTATTGCAAGCTCCAGAAGAATTCTCGGCTGCGTAGACCACTTTGCTTCATTCATCGTTCTTGACAGTTCCAGTATTCCTCTGTTTATATCAGACAGGTCAGCAGCTTCGCTCTGCCTTCTTATTCGCTCAATGTTTTCCACCGACATATTGATCACATTCTGCGGATCCCTGATGTACTTAGTCATCAGCAGATTTCTGTAATGATTGATCCAGTCGCGCATGAACTGACGCACATCCTTGCCGTCTGCGAGCACCTGTCCGAGAAGCACCAGAGCATCGGCCGTTCTTCCTTTTCGAACCATATCAGTAAGCTCAATAAAAGTTTCCTCCCCGGATGCGCCCAGAAATTCCAGCACATCTTCCACATCGACTCTGATGTCTCCTCCTGAAATGCACTGATCCAGAATGCTCAGACCGTCCCTGACCGACCCGTCAGCGTTGGCAGCTATTATTCTCAATGCTCCATCAGTGACGTCTATACCTTTTCTTGTACAGATATCTTTCATTCCCTGAATAAGCAGATTCTCCGGCACCCGCTTGAAATCAAGTCTCATACATCTTGACAGAATGGTAGATGGAAGCTTCTGCGGCTCCGTGGTTGCCAGAATGAACACAACATATTCAGGCGGCTCTTCAAGGGTTTTGAGAAGCGCATTGAATGCACCTGTCGACAGCATATGCACCTCATCAATGATATATACTTTTTTTCTGCCGACTGCAGGAGGGTATTTCACGCTTTCTCTCAATTCCCGGATATTGTCGACGCCATTGTTTGATGCCGCATCGATTTCCATTACGTCAAGATACGTTCCCTCTCTGATGGCAGTACATGCGCTGCATGTACCGCATGGTCTGCTGCCTTCAGAAAGACAGTTGAGTCCCTTGGCCAGTATTCTGGCAGTAGTTGTCTTGCCGGTTCCTCTTGTCCCGCAGAAAAGGTACGCATGGCTTGTGCTGTCTGTATTTATCTGGTTTTTCAGTATTCTGACAATATGCTCCTGTCCCAGTATCTCTTCAAACACTTCCGGACGGTATGCTCTGTAAAGAGCTGTATACATTATCTTCCCTCCATCAGTACCAGTATCATTATGATATTACAAAGAAATTGCCCTTTGAAGACTCCGCAGGCGTAGGAGAAGGCTGATCTGCGGCACATAAGAGCCTCCGCTTATTGCTGCTTCCTTCCGGACCTGACAAGGTTCACGGTGTCCTATTGCGCAGGACCCAAACCATGCAGCGGAGCCATCAAAAGGCAATTTCATACTTTGCTATTATATTATCTTTTAACACATACGTCAAGAGTTAAAACCAAAGTGCGTCAGACGCCTGAAAATCCCTGCACAAAAAACTACTTCTCACTATTCCATGGAATTCCATAACGACTGTCAAACACCTGATCTTCCAGAAATCTGTCAGCAGGTTCCTTTTCTCTCTGCGGTATTCCCAGGGCCACAAGCGCCAGAGGTTCGACGTGTTCAGGCAGCCGGCACAATTCTTTCATGAATTCTATCCTGTTTTTTCTTGGATGTATTCCAAGCCACAGCGATCCTATACCCATATCTGTCGCCTGTATCAGCATGTTCTCCACCGCAGCGGAACAATCCTGTATCCACCAGCCTTCACCCGGCTCAAGCTCCCTGTCAAGATCAGCACACACAAGCACAGCGGCAGAAGCTGTTTTCAGAGCATGAGCATATCCGTGATTTTCCATTATCGAATCAAAATCCTCACGATCTCTCATAACGATAAATATCCATTCGCAGCTCGCTTTGCAGCTAGGTGCTGCCATTCCTGCCTTGAGTATTTCTCTGAGCTGTTCATCTGACAGCTGTTCATCCGTATATTTTCTTGTACTTCTTCTTCTGAATACTGCATTCATCTTTACTCTTTCCCCACAACTTTATAGATTTCATCCGCATATGGAGGATCTATTTCCGAAAGTTCACCATCCTGCAGCAGTCTGATACCATAGTCCGCTTTCCTTATTCTGCCGATAATGCTGCATTCTACACCCACTGCCTCCATAGCAGCTTCCATTTTTTCTTTCTTGTCCTCAGGTACTATTATAACCATTGAACCGCTCGAAATCAGTCTAAGAGGATTTATATCAAAGAACTCACAGACCTTCTTCACTTCCGGTCTGACCGGAATGCTGTCATACCAGATTTCTGCACCCTTTTCTGCTATCTGGCACATTTCCCAAGCCGCACCCAGAATGCCACCTTCTGTAATATCATGCATACCGTGGGTTCCCACTTTACCGGCTGCCACTCCCTCAGAAACAACACTCACCAGATTAAGAAATCCTCTGGCCGTTTCCAGTTCCTCGGCTGTCAGTACACCATTGAGCTTGTCTCCATAATCCCATGCGATTATTCCTGTTCCTTCAAGGCCCACAGATTTTGTCATCATAATATAGTCGCCTTCTGCCATATGGTCTCCGCTCTGAGATGTTCCTTCCGGTGTCTTTCCTATGGCTGTGGATACGATTACCGGCTGCCTGACAGCAGGTGTGATCTCAGTATGACCTCCAATGATTTCAACCTTCAGCTCGCCGGCCGTTTCAGCTGCCTGTCCCATAATATGCTCCACATCATCTTCGGTTGTCCCTTCCGGAAGCATTACTGCAAGCATTATTCCAAGAGGCTGAACACCGTTTGAGGCTATGTCGTTGCATGTAATGTGTATCGCAAGCCTCCCGATATCGTTTACAGCTGATGATATCGGATCGGTTGACATGACACATTCATACTGTCCGAAATCCATAACTGCACAATCCTCTCCTATGCCCGGTCTGACTTTTACCTCATCGCTCCTGTATGTTATTTTGTTGAATACCAGTGATTTCAACAGATCACTGTCAAGTTTCCCTGTTTTAAGCATTACTGTTTCCTCCCTCAAGCATTTTCAAGAATTCTTCTTCTGTTATTATCGGTATATTAAGCTCCTTCGCCTTCTTATTCTTCGATGACCCGGAATTAATATCATTATTTATCAGGAAATTCGTTCTGGCACTGACAGATGATGCGGTTTTGCCTCCTGCAGCTTCAACAGCAGCTTTGACTGCATCTCTGTTTTCAAAATGATGAACCTTGCCGGTTATCACAAAGATCAATCCCGACAAGACACCTTCGGAGTTATCTTCGAAGCTTTCGTCCAGAGTCAGAACTTCCATCAGAGAATTCACGGTGCTGATATTGACATCATCCTTAAAAAAACTCACATATCCTCTGGCCATAATATCACCGATGCCGTCAATAGCAGCAAGCTCCTCCTCGGTAATATTCTGTATCTTATCCCACTTATTCCTGCACTCTCTGGCTATCATCTTTGCATTGGCAGCCCCAATATTCGGGATGCCGAGGCTGAAAAGCAGCCTTGCCGGAGTAGTCATCGAAGCCTTCTCCGCTGCAGCGACCAGATTTTCAAAGGATTTCTCTCCGAATCCCTCCATTTTCACAATAAAATCGCGATGCCTCTCAAGCCTGAAAAGATCAGCAAACTCTCTGACGATACCTTCATCTACGAATTTCTCGAGAGTGGCTTCAGACAATCCTTCAATGTTCATAGCATTTCTGCTGACAAAATGAGTGAATGCTTTTATCCGTTTCGCCGGACAATCCGGATTAGGACAGTGCAGAGTCTCTACACCATTATCGTCTTTTATAACTGTGCTGCTGCCGCATACAGGGCATTCTTCAGGAGGTACTTCCGTCCCGCTTCTTGTCAGATTCTCTGCTATCTGCGGAATTATCATATTTGCTTTGTAAACCGTTATAGCATCGCCTTCACCCAGCTTCAGATCCTTAACGATACTTAGGTTATGCACTGATGCTCTGCTCACAGTAGTGCCTTCAAGCTCCACCGGATCGAAAACTGCTATAGGGTTTATAGATCCGGTTCTCGATACATTCCATATTATCCTGTCAAGTCGCGTTTCTCTTGTCTCATCCTTCCATTTGAATGCTATGGAATCTCTGGGAAATTTGGCTGTTGCACCCAGGCCTCTGCCATATTCAATATCATCAAATATCAGCACCAGTCCGTCAGACGGCAGAGAGAAATCGACAATACGCTCCTCAAAACCTCTGACAGCTTCTTCTATATTCTCAGCGTCCACTTTTACATAATCTACAGTATCAAAGCCCTGATCAGCCAGCCACCTGAACTGCTCATGCCTGAAATCAGCAGACCCGCCCTTTGCCAGTGAAAAGGCATAGAACTTCACATGCCTCTGCGCCGTTATCTCGTTATTCAGCTGTCTTACTGTCCCGCTGCAGAGATTTCTCGGATTTTTATATCTTGCATCCGCATCCTCAAAAGTTCTGTTTATCTCCTCAAAATCATCGTAGCTTATTACAGCTTCACCTCTAACTACGACTTCGCTCTTCTCAGGGATGACCAGCGGTATATTGTCAAATACTTTCGCATTATTGGTTATTACTTCTCCGGTTATACCGTCTCCTCTTGTGACAGCTTTCTCAAGTCTTCCTTCCCTGTATGTCAGCACAATCGTAAGCCCGTCCAGCTTCCATGACAGAAGTCCTGTTTTATCTCCCAGCCACGCTCTGAGTTCACCGACATCTTTAGTCTTGTCCAGAGACAGCATCGGCGAAGGATGCCGCTCTTTAGGAAGACCGCTGATGACTTCATACCCGACTCTTGCAGTCGGGCTGTTTGACAGCACTATTCCTGTTTCTTTTTCCAGGGCTTCAAGCTCATCATAAATCCTGTCATACTCCTGATTGGAGATAAGCTCTCCTTCTCCCTGATAATATACTTCTGCCGCTCTGTTGAGAAAAGCGGCTTTTTCTTCCATAAGCCTGCGCTTATCATTCATGTCAAAGCACCTCTCCGGTTTATTTATATCTTTTTTATCGGTGCAATTCCGGCAGCGAGTTTTTTTCTCCCCGACTCGAATTCCACCTCTATCACACTGCCATTGAAGGAAATAACGCGACCTTCACCGAATTTAGGGTGCGTCACTCTGTCACCGGCAGCAAAAATGTCTGCCGCTGCCTGCACATTCTTTCTGGTCTGCATTCTCGCATATTTCAGTTGGTCAAAAGGTCTGAAAGGCTGTACATCCGATGCGCCATCTGTAAAATCTTTTCTGCTGTCGGCTCTGCTCTTCTTCTCGAACACTGCATCTCCCTCGATAAGGGTTTTATCCAGCTCTCTGAGGAACTGGGATTCTCTCGTATAATCCGTTTTACCATAAAGTGTACGCTGCTGCGCGCTGGTAAGCCACAATCTCTCTTTGGCACGGGTTATACCCACATAACAAAGTCTTCTTTCCTCCTCAAGTCCATCAGGAGAATCAAACGCCCTCCATCCCGGGAAAAGACCATCCTCCATGCCCGGCATGAACACAAACGGGAATTCCAGCCCTTTAGCACTGTGCATAGTCATGAGGACAACTGCATCCTCATCAGTATCATGATTATCAACATCAGCCATAAGAGCAATCCTTTCCATAAATTCGGCCAGAGTTATGTCGGGTTCTTCCTCCTCATATGTATAAATTACTGATTTGAATTCCATCAGATTCTCGATCCTGCTCTCAGACTCCAGAGTGTTCTGCTCCTCCAGTGCTTTGAGATATCCTGATTTTATCAGCAGCCCGTCATATATATCCGATATTTTCAGATTATCCTTTTCTTCTGAATATGAAGAAATCAGAAGCGAAAGCTCCGCAATTCCGGCAGATGCTCTGGCAGAAAGAGATGACACCACGTCTTCATCAAGCAACGTACTGAACAGACTTTCGTTTCTCACCGCAGCCAGAGTCTGAAGCTTATCCACTGTTTTGCCGCCCACACCCCTCTTCGGCTCATTTATTATCCTCGTCAGTGCCAGGTCATCGGACTGATTCTGCACCAGCCTGAGATAACACAGCATATCCTTTATCTCTTTCCTGTCGTAATATCTCAGACCCCCAAGAACTCTGTATGGAATACCTCTTCTGGAAAGCGCCTCTTCGAAGGTTCTTGATTGTGCATTCGTCCTGTAAAGCACTGCAAAATCATTGTATCCTCTGTCTGGACCCTTCAGCCTGTTTATTTCCCCGGCGATGAAATAGGCTTCTTCTCTTTCATCATCAGCTCTGTGATATATCAGCTTGTTTCCTTTGTCCTGATCTGTCCACAGCTTCTTGGGCTTACGCTCTCTGTTATGACATATTACAGAATGAGCCGCATCAAGTATATTGGCAGTGGATCTGTAATTCTGCTCAAGCTTTATCACTTTCGCATTTTTAAAATCCTTTTCGAATTCCAGTATATTTCTGATGTCCGCGCCTCTCCACTGGTAGATGCACTGGTCATCGTCACCAACCACACAAATATTATCATGCGCCTGCGCAAGCATTTTTATGAAAGTGTACTGTATCTGGTTCGTATCCTGATATTCATCAACCATAATATATCTGAAACGCCTCTGATATTTGAGCAGTACAGCTTCATCCTGTTCAAACAATCTGACAGCATTAAGCAGCAGATCGTCAAAATCCATGGCATTATTCTTCTTAAGGGTTTTCTGATACCGTTCATATACACTGCATATCTGTCTGGTTTTTATATCATCTCCGTTTATTCTGGAGTAGTCCTCCGGAGATAATTTCTGTTCCTTGCATTTGCTTATAATACCAAGGAAATATGCAGAGGTAAACTTTTTACCATCAATCCCGAGTTCCTTGATTATATTCTTCACCAGCGTCTTCTGATCTGTAGGATCATATACCGTAAAATCTCTGCCATATCCGAGGACATCAGCATGACTTCTCAGTATTCTCAGACATGCCGAGTGGAACGTAAGTATCCACATATTGAGACCCTCACCCACAAGAGCTTCAACACGTTCTCTCATTTCTCCGGCAGCTTTGTTTGTAAAAGTCACGGCAAGAATATTGTACGGGGCTATGCCCTTTTCCCTGATCATGTATGCGATCCTGTGGGTCATCGTGCTTGTTTTGCCGCTTCCGGCTCCTGCCAAAATAAGGAGCGGCCCTTCAGTACACATGGCCGCTTCTCTCTGTTCTCTGTTAAGCTTATCTAAATAGTTCATGGTTGCAGTATCCTCAATTAAAGTAAAATAAATCTCTGAAGCAGTTCAAAGAAGAAATCCACACATGGTGAAATTATCATGCCGGTTATTCCGAATATGATAAGAGCTATCAGTATCCAGTCTCCGTATCTGTATAAGGTCCAGTAAAACCCTGTATGCTTGATATTAAATATTTCTGATATGACTGAAAATCCATCCAGAGGAGGACACGGTATCAGATTGAAGATCATCAGCACCAGATTAATCTGAATAATATACATGATCATAGTCCACAAAATACTGCCGAAGCTGCCTGACAGGAAAGAATATCCCAGAAATACCACGAGCAGTTTGGCTACAACAGCAAAAATAATAGCAATAAGCAGGTTCATAGCCACACCTGCCAGAGATACCAGAAGCTCACCTCTGCGTCTGTTTCTGAAATTCGCAGGATTTATCTCAACAGGCACTCCCCATCCGAATCCGCAGAAAATAAGTGCTGCGAAACCCAGCCAGTCAATATGTGCCATCGGATTTATGGTAACCCTGCCCTGCATCTTAGGTGTGGGATCCCCCATTTTGTATGCTGTAACCGCATGAGCATATTCATGAAACGACAGCCCTATTATTATCGCCGGAAGCAGCATAAGAATATTCATGAGCCATCCTGCAGGATCATCAAAAGCGCCCCTCCTCAGCGAATTGAATGCCAGTATCACTATCAGAATCAAAAAAGAAACATCAATATTACGTCTCAAATCTCTTACCTCCTGTTTTCCTAAAGCAGATCCGAAAGCAGCCTTGCCGCAACCTCTTTAACCTTTATTTCCCTGCTTCTGGTTTCATACAGAGCTGTCGTCAGTTCTCTGCATTCCTCCAGATCTTCAAAAAATATTTTTTCCATAGTCTGAGCTTCCTTCTTATCATAAATGAACGCATTACTTTCAAAATTAAGGGAGAAGCTCCTTCTGTCAAAATTCGCCGATCCGACTGTACCGACTTCGCCATCAACGACCATAGTCTTGGAATGCAGGAAACCCTTCTCATATATAAACACTCGCCCGCCCGACTTCACCAGTTCACCGGCATAAGAATATGTTGCCCAGTAAACAAGAGGGTGATCAGGCCTGCATGGTATCATAACCCTGACATCCACGCCGCATTGAGCCGCCATCTTCAGGGATTCAAGGATACTGTCATCCGGAACAAAATATGGTGTCTGCACATAGATACTGCGCTCTGCTGAAGTTATCATTTTCATCAGAGATCGTTTCACTTCTTCTTTCACTGAATCCGGTCCGCTTGATACGATCTGTATACCCGTATCACCTTCATTTATCACGCTGCTGTAAAACGCCTCCGACAAGATGATTTTCTCTTTGGACGCTGCTCTCCAGTCCAGTATGAATCTGGCATTTATGTCCTGAACACTCTGTCCTGTAATCCTGATATGAGTATCTCTCCAGTATCCGAACTTTTTCTTCAGACCCAGATACTCCCTGGCGATATTGAATCCTCCGGTATATCCTATAATACCGTCGATAACTGCCAGCTTCCTGTGATTTCTGTAATTGAAATCAAAATTCACCAGATTAAATTTTCTGGGAAAAAAGTACGCTCGTTTCCCTCCTGCATCCAGAAAATCCCGAAGCACCTTGTCGTTTATCTGTCTGCTGCCCATCGAATCGAGCAGCAGCCTTACCTCAACTCCTTCGCGTGCTTTCTTCGTGAGAGCGTCAATAAACTGTCTGCCGGTTTCATCATTCTTGACAATAAAAAACATGATATTAATAGTCTCTCGTGCATTCTTTATATCATGCATCATTGTATCGAACATCTGTCTGCCGTCAGTAAGAAACTCCACACTGTTGTTCTGAGAGTAATAAGCCCTGCCATACAGCTGATTAAGGTGTATCATATCCTGCCAAAGCTTTCCCTCTTCTGTTGAAAATCTGTATGTGCCGGTTTTTATTTCATTTATCTGATTTTCGAGGCTGGAATCAATCTTCATCTCCTCAAATTCCGAAAGCTTATAAAGCTTTCTTGCTGATACATTCTGTGACAGCAGAAAAAATAAAATTATCCCTGCTACCGGCAGCATGAATATAACCGTGACCCAGGCTGCTGAAGCCGCAGGATTACGTCTCTCCAGTATAATAGCAGCTATTGCCGCAACAATATTGGCAAATGTCAGAATTATAATCAGCTGTGATAAGATAGACATCTCTGCCTGCACCTCATTCTATGATATTATTTATACTCTCTACAGACTATGCCGTTCTATAAGTATATCATTTATTACAAAAAAAGCATAGCGAAAAAGGCACAGCACATTAAAAATGTTAATATGCCGTGCCTTTACAGACAAATCATCAATCTAAGCGCACTCTCTCAGCAGTCTGAATTTATTTACCGATCTGAGGCAGTGATGCAAATCCTGCAGCCAGATCCTCATCTGTAGGTATATAGTCAGTCATTGTTCCGTTATTGAAGCTTTCGTATGCATACATATCGAAGTATCCTGTGCCTGTGAGCCCGAATACTATTGTCTTTTCTTCTCCTGTTTCCTTGCATTTCTTAGCCTCATCGATAGCAACCTTGATTGCATGGCTGCTTTCCGGTGCAGGCAGAATTCCTTCTACTCTAGCGAATTCAACGGCTGCAGCAAATACTTCTGTCTGCTCTACAGCTCTTGCTTCCATAAGTCCGTCAGCATAAAGCTGTGACACGATACCGCTCATACCATGATATCTCAGACCGCCGGCATGGTTTGGCGAAGGAATGAATCCGCTGCCCAGAGTATACATTTTCTGGAGCGGGCATACTTTACCGGTATCACAGAAATCGTAAGCATATTTACCTCTTGTGAGGCTCGGGCATGATGCAGGTTCAACAGCTATGATATGATAATCGTTTTCCCCTCTGAGCTTTTCTCCCATAAACGGTGAAATGAGTCCGCCGAGGTTTGAACCGCCTCCTGCGCATCCTATGATGATATCGGGCTTGATATTATATTTATCAAGGGCTGTCTTGGTTTCAAGGCCTACTACTGACTGATGGAGAAGCACCTGTGACAGCACACTTCCAAGAACATATCTGTAACCTTCCTGTGATGTTGCTGCTTCAACAGCCTCCGAAATGGCACATCCCAGGCTTCCTGTTGTTCCCGGATGCTCTTCAAGAATTTTTCTTCCTATGGCTGTGGTTTCTGACGGTGAAGGTGTCACTTTGGCACCGTAAGTCCTCATAACCTCTCTTCTGAACGGCTTCTGTTCATATGATACCTTTACCATATATACATTACAGTCCAGTCCGAAATATGAGCATGCCATGGAAAGTGCCGTACCCCACTGTCCTGCGCCAGTCTCTGTGGTCACGCCTTTAAGACCCTGTTTCTTGGCATAATATGCCTGCGCGATAGCTGAATTTAGCTTGTGGCTTCCGCTCGTGTTGTTTCCTTCAAACTTGTAGTATATCTTTGCAGGAGTCTGAAGCTTTTCTTCCAGACAGTATGCCCTTACCAGCGGTGAAGGTCTGTACATTTTATAAAAATCCTGTATCTCCTGAGGTATATCTATATACGGAGTTGTATCGTCCAGTTCCTGCTTTACAAGTTCCTTGCAGAAAACCGCTTCAAGTTCTTCCGCTGTCATCGGCTCACCTGTTCCCGGATTTGCAAGCGGAGCCGGCTTGTTCTTCATATCAGCACGGACATTATACCACTGCTTAGGCATTTCATGCTCTTCCAGATAGATTTTGTAAGGGATCTTAGTTGTTTCAGCTGTCATTTTGTTTTTCCTCTCTTTCTTTGCATTCATTCAGGAGTCTCTGCAAAGCTGCTTAAGGTGACTGCATTCTTTCAAAAAAATAACACCTGTCCTCTTTCAAGGACAAGCGTCTGCCTGCGGTACCACCTTGTTTAATGTAAAATGCACACTATGTGCACGTCACATTCTCTCTGCAGAGTGCCATCACACTCTTCGCCCGTTACGTCGGCGTCACGTCTCAACTACTGAGCTTTAATCCCGATTACGACTGACCGTGTATTACCGTCTTTACTCATGTCTGGGATAAGCCTTTCGCATTGCCCTCGGAGGCCCATTTTCTGAAACTGCATTTACCCGGATCACACCATCCCGGGCTCTCTGTGAAACCGTACCTCAGTTTTACTTCCTCGTCTTCGGTTTAAT
>JBJESR010000147.1:0-6108 GCA_051882895.1 Lentihominibacter sp.
AGGAGCTTGGTTACAACTATAGAATGAGCAACGTGGTGGCTGGAGTTGTGAGAGGGCAGTATCTGCATCTGGAAGAACATATAGCGCAGAAAAAAGCAATATATGAGAGATACAAGGAATGATGATTTCAGAGCTAGTACTTCTAATACTGATAATGAGATTTTTGACCCGGAGAGACCGGATACGTTTTTTGAGGTAGTGTAGGAATCCTTTTATGAACAGAAAGAAACAGCTTAACAAGATATATAATTTGATAAATGTATTGGATGGTAATGGTAAAGGGCCAGTTTCGATGGATGAGGTCATGGAGATTCAATCGGATTTATTCAAAACTATAGATGATTGTGCACCTTTACATCTATTTAGATATAGGGGCTCAGAAACAAAACACATAGAAAGTTTTGAAAAAGATGAAGTATATTTAAGCTGTCCTGAAAATTTCAATGATCCAACGGATTGTATGGCTTATGTTGATCCAGTTAGAATAATTGATGGTTCTGGAGGATTGAAATTTGATAATCATATAGAAATAAAAGATGATGAATTGTACGCTGAGGAAGAGGTACTATTAAAATATTTAGTGCAAAATGCTAAAGTACATGGAGAAAATTGCTGTGAAGGCAAGACCATGGAGCAGATTAATGACTGCGCTGAAGGTGGCGTTATACGGGCTCACCGCAAAGCGGGCATTCCGATAAATGAGATACATATTGATGAGCTTAATGAGTTCACGGTGGGACAGATGATATACTTCTTTGAAATGTCGGCGGCGCTGTCTGCGTATGCTATGGGGCTCAATCCGTTTGATCAGCCGGGAGTCGAAGATTACAAGGTGGAGATGCAGTATCTGATCGAGCAGCTGTGAGGATGCTCCGGTGGAACAGGAGATGAGGCTGTCTGATGCATTTATGACAGATGTGACAGAATGTGATACAATAGCACTAGAGGTAAAATGATTTCAGTCAGTACTGGACTGACTGAAGAAGAGATAGATAAGTTGTAGGCTGGTGATATGAGATTTGGAGATTTCCGTGTGACCTCTTATGGACACACGGAGTTCGTCGGCCAATCGTGCTTGCCATATAGCTGGCGGCGGGGCAGTGCTGTGCTGCCCGCTGCCAGCGCTGCACGATTGGGACGAAGAATTGATGGTCAGAAGCTGGGATGCGTTGGAATTAGTAGCTTAGCTCACTGAGAATTTTCGAAATAAGAAGATCCAGACCACGGTTTCGAAAATAATACAGCTTAAATAGGCTTTTTTGAGCTGAATGGAATTATATAACAGGAAATAAATAGAATTATTTTTCGAAAATGGA
This sequence comes from Lentihominibacter sp., assembly GCA_051882895.1. Taxonomy (GTDB): domain Bacteria; phylum Bacillota; class Clostridia; order Peptostreptococcales; family Anaerovoracaceae; genus Lentihominibacter. Next base: position 1,317 of record JBJESR010000147.1, read on the forward strand.
GTGTTTTCTCTGGGGTTTCGAAAAACTGCTTGTAAAATATGTAAAAACAATCAAAAATATTTCGAAACAGTATGTAAAAATGCCTGATTTCGAAAGTTCTCAGGACAAGGCGAACTCAGATCACATAGGAGATGTGGTTCAGGACACTTGCCTTGGGAACACGGTCAACTAAACTACTGATAAATCCGGGCCGTGGCAACTGATTCGGGGAACAGATACAGTAACATAAATGAGAAGAAGGAGTGGTAAAGATGAAAGAAAAACAATTTTCACATCAGGATCAGAATGGCAATTTATCCCAGTCTGATATGATGCAGGCTGTCAGAGAGGAAGAAGAACGTAAAAACCGCAGGAACAGGATCATTATAATAGCAGCGGTGATTCTGGCGGCACTGGTGCTTATGGGAATTATCGTGTTCGGAGTGATGAGCGGCAGAGAAGAGCCGGAACCGCAGCAGACGAGCCAGGTGCAGACAACCGAAGCAGTTGTTTACGGAGATGAGAAGTACGGCATTGATCCGGAGGTGGACAAGGCCCTCAAGGATTACAGGAACGTCGTGCTTTTCGGGATAGACACGGCAGATGTCAGCAATGAAGCGGGACACAGAAGCGACGGTATCATCATAATCAGCTTCAATAAGGTGAGCGACGATGTAAAGATATTTTCTGTATACAGAGATACTTATCTCAAAATTGACGATTCCAGCTTTGACAAGATCAATCATGCATACGCATTCGGCGGCATGGATCAGAGCATCAGAGCACTGAACCGCAACCTGGATCTCAATATCAGAGAAGGCATGGCATTGACCTGGGACGCCATCGGCAATCTGGTGGATAAAATCGGCGGAGTTGAGATTGAAGTGCTGGACAGCGAAATAAATGAGATGAACAAAGGACTTTCCCAGGAGGATCAGATAATCTCCGCCGGCGTGCACAATCTGAACGGCAAACAGGCTGTGAGCTACTCCAGAATCAGGTATGATTCGGCCGCAGGAGACCACAGGCGTAATGAGAGAATGCAGGCGGTGCTCATCGCAGCCCTCAACAAAGCTAAGACTCTCGACCCGGGAGAGCTTATGACCATAATGGATGAGACTCTGGCTGAAGTATCCACCAATATGACCAATGATAAGATGACAGATATACTTATGAGAATCGCTTCGTATAATATCAAGGAAAATGTATGCTGGCCGTATGACACAAGGGGCTGGATGAAGAACAGCATATACTATGGCGTACCTGTAACCCTGCAGAGCAACGTGTCGAAGCTGCATGAAGAATTTTTCGGACAGGAAGATTACGACCCGACAGATTTCGTGAAGGATGCAGGAAACAGTATCATAAACGAATCCGGGTATAACTGATAGCTTATGGTGAAACAGCAAAACAGCAAGGTGAAACAGAAACTGATACTGCCCATTGTGCTGATAGGGATAATGGGCTTTATATACTATATGTCCGCACAGCCGGTGGTGAAGTCAGGAGAGATGAGCTTCGGGATAGACCGTATTGTCTGCCGCCTGTTTGTGGACGGATTTGAGAATATGACTGGGGAGCAGCAGCAGGCTGCAGTCTATGATATGGATTTTCTGGTCAGGAAATCCGCACATTTTCTGGAATATACCATGTTCGGGCTCATCCTGATGCTGACAGCCCGGACATTTCTTAACTCGCATCACAAAACTGCAGCACTGCTGACAGGGGCGGTTTATGCAGCCCTCGACGAATTTCATCAGTATTTCGTGCCGGGGCGTGCATGTCAGGTGCGTGATGTGCTGATAGATTACAGCGGAATTCTTACAGGGATACTGACGGCACTTCTGCTGATGCGGATAATCAGAGCGATCAGGAATAAGAAAGGCAGCAGCCGGAGGCTGCACCGTTAAAACGGAGTATGGTGATTACAATGGATTACAACAAAGTTTACAGCGATTGGCTTTGCAACTGCACAGAGTACAAAGCCCAGCTTCTTACAATGAAAGACGAAGAGATAAAAAGTGCGTTCTGCACGGAGCTTACCTTTGGCACTGCAGGGCTGAGGGGAATCATGGGAGCAGGAACAAACCGCATGAACGAAAGAGTTGTCAGGCGTGCTTCAGCAGGGCTTGCAGACTGGCTCAGAGGTAAATGCGAAAGCCCCTCCGCAGTGATAGCCTATGATACGAGAAACAGCTCACGTGATTTTGCAGAAGCTTCAGCCAGGGTTCTGGCAGGAGCAGGTATAAAAACATACATATTTGACCGTCCGGCGCCGGTGCCTCTGCTTTCCTTTGCCGTGAGGAACCTGGGCTGTGATGCAGGGATAGTGATAACCGCCAGCCACAACCGAAAGGAATACAACGGCTACAAGGTATACAACAGCATCGGCGGGCAGATTACCGATAAAGACGCTGATGAGATTCTGGCCGAGATCAGGCGACACGATTACCTGAGCCCGCTGCCGGTAAAGGATGACATAGAGACAGTGCCTGAGAGAATCAGGGAACTTTACATAAAATCCGTTAAGGATACAGTCGGCTGCGGAGCAAGCTCGGCGTCGGTGGTTTACACCCCGCTCAACGGTTCCGGCCGGGATTATGTTACAGAGATCCTGACGTCGATGCCGGTGGCAGAGCTTAACTGTGTGGAGCAGCAGATGCCGGCGGACGGGAATTTCCCTACGTGCCCGTATCCGAATCCTGAGAAGCAGGAAGTGTACAGGCTGGCTGAGGAAATCGCCAGAGGCTGCGGGGCGGATGTATGTATCGCCACAGATCCGGACAGCGACCGGGCAGGAGTCAAGGTGCTTCACAATGGTGAATACGTGCTGCTGACAGGCAATGAAATCGGAACCCTCATCCTTAACTATCTGTGTGAAACCTCAGGGGGCGTCAGCGGGAGGACACTGGTTACCACAATAGTCAGCAGCCCTCTGGTGGACAGAATCGCTGAAGCTTACGGAGTATCGGTGGTGAGGACTCTCGTGGGGTTCAAATACATCGGAGAGCAGATGGAGCTGTTGGGGGACAGATTCCTCTTTGGCTTCGAGGAGTCAAACGGTTTCCTGGCGGGGAATTACACCCGGGACAAGGACGGAGTGTTTGCGGCGGCTACAATAGCGCGGATGGCTGGATATTACAAGGATCAGGGCAGGGATCTGATAGATGTCCTCGAGGAGATATATGATAAATACGGCAGGTGTGTCTGCAGGCAGGTTTCAGTGGAAAAGGACGGCGGGCCGATAATGCAGGCTTTGAGAAATGCCGGTGCGGCAGGCTTCGGTGCTTATGAAAAACCGGCACGTGCTGATGCTGCCATGACGGACTATTCGTCAGGTGTTAACGGGCTTCCGCCGGCGGATATTCTCAGCTTCGAATGTGGAGACGGATCGCGTCTGATAGTAAGGCCATCCGGCACTGAGCCAAAGGTGAAGCTGTACGCGGCGGCCTCTGACAATGAGAGGATAGATGAGCTGCTGGGAATCTTCACCTCGATAACCGGGGAGGAATTGTAAAAAGAACATTTTGTTACATTTTGCGGTCTACCTGTTACATAGCTGCGGGGAGTGCATGTTTTTTCACTGGAAAGCGTCAGGTCAATCTGCCGAAAACCGTTGAAAATGCAAATAAAATTGTTTTAATTAAGGCGACTATATGGTAAAATTAACAAGAAACCTTGTATTCACATATTGAGGAAGGGTTTAATAAAGCTAAACGAGAGAAGAAAGGAGATTCAGATGAGAATCAAGAAATGGATGACACTTGTAGTGGCATTTGCAATGGCATTTACAGTGATCGGATTTGGTCTGGCAACAGATGATGTAAGTGCAGCAACCAAGGCACCTACTAAGATTACTCTCAAGTCAACTTACACTACAGTTGACATCAAGGGTAAGGTGACTGTATCAGTTAAATCCGTTACACCTTCAGATGCAAGCAAATCCGTAACATGGAAGTCAAGCAACACAAAGATCGCTACAGTAAACAGCAAAGGTGTTGTAACAGGCAAGAAGGCCGGTAAGGTTACTATCACAGCAACTTCAAAGGTAAACAAAAGGACTGCCAAGATTACTATCACTGTCAAGCAGCTGAAGCCGACAAAGCTTAGTTTCCCGAATGGAACTTATGTAGTATATTCAGGAGTATCCAAGTCAGTTAAAGCTTCAATGCCTTCTAATATTTATAACGCAGGTGTTGTTTACAAGTGTAACACTTCACTGGCAACCATAACACGTAATGGCAAATCTATAAATGGTAAAGCTACAACAGGAAGTATTACAATCAAGAATAAACCACTTAATTATTCAAGCAGATATTTTACATTGACTGCATATTCAAAAGAAAATCCTAAAGTTAAGACTACATGCAGAGTATATGTACGTAAATCAATAACAGGATTGAAATTTGACGAAAAGGTTGTTGAGGTTGAAGCAGGAAAGACATGCACACAGAAGGCATCTAAAAATCCTACTAAACCGGCTGCATACAGCAAGCTTTATCCTGAGTACAGATCTCATAATACATCAGTTGCTACTGTTGATAAAAAAACTGGTAAAGTTACAGCAGTTAAGGCTGGAACAGCAACTATCGAAGCTAAGCCTAATGATGGATATCAAGCTAAAGCTACATACAAAGTGATAGTATACGATGTACTGGAGCATGATAATGGTGTTTACAATATCGGTAAAGATGCAGGATACAGCAAGTATGAAATCTCAGCAGTAAGAAACGGTGCTACTGAGAGTGTGGTTCTTTCCAATGAGGATATCGCCAACATTGTCGGTGATGGAAATCTGGATATGGACTGGATG
>JBJESR010000147.1:6208-13212 GCA_051882895.1 Lentihominibacter sp.
ACTTTTGAAATGACAAGAGTAGGAAAAGATACAACAGTTAAACTGACATCAGGAAGCAGAACTGCTGAGGCTACGTTCACATGGGTTGATGAAAATAAATACAGAATTAAAATGAACCCGGGCAACATCAGCTCACACAATGTGGTAGTTAAAGCATACAAATAATTGACATCACAGTTTTTAATAAGATCACAGTGCTCCGCATGCCTCACGGCATGCGGAGTCTATGAAAAGGGAAAACAGATGAAAGCAGGAAGGATAGGAATATCCGCCTTGATTGCTGCAGTGATGATAAGTGTGCTCTTTATACCTTCATGTGTATTCGCCGGGAATATCAACAGCCATGAAGCGGATCTGATAGCCCAGGCATCGGGAACTTTTGAGTATGAAGGTAAAACATACGTTGTCAACGATGCTGCACTCAGAGAACTCCGAAGCTATCTCAGCGATGATGGCGTTGACCTGACGGCAGATCAGGCTGCTTCGGCAGCGGCAAAGATGTACGGGAATGTTGAAGCCGGAGTACGTGACGGTTATCTGGTTCCTGTGGGAGGCGAAAGCCGGGATGAGGATGCCCGGGAAAGCGGGGATAAAGAAAACGGAAGCAGCACTGCAGATAATTCAAAGGACAGAATTATAACACAGAAAGCGGGCAAAGCGACTGTTGAGATCGATAAAGGCGAATCACAGTTTGTTGTATCGGCTTCCGGCAAGGATGAAGTGTTTAAAGGACAGCTGCCTGTCAAGGATACAGGATTCAGGCTGGACACACTGTTTATTCTGCTGGCGGCGATGATATGCATATTGCCTGCGGTAATAATAATATCATACAGATTGGGACTCTTCGCTCACAATGAGAATGGAAGCTAGAAACAGATTTTCCGCTGTCAAAGCATTCGGACTTGCTTTGATTTTTGTTGTCATTGCAGCTTTTTTGTTTATTACTGCAGGACACAGCTTCATCAGAATGGCAGAAACCGAAGTGAATACAGCGGTAAAAATGGGAGCACCGATCTATAATTACGATGAAAGCATCAGACAGCCGGACTCGGGAGAACTTAAAAAGAGCGAAGTGGTTCTGCCGTCCGCAGGCAGCCAGTACGGCATGATCACATGTGAGGCTGCCGGTCTCGAAGCGGCATTGTATTATGGAGATACAGAAAAAATACTGGCAAAGGGTGCCGGCCAGTATACCGGAAGCGGTCTTCCCGGTGAGGGGAGAATGATTCTGGCAGGCGGACATGACGTGGGATGTTTTGCGCCGCTTGAAAAAATCACAGAAGGTGACATCATCAAGGTCAGTACCTCCTATGGCGTATTCAGCTACGAAGTTGTGAAAACCATTGTTTCGGACACAGGATATATAACGCAGAAAATGCTGGATGCACAGGGAGAGGAACTTGTTTTATATACATGCTATCCTTTCGGACAGCTGATAGGAGATGACACTCAGAGATATTATGTCAGGGCTGTTAAAGTGGCAGGTCCTGTTCTGGTGGAGGATACAGATGGGAGATAAGAATAAGATGAGAACGGCTATGAGCATCGTCCTTGCTTTTTTCCTCTTTGTAGCTCTATCCCTGGCAACGATAGTCTCAGGAGCGGGACTGACAGTTTTCAGTTCGGATCATTTTACTAAGAGTTTTAAAGACAGCATTTATGCAGAGAAGAATTATGACTCCATCACGTCCGCTTTGCAGGAGGAGGCAGAGCTCCACAGCCTGCCGGAAAATCTTCTCAGCGGACAGCTTGAATATGCTGGCTTCAGGGAGACTCTCGAGACAAATATCAGGGACGCGTCGGAAGGCAGAGAAATATCCAATCAGCCTGCGGAGGATTTCGCTCTTCAGGTGGAAAGTGCCATAGACGATTATCTGAAAAAGAATGGCGTGGGCAGCAGCAGCTATATAGAATCGGCAGTTGATGAAATAACTGCAAAGGCGCAGAGTCTGTACAGTGATTATACAACATTGCCTTTTGCTGCATATTTTGCAGAAATCAGCAGCAGTGCCGCGGGTGTTATCAGAATATTGGTTCCTGTTTGTGCGGTTCTGGCACTGATTGCACTTGTTGTACTGATAAAGCTTCAGGAAAACAGCAGCGGCAGGAAATTTTATATCAGCAGCAGCGTATGCGGTGCCGGTATTGTGAATCTGGCGGTCGGGTATATCCTGAGCAGGATGCTTGATTTTACATTTGCAAAGGAGCTTGCCGGATATGATTCGTTTATTGACGGTTTTTTTCATGGAGCATCGTCAGTATTCTGGATCTGCGGGATATTGCTGATTACGGCAGCACTGGTAATTAAATTTGAGAGAAATAAGTAGTATAGATTAATATACAGGAGAAGAAGTAATGAATAACCACAGGGATGAGATAGAGATAGATTTACTCGAAATATTTCAGGTTATAAGGAAGCGGTTCCTTGTAATACTGCTCACAGCGCTGATTTTTGCAGGAGGAGCTGGCGTGTATAGCTTCTTTGTAGCTGAACCTGTCTATGAGTCAACGTCCAAGCTTTACATACTGACACAGTCAACGTCCATCACTTCCCTTGCGGATATACAGGTGGGCTCATCACTGGCTCTTGACTATCTTGAACTGATGAAGAGCCGGCCGATTGTTGAGGAAGTTATTGAGAACCTGGCCCTCGATATGAAGTACGATGATATGCTTGAGATAATAAATGTCACAAACCCTGCAGATACACGTTTTCTTAATATAAGTGTACAGGGCAGTGATCCGGTTGAGACGACCGCGATTGCTAATGAGTTTTCTCAGGTTGCGATAAAGCATATACCTGAGATAATGAAGACAGACGAGCCATCTGTAGTCGAAGTTGCAACGCTTCCGGATGAACCGATAAAACCGGAGAAAACAAAGAATATCGCCATTGCGTTCCTTCTGGGAGCTTTTCTGGCAGCAATGGTGGCAATTGTTGTGGATGTGCTGAACGACAGGCTTAAGACTCAGGAAGATATAGAACGTTATCTTGAATTGAATACACTGGCCGCCGTTCCTTTCAGTAATGCGAAGAATGGAACACGTCGTGATAAAGGGAAAAAACGACATAAGAAAAAGAAAGAATGATAGGGGCGAATAAGATGAGTACCGGATTTAAATGGAAACTTATGGATATACATACGCACATACTTCCTGATGTAGACGATGGTGCGCGTGATGTGAAAGAGATGACAGAGATGATTGCTCAGGCTGATGAGGAGGGTATCAGTGTGATTGTTGCAACGCCTCATTATGGTATATGCAATCCTGATTATGACCCGGCTGATGCTCACCGGAAGCTGGAAGCAGCGAGAAAGGTGCTCAGGAAAAATTATCCGCACATCAGGATGTTTATGGGTAATGAGCTTTATTACAGCCCCGGGATTATCGAGGATCTGAAATGTGGCAGAGCTCTGACTATCGGAGGAACAGATTATGTGCTGGTGGAATTTCCGACAGATATCACATTTGAGAAGCTGAGCGAAGCTGTCAGATCATTCTGCAGTGAGGGTTACAGACCGATTCTGGCACACATTGAAAGATATGGCTGCCTGTTCAGGGAACTCGACCGTGTGCATGAACTTATAGGTCTTGGGGCTTATACGCAGGTAAATGCCAGAGGTTTTCTCGCAGGACGCTTTGATAAACGTGGAGGCTGGTGCAGAAATCTGCTTAAAGATAATGCAATACATTTTATCGCCAGTGACTGCCATGACTCTGTCAGCCGCACTCCGGTGATGAGATCTGCAGTGGATGCGATGATTAAATCAGCCGGCGAGGAAAAAGTGAGACAGATAGTCAATACCAACATTATCAGGCTTATACGTAATGAATTCATTTAGTTGGGGAGAATTATATGGAGACGAAAAAGAAGATTGTATTTAATGAACTGGAGGAACTGGATTACGGCAGACGTGAAGCCTTCAATTCCCTGCGAACCAATCTGCAGTTTTCCGGAGCCGATATCAAAACCGTGCTCTTTACAAGCTGCAGACCGGATGAAGGGAAAAGCACGGTTTCCTTCATGCTGGCCAGGTCCCTTGCGGAAATGGGCAAGCATGTGATATATGTTGATGCCGATCTGAGAAAGTCAGTGACAATAAACAGATACAAAGCTACAAGAGATAAAGGTCGTATTGGAGGGCTCTCTCATTATCTGTCTAATCAGGCAGATATCAGTGATATTATCTGTCAGACTAATATTCCTGGAATGGATATTATCGTTACTGGACCTTTGTCGCCTAACCCGACGGAATTGTTAAATGGTGAGCTTTTTACTGATCTGATGAAGTGGTTGCGTGAAGCATATGATATGGTGATAGTGGATGCGCCGCCGCTTGGCAGTGTAATAGATGCTGCAGTTATAGCACCAAGATGTGATGGTGTTGTAATGGTTGTTGAGGCAAATGGTACAAGCAGACGTCTTGCTGCTGATGTGAAAAAGCAGATTGAAATGACAGGATGTCGCATACTTGGAGTAGTATTGAATAAGGTGAAAATCGAGAAATCCAAGTATTATAAATATTATGGCGAATATAAATAACATATAATAAAAGGGCATCGCACCGGAATTTTATCTGACGCGGTGCCCTTTCTGTATGATTCTGCGTTCTACACGATGAGTGATTCGATTCTCTCACGCGTTCTCTTTTCACCGAGTATCTGCTGGATCTCCCAGATGTCAGGCGACTGGCTTCTGCCTGTCACCGCGATTCTTATCACAGTGCTGACGTGACCTACATGGCCCTTGTACTGATCAGGGTTTTTCTTGAAATCCTTTGGCTTGGCTGCATAACCCATCTCAGTTCCTATCTCACGTATCTTATCGAACCACTGGCTCTGATCATCGCTGTGGTCGTAGCTTTCCAGATATCTTCTGAGAATTTCGGCAGCATCTTCATCACTGACATTTTCAGGGATAGTATCTTCGATTCTGAAGTAATCATCAAAGAAATAGCTGATGAATTCAAAAATCTGTCTGCCGTATACCAGATCCTTTCTTGGTTTATTGCCGCTGCGGCCCAGATCCAGTATTTTGGTAATATATTCCTCGCTGCCTTCAAAGAGCGGCAGTATTTCCGGTCTGAATTCCCGTGCCCACTCAGTCATGAAGCTGCAGAGCTCTGCTGCAGGAATTTTCACCAGAACATCCTTTGATACGTCGTTGAGCTTGTTCAGGTCAAAAAGTGCTCCGCCGCTGCTCATTTTCTCAGTTGTGAATTTAAAGTCGTCTATCGGTGCATCCGGATTGTCGATACGCCATTCTTCAAAGTTGGAGTTCAGGATGGTCAGCAGGTATTCCTTTACAGCCTGCGGATGGTAGCCTTCCTGTCTGTAGTAGTCCAGCGACAGCTCCGGATCCTTTCTCTTGCTGAGTTTTCTCTTGTTGCCGTTGTCCAGCTTCATCAGCTGTGCGGTATGGCAGTAAACCGGCATTTCAAATCCCAGCTTCTCAAAAAGCTCAACGTGGATCGGCAGTGACATGAGCCATTCTTCGCCTCTTATCACGTGAGTGGTTCTCATGAAATAGTCGTCGATGACGTGGGCGAAGTGGTATGTCGGGATGCCGGTGGCCTTGAGGATGATGACATCCTGGTTGTTTTCAGGCATGGAAAGTGTACCTCTGATGGCATCCTCCACTTTGATGTGCCTGATTTCTTCAGTCGGCAGGTCGTGGTTTCCTGATGATTTGAGTCTCACTACGTACGGCTTGCCTGCTCTGATGTTGGCTTCGATTTCTTCCAGACTGAGGTTTCTGCTGGCTTCAGCGTATTTGCCGTAAATGCCTGTTGTTTCCTTGGCGGCTTCCTGCGTCTGTCTGATGGCAGCCAGCTCGTCTTCAGTGAGGAAGCATGGGTAAGCCAGACCCTTCTTCACAAGTTCTTTTACAAAACACTGGTAGATTTCTCCGCGCTGGCTCTGATAGTATGGTCCGTAGTTTCCGGTCTCTCCGTCCAGGAGTGCACCTTCGTCGAAGTTGATGTCGAAGAATTTAAGGGATGTGATGATTGTTTCCACTGCGCCTTCGACGTATCTTTTGTCGTCGGTGTCTTCGATTCTGAGGTAGAAAGTGCCGCCGGACTGGTGTGCCAGCCTCTCGTCAACGAAGGCTCCGTAAAGGTTTCCCAGGTGTATGAATCCTGTCGGACTCGGTCCGAGCCTTGTTACCATGGCGCCTTCCGGCAGGTCCCTCTTCGGGAACATTGCCTCGTAGTCTTCAGGGGTTTTGTCGATATGCGGGAACAGTAATTCCGCAAGTCTGTTGTAGTCCATATCTGTGTTATCAGGCGTTATCTGCTTCCTGTCCGGGTGCGTCATCATGGTGTCATTGCGTCACGGTGCCATGATGTCGGTGCCGCAGGCTGAGTGCGCCTGAGTCTCCTTTCTTAGCTGTATGGTTGTGATGATGGAAATATCGCCGGCGATATTTCCTGGTTTTATTATTATGTAGGAAATATCGTTTCGATATTTCCGGGATTTCAGCAGTGTCTGTCCTGCAGTCAGTATCAGGTGTCAGGCAGTATAGCCGTGAATGCGGGTAACTGCGGTTCTGCTGCTGCAATGTGGTGTGCCCGGGAACCGGGCACAGACTGCCAAGCATATTTTAACAATAATTTGAAGTATGTGCAAGAGAATGTATACTATGGCGTATCTGTAAACCTTCAGAGAAATGTGTCGAGGATAAATTGTGTAAGTGATCTGAGAGATTTTGACACATGAGGAGGTGTTATGATAGCAGGTCTATCTTGGGCCGGCGTAGGCTCACTGAGAATTTTCGAAATAATGTGTTTTAGCTGTGCATTTCGAAAGAGATATACACTAAATCAGGAAATATTAATAAATACTGCTAAAAAAAGGAAAATAAAACTGGGATAAAAATACAAATACTGTAAAAGAGTGAGTGACTCTTTCGAAATGAAAATGAAAATCACATCGTTCGAAAGAAACAGAAAGGCTGCGATTTAAAAACTTTCGAAATAGCGGTTGAGAACTGTAGCTTT